>DASYSU010000090.1:0-1798 GCA_036002925.1 Gemmatimonadaceae bacterium | reverse complement strand
ATCGAAAATATTCGCTGAGCCGATTCCACCGTCGTCAGTGAGTTCCGAACGGCCGCGCGGGCATCGATTGCAGATACAACCACACGGCGTGTAATTCCTCGTCCGTCAGATTGGCGATCGTTTTCCATGGCATGGGCGCGCGAAGCAACGAACCGTCGGGGCGTTTGCCGGTTCGAATCGTTTGAACGAACTGTGCCTCGGTCCATTTCCCGAGATTGCCACTCGGCGTGAGATTCGCCGCCGGCCCCCATGACGGATCGCCTGCCTGGATCTTTCCACCGGAGAGTCCCGGCCCATGACAGAAACGACATCCCGAGAGCGTCGCCAGATACTGACCGTACTCCTTCGTCGGGCCAGACGTCACCGACATCGGCTTCCCAGCCGAGTCACGCATTCGTTCAGCCGGTAGAAACGGAAGAGCGCCGGTCACGAGCAGCACGCGCGGCAGCGGCAAAAGGCGCGACGGGGCGAGCACGTTGTTCACCGGCGTCAGGTGCTGCACGTACGACGCGACCGCGGAAAGATCAGCGTCGCTCATGTACTGATAGTCGATCGACGGCATGATTCGCAGCGCCTGCCCGCTCGGTGAGACGCCGTGCCGCACGGCGCGTTCGATCAACGCCGGGGTGAGCTGAGCACCGACCCCACCTTCGCCCCTTGTCAAATTCAGCGCGACCATGCGTCCCATCGGCGCCCGATCGAACATCGCGTTGCCGCGCAGGCCTTCGCCGTGGCAGTCGGCGCAGCCGACCGTCGCCGCGAGATGTGCGCCGCGTGCGAGCGTCACGCTGTCGTCCGATACCACGACTTGCTCCTCAGGCACGACGTAGATCCGGCGGAATCGCATCTCGCTCATCGCGTAGATGGCGCCGAAGGCGACGATGACGATCCCGATGAGGGCGCCAATCGCGTACCCAATTCGCTTCAACCAGCGCATCGAAACTCCGATGTGAGAGAGGTAGTAGGGATGAAGCGAAGCATTGTACCAGACTGGCCGTCCGCTCGCCAGCATTGCTCCAAACCATCGCGTCCACCGGAGTGTCTGAATGGCAAACAGGCCTCATCACCCCCGACAAAGGTCCGCGCGCATGACCGCTCTACGGCACACGCTCCGTTTGATCCTCGTCGCCCTCCTCTGTGCCCCGCTACTCGCCTCGCTCGGCGCTCAAACTGAGCGACGATCGATCGCCGGCGACCGCGTCGCGATCTACAACCTGGCGGGACGTCTGCGTGTTCAATCCGGAACAGGATCGGACGTTGTCGTCGAGATCACACGAGGCGGGCGCGATGCGTCTCGCTTGACTCTAGCGACTGGAAGTATTCGAGGCGCGCAAACGCTTCGCGTTGTCTATCCGTCGGACCGCATCGTCTACGACGACGTGAATCATCGCTCGCGTACGACGTTGCGCGTGAGCGATGACGGGACGTTCGACGACGGCGGTGACCGCGACTCATTCGGGCGCCGTCGCGTCGAGATCAACGACTACGGCTCGGGGCTCGATGCCCACGCCGACCTCGTCGTCAGTATTCCGAAGGGCCAGCGCGCCGCTCTGCACTTGGGAGTTGGCGAGGCAACAGTCACCAATGTTGACGGTGACCTCCGCGTAAGCGTCGGCGCGGGACGCCTTGTCTCCGAGCATACGCGCGGCGCGCTGAGTCTCGACACCGGCTCGGGCGGCCTGACCCTGACCGATGCCCAAGGCAACGTCACGCTCGATACGGGTTCGGGCGGCGTCTCCATCAACGGCATCCATGGCGATGCGCTCGACATCGACGCCGGATCCGGATCGGTGCGTGG
>DASYSU010000089.1:0-9983 GCA_036002925.1 Gemmatimonadaceae bacterium | reverse complement strand
GGCGATCCGTCGCTGAGATGGACACCCTCGAGCACGTCGGAAGGGCTCTGGCGGACCGTTACCGTATCGAGCGCGAGCTCGGCGCGGGCGGCATGGCGACGGTGTATCTCGCACACGACGTCAAGCACGATCGCAAGGTCGCCATCAAAGTCTTGAAGCCGGAGCTCGCCGCCGTCCTCGGCGCCGAGCGATTCGTGGTCGAGATCAAGACCACCGCGGCGCTCCAGCATCCGCACATCTTGCCGTTGTTCGACTCGGGTGAGGCGGGCGGGTTCCTCTACTACGTCATGCCCTACATCCAGGGCGAGACGATTCGAGAAAAGCTGAACCGGGAGACGCAGTTCGGCGTCGACGAGGCGGTGCGCATCGCTCGCGAGGTCGCGGATGCATTAGACTATGCTCATCGCCATGGAGTGATCCACCGCGACATCAAGCCGGAGAACATCCTGTTGCACGACGGCCGGGCGATGGTGATGGACTTCGGCATCGCGCTCGCCGTCAGTGCGGCTGCGGGCGGTCGTATGACGGAAACGGGGCTCTCGCTCGGCACGCCGCACTACATGAGCCCCGAGCAGGCGACCGCCGAGCGCGAGATCTCCGCGCGGTCGGATATCTACTCGCTCGCCAGCGTGTTGTACGAAATGCTCGCGGGCGACCCGCCGTTTACGGCGTCGTCGGCGCAGGCGGTGATCATGAAGATCATCACCGAGCCGGCCGCTCCCGTGACGACACGGCGCAAGTCGGTACCGCCGAACGTCGCGGCGGCGGTGGCCAAGTCGCTCGAGAAGTTGCCCGCCGATCGCTTCACGAGCGCGAGCGAGTTTGCCCTCGCCCTGCAGGGACAAGGTGATGCTGCGCTTCTCGCGCGGTACGGACAGGCCGGTGCCGCGCGCGCCGACTCTCCCCTCGAGCGACGTGCGCGTTGGCGCGAGCGTGCCGTCTGGGCATCCGCCGCCATTGGCGTCGGCGCGGTTGCGTGGTCACTGGCCACTCCTCGCGCGGCGGCGAGCGACGGGCATGTCGTTCGCTTCCTCATGGCGACGCCTGATAGTGAGCGACCGCTGGAGGGACCACCGTATTCCGCTGCCATTTCACCGGACGGTTCAGCGGTGGTCTACTCGGTGGCCGATGCATCGGGCGCGTGGAAGTTGTACCTGTATCGCACCGACCGGCTGGACTCGCGTCCCATTCCGGGCACCGAGCGCGCTACGCAGCCCATCTTCTCTCCGGATGGGAAGTCCATTGCATTCGAGTCCGGCACCAAGCTGCGGCGCGTAGCGCTCGATGGCAGCGCGCCGGCGGCGCTCAGCAGCGGCAGTACGAACGATGGCGCCGTCTGGACCGGCAACGATGAGATCGTGCTCGGGGCGGACGCGGGATTTGGGGGGCTCTCGCGCGTGAGTGCCAACGGAGGCGGCCGATTGGTCGCGCTCACGAAACCTGACAGCTCGAAGGGCGAAACCGAACACTGGTATCCGGTCCTCGCCGGTGACGGCAAGACCATCGTCTTCGCAGTCGTAAGTTCGGCAATCGGCACCACCGAGCTGGCCATGACCTCGCTCGACGATGCCAAGGTCACCCATCTCGGCGTACGCGGCTTTCGTCCCTTGGCCGTTCTCGACGACGCACTGATCTATGTGCAGGCCGACGGCATGATCATGGCCGTGCATCTCGATGTAAAGCGCCGGCACACGGTAGGAACTGCGGTGCCGGTCCTTGGGCCAGTCGTCGCCGGCGCTGGCAACGCGGAAATTTTCGTCTCGCAAAATGGGGGCGTCGTCGCGGCCAGGACCGACGAGCGGCGACGACTCGCGTGGTTCGGTCGAGACGGAAGCGTGAGTCCGGTCACGCGCGACGCACGCGTGTACCAGGAGCAGCGGATTTCGCGCGATGGCCGCCGCGTTGCCGTCACCGTTCTCGACGGCCAGAGCAGCGATATCTGGATCGGTGATCTTGCGGCTGGAGGGCTCACTCGCCTCACCACCGTACAGAACGCTCACTTCCCGGCATGGTCGAGCGATGGAACGCAGATCTTCTTCATCGCGGAAGGAGCCGACGGGAAATCAGCGATCTGGTCGCAGCAGGTGGACGGCGGCGGCGCACCGCAGAAGACCGCGGTGGTGACTGGTATGCCCTACAATCTCAGGGCTGTGCCAGACGGCAAATCGCTGGTGTACACCACGTGGATCAACAGCTCCTACGACATCCGTGCCGTCCGCCTCGATTCGGTTGGCACCGATCGCGCGGTGCTCGTGACGCCTGCCCTCGAGGTGGTGACGGACATCTCGCCGGATAGCCGATGGATGGCGTACTACAGCGAGGAGTCAGGCACGCGCGAGGCCTACATCCGGTCGTATCCTGATGCGCGCACCAGTGTTCGTGTATCCAGTGGCGGCGCCGGATTCGCGCAGTGGAGCGCCGACGGAAAGGAGCTGTACTACCAGCAGGGTGCGACGATGCTGATGTCGCGACTCGCCGTTGACGCGGCAGGAGTCCACGTGCTTTCGCGCGACACGGTCTCGAAGCAGATGACGCTCAATCGCGGCCTCGACGAGCGCACAGGCTTCGGCGTGTCCGTCGACGGCAAGCGTTTTCTGGGGTTGGCCACTGACCACGGCGGACTACAGCTCGTGGTATCGCCGAATTGGATCACCGAGTTGCGCGAGAAGCTGGCGACGAAGAAGAAATAGCGACGAGCTCCCGTTGTCGGACAACGAACCATTGCCACGGTTGAAGCTTCTCCCGCAAAGTGGTATGTTCGCCCCAGCCTGACACAGCCCCCGTCGCCGCAGGCGGGTGAACAACGCCAGCCCCCTTCCCCATGGCTGACCCGGGCGTTGCGAAGGATCGCGAGCTCGCCTCGTGGCGGCGCCGATTGCTCCCGCTCATGAGCGGCGTGTTGCTCGCGCTCACCGGCGTGTTCGTCCTCGCGAGCTTCTGGCAGATTCACGACATTCAGCAGCGCATCGACGCGCCGGACCATAGCGCAGCGGATTCGGTGTTCAAACAGCTCGAGCAGCAGATCGGATCGGGGCGCGTCACCATGCCGGCGGGCTACGCCGGCGTGCGCATCGTCGCCGCGCTCGAGACCGACGCGCTCTCGCGGCGGTATCGGCACGCGTCGTCCGCGCTGCTCGCGCGCACGTGGACGCGCTATATGGGATTCCTCACGGGCATGATCATGGCGCTCGTCGGCGCCGCGTTCGTGCTCGGACGGCTCGAGGAAGGCGAAACGCAATTCACCGGCGAGGCGCAGGGCGCGAAGTGGGCGTTCATCACGACGTCGCCGGGGCTCATCCTCGCCGCGCTCGGCAGTGGACTCATGCTCACCGCGCTCATCGTCAAAGCCGACGTCGACGTGAAGGACGGCTCGGCGTACGCTCCCCTCCTCTCCGCCATGTCGGCGCGCCCGGCGTCGGGTGCGGCCGCGGTCGACACGATGTCGGTCGACGATTTGTTGAAGAACGTTCCCGATACGAGTGTTCGATCCCATGCGCGCCCCGTCCCTCGTCCGTAGAGCACTTCTCGTTGCCGTTTGCGTTGCACCGATCGCGCGCGCGGCCCAGCCGTATCCCGCGCTCGTCGATCGATGGAAGCGCGGTGACACGACGGTGGTTTCGAGTTTGCTCGAGTATCGCCGCGAGGCGCCGGACGGACGACGCTGGGAAGTCGCATTCATGCTGGCGTCGACGCTTTGCCGCGCGGGCCGCAGCTCGCTCGGCGAGCCATTGTTTCGCGCGATGCTCCGCGACTACGAGACCGCGCTCAGACAGGCCGGCGTCACGGACCACGTCCGCAGCGCGGCTGATGCGTGCGGTCACAACGACGCAGCAGGTGTCGCGCTGAGCGGCGGCGTGAGTCCGACAGCCGTCATCACCACGTCGGTCGGCGTGACGACGAGCAGCAAGTTGTACTACTGGATGTGCGAGAAGCAGGTGCGGACGGGAGCGTCGGTGGTCATGACGCCGCTCACCGACTCCGAGATCTCGCACCGCCTCTACGCGCTCGACGACACGACTCGCGCGATCGGCGCGCTCCGCCGCCGCTTCGCGAGCGTTACGTCGCCGAGTACGCTCGCGTCGCAACATTTCGTGATCGCGTCGGCGAGCGGTCACGGCGCCCGGCAGCTCGGCGACATCGCGTCGACGCTCGAGCGCGCGGTGGTCGCCCTCAACGACGAGTACAAGCTGCCGGTGCCCGACACGTTGATCTCGGTGTATCTCGTGCCCGATGCCGCCGCGCTGCGGAAGCTTGCCGCCACGCTGCATCACGTCACGGCCGATCCGGGCGCGATCGGTTATTCAGTACCCAACGATCAAAGTATTGTCGCGGTGATTCCGGGAGCGGAGATCGGCACGCTGTTGCACGAGCTCACGCATCTGCTGGTGAAACGCGATTTCGCCGACGCGCCGCCGTGGCTCGACGAAGGGTTTGCCGCGCTGCACGAGGTCTCGCATTGGGAGGGCAACCGTCTGGTCGGCGATCCGAATTGGCGCGGCGACTTGTTGCGCGAGCTCGGATATCCGGATCGGCCGGTTTCGCTCACGGCGCTGCTCACGATGCATGGCGACGATTTCAATGCGTATCAGAGCGGCGACTTCGAGCGGGCGCCGGTCAATCATGCGTTGGCGCGGTACTTTGTGTTGCAACTGCAGCAGACGGGGCGGCTCGCGCCCGTTTATAGAGCGCTGCGAATGCAGGATTTGTTGTCGGATGCGGTTGTGCGGTCGGATGCCTCGGTGCTCAGTGACGAACGGCGGCGGGCGAACATCGAAGCGGCGTTGGGGGCGCCGTTTGCGGAGATCGCGAGGAGCTTCGCGGCTTGGTTGCCGACGGTGCTGCCGAAGTCCTCGAATCCGCAGAGGTGTCGGGAGAGGTAGGGCGATGGCGTTGGTCCAACCATCGCCTGTGTGTGAGAATCTCTACCCTGTATATCTCCGCCGGATGGCATGAGTGGACGGTGCGGTTGTGTCCAGTTCCGTGCCGAGTCCGACCGTCGACTAGCGCGATTCATCGGTGGGCGGTGAAGCTCCCTCGTTTGTAAGTCTGAATAGCGAGCCAGCGGGTGTCGATCGTCGGCCGGCAGGTGGCAATGACGTCGGCTCGGGTGCAACTGCGGTCCGCAGACCGTTCGATGAGATCCGCGTGGGTGCAAAGTCGACGCACCAAGCCATCTAACCGGCCGCGCAGCACGTCCAGTCGCGTTCGGAGACCGCCGTGGCACATCATCCTCGCGACGAATGAGGTCATCGCTCGGTGGAATCGTTTGCATCGTGCTGCATGGTGCGATGCGCGCGTAGACCAATGCGCTCTGCGCGCGGTACGATGCGTTCGGTGGATCGGATGATGGCCTGTGTGTTGGAGCATGATGCGCGTTGCACGGTTCCGGATAAACTCATCGCGCGGTCACTTCGACTCGTTCCGTGGTACGATGCGTTGCCGAATGCGTATGGTCGCGTTCGCGGCGAGTACGATGCCCTGCTCACGTCGCCCGGTGCGGTCGATCGCGCGGTACGATGTCCCCGGAGCGACGATCGGGTCGGCGTATCGCGGGTCCATGTGATCTCGTTGCGCGTCCTCGCCCTGTGATCGCGTCGGCGCCTCGTCTCGCCGAGCAATCACTTTGAGTCATTGCGCGGCACGATCATCTCATCACTTCGCATGATTGTCTCACCGCGCCGTATGATCATCTCAGGCGGCAGGCGATTGACGACGCGTTGCTCCAAATAACCCGCGACGTCTCGACGCCTTCGGCGCGATATCGAACGGTTAGTCTCTGTTTGTGGACCGCCAAGCGACTCGACGTAGACGGTCTTCTTTCGGAGCGATCGGACGACCGACCGCAAAGCCCAAAGACCCACGAGCGCTGGGTCGTCTAAAGTGCGAGTATGCGCAATTCGGTGTCGCGTTTCGCGACTCGGACACGACAGCCTCTCTCTGCTGTTCATATAAGTATGGCGTAGCCGATGCCAAAATGCTCACATGCTCCAGAACTGGGTCGCAGGCATGACGCGAACGTGACGCTCGGGATGACGCTGACCTTGTGGAGAGCCGCAAGCTTCAGGCTCTTCCCGGCGTATATAGGTAACTCGCACGATCGTCCGCCGCCTGGCGGGTGAAGCGACGTGATTACAGTCCCACTGTTACTACGACAATGACTCTCTGAGCTTGTCGGCGACAGCGATCCATTCCCGAAGACCGTTGGGTGGCGGGACCGTATTGATCTCAAGTTCGGAGTCGGGCGAATTCCGGGATGGCCCCTCGAGTATTCGGACCAGCATACCTCGCTCACTTGCCGGCATCCATCGGGCTGCTCGGCCTCGCGTGCGGGAGTGGCGGGATACCACACCAAGGCATTGATCTCTCGGTGACCGCTCGGAGTCGTCGAGTCGGGCCGCGATTCGTCGACGCAATCGAATTGTGCTCGTCCAACGGAGTGCGTTCCTGTGAGCGGTGGAAGCGGAGTTTGGTTCGTGGGTTGGGCGAGGGCGTGGTGAGCGCCGACGCTAAGTAGGGCGCCGCTTGCAATGAGTGTCTTGAAGTTCCTAAGGAGGGTCACTGGAACCCTTGCTCGAGAAAAGGCGATGCAACGTACCTGGGTGCCGACGGCCCTGCACCTCGTTGGACGCTTGTCGATTTTCAGGACGCTCCAACGAGCTCGAACGCTGCCCAATAGTATGGGTCTTCCCACTCGGGGTGTCCCGGCGTTCTACGCAGCGCGGCCTGGGCACGGCGCAGCGACTCGGTTAGGGTCGGCCTGTCAGCGTCGTGCAGCCAATGCGCATAGAATTCGCGAATAAGAACTTGCGTGGCCTCATCATCCACACTCCACAGAGACACGAGCACGGAGCGCGCGCCCTTCGCCAGCAGTGCGCGCGGGAAACTGAGCATTCCTTCGGATTGTTTCGCGACGCCGGTCGCAGTCCGGCAGGCCGACAAGACCACCAAGTCGGCGGCTAGGGGCGTTGTAGTTTCAGACAACTCCTTGAGTGTCAGGTGACCGTCCGCTACGCCATCCGCGGCGAGCGCGATAAAAGACGTCGGGGCGCGTGCCTCATCGTCGAAAATTACACCGTGGGTCGCGAGATGAATAATCGGCGCACTTGCCAGTCGTCGTTTGACCGTGGTCTCCGTCGCATTCCTTCCAGTCAGAATCGGCGCACCAAGCATGCGGCCGACGACAGTCGCTTCTTCCAAGGCCCATCTCAAGGGCGGCAACGCTCGATCCGTAGTGCTGCCTAGATCGCTGCGCGGCATCAGCGGGCCGCCAACGATGAGTGATCTTCCAAGCGTCGCGGCTCGCGTCTTCGCGTCGGTGGACGGTATAGCCCGACCTCGGTGGTCTGCGGAGTTCAGAGCAAATACAGAAGGTCCGTAGCGAAGAGCGGCACGCTGTCCAAGCATCGCCGAATCGCTGCCCGCGCGAAGCAAAGCGAATGGAACACGAGAGAGCGTTCCGCTGGGGACGATTAGGAGCTCTTGTCCCGGCGGCAGCAATTGCAGCTCGTCTGGAAGCAACAGTCTCGAGAGGTGACCGAGGAGACTATCAAGTTGAACGCTCGATGTTGGATCGAGACCCACGCCGCGAGAATTCGCGGGCGCGGGGGCGAGCGCCTTTGCCGTCGCACCCACTCGGTCGTGGGCGGCAGGCGATGCGAGAGGCACTCCAAGGCGGGCGTAGACCGAGTCAATCCGAGCGTATGCCTCGCTCGAGAACGGGTGCACTGCAACTCGGAGCGTGCCGTCGGCCGCGAGTAACCAGGTGACGAGACTATCGGCAGCGAGCAGATAGCTCAGCACAACGGCGTGGGAGCTGCGATAAGGCGCCAAAAGCGTGTCGGCCTCGCCGGCAAGGCGCCGTCCAGTCGCGTCGCTTCCATCCAGCGAGGTATCGGCGACGGCGTTAGGACGCTGCGTTGCACCACCGCCGCGCCGCATGAGCGCACGCAGCGCCTGCGCCCTCCCGCGTTCGCTGACGGCGAAAGCAGCACTGATCGCGGTCTGCGAGTCGACGCCGTCGCTTCCGGCACGATCGAGCCAGCTTAGTGCCCAAAAGGTGAACGTTTCCCTTTGTTGTTCTTCGAAGCCGATCCGATTCGCGTCGCTGCCCGCGTATTCCAACACCGTGCGGAAGGCAGCGGCTGCGCGCTCAAAGTACGACGTAGCGAACGCTCGTGCGCCTGCAAAGCGTTCGGCATTGTCTCGATATATCCCTGCGACGGCGCTCAGCGCAGAGGCTTCCCCCTGATAGTTCTTGACAGCCCGCTGCACCTCGGCGGCGCGCTTGAAATATCCGAGCGCGGAATCTGGTCGTTGTGAGAGGCGAAACACGTTTCCGAGTCCTTGTAGACTCCATGCCTCCGCGGAACGAAAGTGAGTGCGTTGCTCGAGTTCGAGCGCGAGTCTGTAATTCGTCTCGGCCCGCGCAACTGAGTCGACTGCAAAGCTGAGGTCTCCCATTTCATGAAGAGATGCCGCCTCGCCGGCGTGATCTCCGATGGCGCGTTGAATCTTCAGTGCGGAATCCAGGACGGTGATAGCCTGGGCCGTGTCGCCTAACCCCGATTTTACCTGCGCGAGGCTTGTGAGTGTCCAAGCTTGCGCCGCACGATCACCGGCTTCGTTAAAGCGTTTGAGCGCTCCCTCACCGTAGTGGCCCGCGGAATCGAGCCTTCCCGCGTCCGCGTACAGTGTGGCGACTGCCGCCAAGGCCCGGCCTTCTCCGCTCACGTCGTGCGCCTTTCGCTGGAGGCGCAGAACCTGATGATACTCAGTCAACGCCTGGGCCGTTCGCCCCTGCGAAGCATCAATTTGACCTAGCTGAAAGATCGCTGCAGCCTCGCCGATGGTGTTTCCGAGATGCCGCTGCGTGGACAGCGCGCGTTTCGCAAACTTCGAGGCAGAATCGTATCGGCTCAGCGACTCCATCACTCGGCTCATGTCGAGGAGTGTCCAGGCGCCTTCGATTGTGTTCGGGCGGCGGAGGCGCAGAGCGCGTGAGAGAATCGTGCGCGCGGAATCGAACTCGCCCGCATCCAGGTAAGCCTCGCCCAAACGGTGGAGCGCTTCCCCCGCCTTTTTCGTGAGGCCCCCGCTGAGATAGAGCGCAGCAGCGCGGTGCCAAAGGATTATCGATTGCGCTCTGGATTCTCCCGTACCAACGCTCGCGAGCCTCCGGGCCATGGAGTCGAGCGCACTGCCCGTTTCATGGTGCGTGGCTTGCGCCGGCGCGCCGAGGGACCAACAAAAGATCGCAAGCGTCGAGAACGACGCGACGGCTCGCCAGCTGGCCCGATCGCGACGCTCTCGCACTATTGCGCGCCGACAAGTTGAAATGCGGCCCAGTAGCGCGGATGCTCAAAACCGGCGGTCCCGCGGACATCGGCTTGTGCACGGCGCAACGCTTCGGATTTCATCGGTCCGTCGATGTCATCGAGCCAATGATGATAGAACTGCCGCATGAGCAACGCGGTTGCCTTATCGTTCACGCTCCACAGGCTCACGAGAACGCTTCGCGCACCTCGAGCCAAAAACGCGTATTGCAAACCTACAGTTCCTTCGCCCTCTTGAATGTTGCCGACACCCGTCTGGCATGCACTGAGGACCACGAGATCCGCCACGAGTGCCTCACCATTCGCCAACAATTCGGACACGGTCAGAATGCCGTCGTTGCCTTCTCCCGGTGCGAGCGCAACAAACGAGTCGTTGACATGGTCCCGCGATTGGTAGGCATATCCGTGCGTCGCCAAGTGGACGACGTTCGTCTTTGACAGAAGACTCTTCACCATCGTCTCGGTCGCCTTCGGTCCGA
Source organism: Gemmatimonadaceae bacterium (assembly GCA_036002925.1). Taxonomy (GTDB): domain Bacteria; phylum Gemmatimonadota; class Gemmatimonadetes; order Gemmatimonadales; family Gemmatimonadaceae; genus JAQBQB01. The sequence continues at coordinate 172 of DASYSU010000089.1, read as the reverse complement.
CGCGCGGTGGAGTGCCCAGGATCGTGGCGACGGACGTCGCCTCCTCCTGCGCTCCAGGGAGCGGAGAAAGTTTGAGTGGCTTACCCGAAATGTCCGGGGCGGTCGGCATCTTGGGATTTCCGACGACGAGACTGTGGGCGAGCCATGCTCTGCGGAGCTTCAGCATGGAATC
>DASYSU010000088.1:0-13650 GCA_036002925.1 Gemmatimonadaceae bacterium | reverse complement strand
AGCAACTAGCAACCAGCAACCGCTTGCCCCACTCCGTTCGCGAATATCTCACAATCCCCGAGCCGCGACGCGCGGCGATTCATCAGCTCCACCGCGAGCTGGTGCCAGGGCGTCGTGTCGCGCTATCGACCCACATGAACGCCGACGGCGACGGGTGCGGATCGGAGGCCGCGATGGCGCGCTTGCTCACACAGCGCGGGCTCGATGTGCGCATCGTGAATCCGACGCCATGGCCCGGGCTGTTTGACTTCTTGCTCGGCGACGACGTGCGAGATCAAACCCCACAGGGCACAGCCGCGCTCAAGAACATCGATCTGCTCATCGTGCTCGACATCAGCGACGTCAAGCGGTTGGGTGCGCTTGCCGAAACGGTCAGATCGTTGGACGTCCCGAAACTCGTGATCGATCACCACGTCGCGTCCAACGACCCGGCGGGTAATATCATTCTTACCGACGTCACCGCGTGCGCGACGGGCGAGTTGGTGTATGATCTCGCGTGCACACTCGGCTTCGAGATCACTCCGGCGATCGCGCAGGCATTGTACGTCTCGATGCTCACCGACACGGGAAGCTTCCGCTTCAGCAACACGTCGCCGCGTTGCCACGCGATCGCGGCCGATCTTCTCGCGACCGGCGTTGATCCCGACGAGACGTACGTTCGCGTGTACGCGTCGGCGCCGGTGGGACGCGTGCGTTTGCTCGGCGAAGTGCTGACGACGCTCGGAGTCGATGAACAGCTTGGGCTGTCGTGGCTGTCGATGGAGGCGGGCATGCTCGAACGGTATGGCGTGCGACAGGAGGATCTCGATGGAATTGTCGAACACGCACGTTCAATTGCCGGAACACGAATGGCGTTGTTGTTCCGCGATCTCGGATATGGCAAAGTAAAGGTTTCGTTTAGAAGCACCGGCGGCGTCGACGTCAATTCGTTCGCGCGCCAGTTCGGCGGCGGCGGGCACGCGCGGGCGTCGGGCGCTCTGATCGCTGGATCGCTCGCCGACGTTCGCGAACAAGTCATCGCCGCCGCGCGGCAGTCTCTCTCGACTCACTCCTAGACATGGCTACACCACTTCAGGCGCGCATCGCCGACGCATTGTCGCGCATTCGTCATCCTCGTACCGGCACCGACGTCTTGAGCGGTGAAGCCGTTCGCGACATTGCCACCACAACGTCGGGCAAGGTGCGTCTCACATTGCTCGTCGCTCCCGGCGACGATCCTGCATTGGCGCGCACAATCCGTCAGACATTGGAGAAGCTTGATGGAGTGACGGAGGTAACGGTCGACGTCGCCGACGCGACGCAAGCCAAGCCGAGTCGGAGGGCGGCAAGCCGCGCGCTGCCGGTCATGGATCAAGCGCCGCCCGCGCAAGCGCGCGTTGCGGCGCCGACGCCCGTTCCATATCCAAACCTCGGTCGCATCATCGCCGTGTCGAGCGGGAAGGGCGGCGTCGGCAAGTCGACCGTGGCCGTCAACATCGCGGTGTCGCTCGCAAAACAAGGTGCGCGAGTCGGTCTCATGGACGCCGACGTCTACGGGCCGAACATTCCGCGCATGATGGGAGTGAACGAGCCGCCGATCGTCATCAAGGAACGCATCGTGCCGCTCGAGGCGCACGGAGTGAAGGTCATGAGCATCGGATTCCTCATCGATCGCGAGCAACCGGCGATCTGGCGCGGTCCGATCGTGATGAAGATCATCACGCAGTTTCTCCGCGACGTCGCGTGGGGAGAGCTCGATTACCTCTTCGTCGACATGCCGCCCGGTACCGGAGACGCGCAGCTCTCGCTCGTTCAAGCCACGCAGCTTGCGGGAGCGATCATCGTCACGACGCCGCAGGAAGTCGCCGTCGGTGACGCGCTCCGCGGCGTGAAGATGTTCGAGCGTGTGACGGTACCCGTGTTGGGCATCGTCGAGAACATGAGTTGGTTCGAATGCCCGCACTGCGGCAAACCGTCGCCGATCTTCGGCAGCGGTGGTGGCGACCGACTCGCGCAAGAGGTCGGACTTCCATTGCTCGGACAGATTCCCCTCTATCCGCGCGTCATGGAAACCGGCGACTCTGGTCAACCCATTGTCGTCGCCGATCCCGAGTCGTCGGCCGCACGAGCGATGGCGATGATCGCGAAGCGAGTGGGCGAGCAGGTGGGAGTGCCGGCGACCCGCTGACGCGCGTGCGCGATCCAACGCAGGTCGCGTCGCTACCCGTCGAGTCCCACGAGGGAATCGCGCCGGTTGCTGTCACCGCCGGCGTTGAAGCGGCACATCTCGTTTCCGATTCGCTGCGCGCGACGATTTTGCGCGTCGCGCTCCCGGCAGTCGCCTCATCGCTGCTGATGACGTTGTTCGCGTCCGTCGATGCATTTTGGGTCGGGACCAAGATCGGCCCGGCTGGACTTGCCGCCGTTTCGACGTCGCTGTTCTGGATCTGGATGATCGTCTCGCTCGCCGAGATGACGGGTATTGGACTGACGGCGGTGGCGGCGCGTCGGTACGGCGAGCAGCGGCCTCTCGAAGCAGCGCGTTTAGCCGGCGACGCGGTGGTCTTCAGCATCCTGCTCGGCGCGCTTGTCGGATTCGTGGGAGGACACAACCTCACCGCGTTGTTCCGCATCATGGGCACGCCGACCGAGGTGACCGCGCTGGGCTCGGCGTATCTCAAGACGTATCTCTTCGGCACCCCATTGATCTACGGCTTCTTCGCCGTCGACGCGGCATTTCGCGCATCGGGAGACACGCGGACGCCATTCATCCTGCTCCTCACGTCGGTCGCGATCACACTCGTCCTCGATCCGGTGTTGATGCTCGGCCTTGGACCGTTCCCGCGACTCGGCATCGCCGGCGCGGCCATCGCGACGATTGCGACGCGCGGTGCTGCATGTGTCATGGGATTTACGATCGCCGCGCGCCGAGGCTTGTTGCGGCTCGGACGAGTGAGGCTCGAGTCGATCGTCGCGGTTTGTCGCGTCGGACTGCCGACCGCGATTACCGGGATGTCGTTCAGCTTGATCTATGTTTTTCTGACGCGAACGACGACCCTTTTCGGAACGCCCGCGCTTGCGGCACTCGGCATTGGTCACCGAGTGGAGAGCTGGCTGTTTATGATCGGCGTCGGATTCGGCGCGGCGACGGCGGCGATCGTCGGGCAGAATCTCGGCGCGGGTCGGCCTGACCGCGCCGCGCGCGCGGGTTGGATGGCAACGGCCTTTTGTTCGTCCCTCGGCGTCGTTGCATTCGTGCTCGAGCTAACTTTTCCGCGGCAGTTCGCCGGGTTGTTCACAAATGATCTCGCCGTGATCAGCGAGGCGGCGAAGTATCTGCGCATCGTCGCCGTTTCGCAGCTCGCCGTGTGCGCCGAGATCGTTCTCGAGGGAGCGCTTGGAGGCGCGGGAGATACCGTGCCGCCGATGCTGGCGTCGACGGCAATCACCGCGTCGCGCATTCCGCTTGCGGCGTGGGCAGCCAACCGCTGGGGAAGCGCCGGGATCTGGTGGGTCATCTCTCTCACGGCGATCGGTCGGGGCGTTGCGATGGCCGTGCTGTGGGGCCGCGGCGGATGGAGACGACGGTCTGTCTAGTGGTTTGGGGGCCGCCCGATGGTGCGGAGTCGCCCTCGTGCCTCTTCGTTCGTCGTGTCGCGTTTGATCGCTTCGCGATACGCGGCGGCCGCGGACGTGGTATCGCCGCGCATCAAGTAGATGTTGCCACGGAACACCGATAGTCCCGACGATGTTGGGAAGTATTCCTCATTCAACGCAAGCAGTTTGAGTCCGTCGTCGACGTGGTTGGCGCGCGCCAACCGGAACGCGGCGGTGTTCAGCGACGACTCGCCAAAATCATACGCGGCGCGCCCGTAGTACCGTTCACGCAGGCCGCGATACAGACGGACGGCGGAATCCGCTCCGCCGCCGGTGCCGGCCTCGATGAGAAGCGTCGAGAGCGGAACCGGTCGACTCACGCCGCGATGACACGTCGCGCACGTGACCTGCAGACCTGGCGCTGTTCGTCCCGGCAGCGTGTCGAGCCTGGCGTTGATCTGCTGCACCATGCGCATCATTTCGCGCGCAACGAGTTTCGTGCGTTTTTCGTCGGTGGCGAAGTCGAAGCGAGCGAGGGGTTCGCCTTCTTGACCAACATGACAAAACTGACAGCGCACCCCGAGATCGCCGGCAAAGTTTCGCATCGTCCCGATGACGTCGATCACCGGAGTCGTGTGAGGAATGACTCGCGTGTTGCGCAGCGAGTCTGGCGGGAATTTCCCCGGCGTTTGCGCCGATAATGCGGGTGATGTCGCCGCCACGATCGTCGCTATCAGTCGCAGTTTCATTCCGCTACGATACCAGCACGGTCCGGATCAGCAATCGCTCGTACAAAACCTTTACACGCGCGTAGGCCAATGCGTCCGATCATCACGCTCACCACGGACTTCGGGACGGCCGATGGGTACGTCGGCGAGGTGAAAGGAGTGCTGCTGTCTCACGCGCCCGACGCGGACATCGTCGACATCACGCACGACATTCCGCCGCAAGACGTCGATCGGGCGCGACTCACCGTCGCGCGCATTTGGCGACGATTCCCCGAGGGATCGATTCATTTGGTCATCGTCGATCCTGGTGTTGGATCGGCGCGTGCGGCGCTGGCCGTCGCCAGCGACGAACGATTTCTCGTCGGGCCCGACAACGGCGTGCTCTCGCCGGCGCTGCTCGCGCCAAGCGCCCGCGTCGTGACATTGCACGTGCCGGGAGGCGCGTCGGCAACGTTTCACGGTCGAGACGTTTTCGCGCCTGCCGCGGCGGCGCTCGCTCGCGGTGCAAGCATCGATGCACTTGGCGCCGAGGCGGTGTCGCCGGTCGTGCGGCGCACGCCTGAGCCGACGCGCCGCGCCGATGGAGCACTCGAAGGCGAAGTGATCGTGATCGACCGATTCGGCAATGCGGTCACGAATCTCATTTCGCTCCGCGGTGGAACGGTCGACGTGGGATCGACAATGGTTCCGGTGCGACACACGTATTCCGACGCACGCATCGGCGAGCCCGTGGCCGTGGTCGGATCAACGGGGTTCATCGAGATCGCCGTGCGCGACGGCGACGCTGCCAGCGCGCTTCGGTTGACTCGTGGAACGCGAGTACTCCTGCGAACCTCCTCTTGACGATTCGTTAGAGTGGATCTGCTCGTCGCATTGCTCGTGGACTCAGGGAACTAACCCTGTCGCCGCACCGACGCACTCCCCGGCCCAGCGCCGGTGACGATGCGCCCGAAGTACATGGCGCCCTTATCCGGCGCGACCGCTCCGGTGCCGTGATGCAGCTCCGATGCGAATTCTCCGCCGATGAGAATTACCAGCATCGTGTAGTACATCCACGTGAGCAGAATGATTACGCCCCCGATGAATCCGTAAGTCGGATTCGGCGGAAAGTGATTCACGTAGAGACGGAACAGCAGCGTCGCGAGAATCCACAGACATGTCGTCGCCATCGAGGCTAACAGCACGTGCCCTTTGCGCTGTTTGACATTCGGCAGCAGGTAGAACGCCATGAACGCGATACCCACCAAGCCCGCGAACGCCAGCGGAAATTGGACAACCTTCCACGTCAGAATCACCGCCGATCCCAGATGCAGTGTGCCGCCAATCCAATTCGCGACGCGCTCCCCATCGAGAAACACGATCGTCGAGACGCCCATGATCACGGCGCTCACGACGAATGCGAGGACTCTGATGGCCTGCTGCTTGATCCACGATCGCGTCTCGGTGACGTCGTACGCGGTGTTCAACGCACTCATGAGCGTCCCGAAGATGTTTGACCCCGACCACTCGGCGAGCAAAAGGCCAAGTGACATCAACCGCGGTGCGCTCGGCGAAAAGACGACGTTGTCCAGTACAGGTTGGATCGCTTTGAGCTGATCCGGTGGGAGGACGGACGTGAGCTGCGACATCAGCCACCCGACCGTGCGCTGGCTGTCGCCGATCAGGCTGAGCAGCGGAGCAAGGAAGAGGAGCAGAGGAAACAGCGAGAAGAAGAAGTTGTACGCCGCCGATGCGGCGAGCGTCGTTATCCCGTCTTCGCCGATTTCGCGGAACGTCTTCTTGAGCAGTGGCCCAACGAGAAAGCCCTTGATCACCATGATGATCAAGGGCCGAGCAAAGGATATTCCAGCCGCGTCGGAATTTTTTGGGTCAGTTCACGGACGAGACTTGTCGGCGCTTGGCTGCGGCGACGCCGGTAACGGGCGTCGGAGTTTGCCAGGCGAATTCATCGGTAGTCTGACGCGATCCGGACCCGACACCTGGACGTTGTGTGCCGGCTCGCGACGCGATGGCTGCGCCGAGTCCAACCGTTGCCGCGACCCACACGACGGCGATCGCGATCGCGCGCAGGATTGCGCCGACAATCGGATTCCACGCGAACAGCGCGGCGATCATCCAAATGCCCAGATAGAGGATGAGGCCCATGAACAGGGCTCGCAGATGTACGCCGCGGGGAGACGTCGTCCCGCGATCGGACGCCAACGCACCGCCCGTGAGCCGAGCCACGGCGAGAAATCCCAGGGTGACCAGCCCGGCGGCGGCGATGACGTACGCGACGATCGCGAACGGAATGAGCAGCACGCCCAACACCGTGATGGCCAGTGCGACAACGAGAACGAGCAACGCCGGCAACATGACCAGCTGGCCGGCAAGTCCCAGCCAAAACGATCGCGCGAAGCCGCGCTCGAGCGCGATGACCACGCCATCGAGATTGCCCTCCGCGAACACCATCACGCCCAGGCCGATGATGGTGAGCACCGCGAACCAACCGATGACGAGCTTGACCGACTCCCACGTACCGAGCGGATGGCGCGGTCGTAAGCTCGGCATGGTAGGCTTGACGCCGGCGATGGCGCGTCGTCGTCCTTCGACGACTCCACCGTCGATGATGACGCTGCCGCCGGCTGCCCAAGCATCACCAGTGACGCGTGCGCCCTTGTGGATGCGAACATTTCCATCGAGCGCGACGACGTCTCCGTCGACCGTCCCGTAGATGTCGAGGTTGCCGCGAGCCACCGCGATCGGTCCGTCGACGCGGGTGTTCACAGCGATGGACCGATCGCCGAACGAGAAGTTGTCGGCGTCGGGAAGATGTTGGTCGCCGGCTGCGCGACGCTGCGCGATTTCCTGGGCGACTCGCGTTGTGTCTGTGGTATCCTTCGATGGCGCTTGCGGGGCGGGGGCCTGCTCTACGGGCCGGGCCTGCGCCGGCGCCCGCAGACTACCGAGCGCCAGAGCGGCGAACGCGAGAACGGCTCGCATGGCTACGCTCGTCGACGGCTGGAGACACCGGCGAGGGCGCGTAGGCCAGCGATGGAGGCCCCTGCGGCTGCGGCGAGGCCCAGCAGTGCCGCGGCGATCCCGACCGTTCCGGTATGCTGGATGATCGCGAACATTTGATCGCCAAACACTGTCGCCAGCACGTCGCGGCCGGCATTGTAGATCATGTTCTGTAGCTGATCGCCCGCCGCGCTCGAGGCGAGCACGAGCACGTCGGTTTGGGTCGCAATCCAGAGAATTGTGACCGTGAGCACAGACGCTGCCGATGTGGCCAGAGCGGCGACCGCGAGTCGCGCCGAACGCGACTGCGGGAGCCAGCGGGCCACTGTGTCTCGCGCGGTGACGTGCCAGGGGACGAATACTGGCACCTGGGACATCACCCGATTAGCGAACGTGTGCGACGGCGAAAAGTGCGGGACCTCCTCAAGCGCCTCGACCACGACGCGCGCGTCCTCCACCAGCGTCCTACACTGGGCACAATCGCGAATATGGGCCTTCAGGGGGGTTACCCCGAAGCCCACCTCATCATCAACGAGGAGGTCGATTTCGTCTGGAAGCAGGTGCCGATGATTCATCGAAGGGTCCTACGGACTTGGGTTTGGGATGGTTTCAGGCCGTTATTCACTGCTTTCCCTCACATGCTCCAGCGCCCGGCGGAGCTCATGCCGGGCGCGATGGATGTACGTCTTCACGGTTCCCAGCGGCAGGTCGAGTGTGGCCGCGATCTCCTCGTACGATCGACCCTCGACGTGCCTCAGCATGATGCACGATCGATACTCGGGACGGAGACTACTGATCGCCCGCTCGATCGCCGTCCCGAGCTCGCGCGCCTCGAGCTCGTCGAGCGCTGACTCCTGCTGGCCAACGACGTCGAACGAGGTCGCCTCGATTGCGTCTGACGTTTGCGCGTGCGGCGATCCGTCGATACTCACCGTCTCGAGCTGGCGTCGCCGCAAGTGATCGATCGCGACGTTGTTGGCAATCTTGAACAACCAGCTCGACAGCTTGAACTCTGGACGGTAGCGGTCGATGTGATTCAGGACTTTGATGAACGTGTCCTGCGCCAAATCCTCAGCCAGTTCCCGATCGCGCACCATGCGGTAGATGAGCGAAAACACCGGCCGCTCATAGCGCCGGATCAACTCTCGGAACGCCGCGTCTCGCCCTTGCTGGGCCAGCGCAACGACATCGGCGTCCGGAAGGTTGAGGAGGTCGAGGGCTGGCGGCATCTGGCTGGTTGGGCACGACGCATCGTCATGCGTCGCACCAAGTTATTACAAAGTATGCGCGGCCGGTTCACCAATCCAGGCGCGTTGCCTTGCTTCGCTCTCTCGCGACGGTCAACTTTGTCCGATGCCCGTGAGTGAGATCGAGACGGAAGAAGCGCTATCAGCGGCCGCCGGCGGCGACGCGAAACGCGCGTACGTGCAACGCATCTTTTCCCAAATCGCTCCGCGCTACGACCTCCTCAACCATCTCCTCAGCTTCAACATCGACAAGGCGTGGCGACGAGCGGCGATCGCCGCGCTTGGGTGGGAGCACTCACCGACTGGCCTCTACGTCGACTTGTGTGCCGGAACACTCGACGTGGCAGCAGAACTGTCGCGACGACCTGGGTTTGCAGGTCGCGTCGTCGGAGCCGACTTCGCCGAACCGATGCTGCGCGCAGGGGTCGGAAAGGCGCCCCCATCCGTTGTGTCGCCCGTTGTTGCCGATGCCGTGGATCTACCCGTGGCCGATGGCGCGGCGTCGGGTGCAATCGTGGCATTCGGCATCCGCAACGTCGCCGACTTGGACGCGGGACTCCGCGAGATTCATCGCGTCCTCGCACCCAGTGCGCGCTTCGTAATTCTCGAGTTCACCACGCCCCGATCATCGATCGTCCGTGGCCTGTACCATCTCTACTTTCACCGAATCCTGCCCCAGATCGGCGCAATGGTGAGCGGCCATCGAACTGCGTACGCATACCTGCCGCGCTCCGTCGCCAGTTTTCCGATCGAAGAGAAGCTCGCCGACCGCATGCGATCGGCGGGCTTCGTCGAAGTCAACTGGCGGACGCTCACTTTTGGCGTTGCGGCGATCCACACCGGCACAAAGCCTTGAGCCTGTCCCTCGTCGGTCCCACGTGAGCGTCGACACTCTCTCGGACTTCATCGCGCAGCTCGAGCGGGCGGGCGAGCTGGTGCGAATCACGCAACCGGTATCACTGAACCTCGAGCTGTGCGAGATCGCCGACCGCGTGATGAAGCAGCCGGGCGGGGGCAAAGCGCTCTTGTTCGAGCATCCAGTGCTGCTCAACGGCCAGCGCTCAGAGTTCCCAGTCGCCATCAACTTGTTCGGCTCGATGCGACGCATGAGTCTCTCGCTCGGCGTCGAGTCGCTGGACGAGATTGGCTCGCGCATCAGCGAGCTGTTGGCGATGAAAGTGCCCGAAGGGTTGATCGCCAAGCTCTCGATGCTCCCGCGTCTCATCGAGGTCGGCAAGTTTCCGCCGCGCATGCGACGCGGTAAGCCGCCCTGCCACCAGATCGTATGGCAGGGTGACCAGGTGAACCTCGACCGACTCCCGCTCATCAAATGCTGGCCGGAAGACGGCGGCGCGTACGTCACCTTCCCGATGGTGATCACGCGCGACCCCAAGCGCGGCATCCGAAACGTCGGCATGTATCGCATCATGCAGACGGGAAAGACGACGCTCGCGATGCACTGGCAGCGTCACAAGGTCGGCGCGGCCCACTGGCGTGAGATGGCCGAGCGCGGTGAGCGCATGCCCGTGTGCATCGCACTCGGCGCCGACCCGCCGTCGATGTACTCGGCGAGCGCGCCGCTGCCGCCGACGATCGACGAGTTCATTTTCGCCGGATTCCTGAGACGTGATCCGGTCTCACTCACCAAGGCCGTAACGTGCGATCTCGAGGTGCCGGCCGAGGCTGACTTCGTCATCGAGGGCTACATCGATCCCGCCGAGGCGCTCGTCAGCGAGGGTCCGTTCGGCGATCACACGGGCTTCTATTCGCTCGCGGATCTTTATCCGCAAGTGCACGTCACAGCGATTACGATGCGCGAGCAGCCGATCTTCCCGACGACGATCGTCGGCCGTCCGCCGATGGAAGATTTCTACCTCGGCCACGCCACGGAACGAATCTTTCTTCCGCTACTCAAGCTGACGATCCCCGAGATCGTCGACTATCACATGCCCGCCGAGGGAATTTTTCACAACCTCGTGTTTGTCTCGATCAAGAAGGAATATCCGGGGCAAGCGTACAAGGTGATGAACGCGCTGTGGGGCCAGGGATTGATGTCGTTGGCCAAAGTGCTCGTCGTCGTCGACGACTGGGTGGACGTCCGCAATCCTCAGGAGGCTTGGTGGGTTGCGCTCAACAACATCGATCCGCAGCGCGACGCACGATTCACGATGGGGCCGATGGACGTGCTCGATCACTCCAGTCGCGCATTCACGTACGGATCGAAAATGGGGCTGGATGCCACACGAAAATTTCCCGAGGAAGGGTTCACACGCGAATGGCCTGGTGTGATCGTGATGGATGATGCCACCAAACAGAAGGTCGACGGGATGTGGCCGGTATTGGGCCTGGACGAGCGTCGCTGAGTGATGTGGCTATGACGCACCACTCGGCTCCCGACACGGGCGGACAGATTCGCGAGGGACAGACGTTCGCGCATCGCGGTTCGCGCTGGCTCGTGTATGCGAATTTCGTGAAGTTGCCGCACACGCTATTCGCGCTCCCATTTGCGCTCGTCGGTGTCGTGCTCGCTTCGTATCGCTCCGCGGTCACGTGGCCGATGATTGGCTGGATCGTGCTCGCGTTCACGGGCGCGCGATTCGCCGCGATGGGCTTTAACCGGATCGTCGATCGCGAGATCGATGCACGCAATCCGCGAACGCGACAACGGGAAATCCCGAGCGGCCTGCTCCGCGTGACGGAAGCGGTTGCCGCCGTCACTCTTGCCTCGATCGTCTTCGTGTACGCCGCGTGGCACCTCAATCCGCTCTGTGCGCTGCTCTCACCGCTCGCGCTCGCGTGGGTGATGTTCTACAGCTTCACCAAGCGGTTCACCCGGTGGTGCCATCTCGTGCTCGGCGTCGGCATGTCGATCGCGCCAGTCGGCGGGTACCTCGCCGTGACCGGTCAATGGAGCCATCCGTGGTGGATGCTCGTCGCGCTGGCGCTCGCTGTCGCGACGTGGGGTGGTGGCTTCGATGTGTTGTACGCCCTGCAGGACATCGAGTTTGATCGCGGACAGAAACTGTATTCGCTCCCCGCTGTCGTCGGCGGACGCCGCGCGCTTGTCATCGCCCGTGCTCTTCACCTGGGGACGGTCGCTTGTCTTGCCATGGTTGGCGCGGCCACGTTTACTGGGACGACCGGCGGTTCGTTCTACGCGCTCGGTGTTGTCGTTGCTGCTGGATTGCTTGCCTATGAGCACTCGCTCGTCCACGCCGACGATTACTCCAGGCTCGACGCCGCGTTCTTCACGATGAACGGTGTGATCAGCATCGTGTTTTTCGTCTGCGTGCTGTTGGAGCGCCTATTCCACCCGGTGGCCGCGATGTACGCGCTCGTGCGCTAATGGCGGACCATCCGATCGTGGTCGCCATCACCGGCGCGTCCGGGGCACCGTACGCGGTGCGATTGCTCGAGGGGCTCGTTGCGGCGGAGCGAGAAGTACAACTCATCGTCTCGAGTCATGGGCTGCGATTGCTTCAGACGGAAACGGAAATCCGTTCTGTTGCAGAGCTCCGCGAACACGTCGGCGCTGCGCGATGGGATCGCCACATCACCGTATTCGACGACAACGATCGCGGTGCGTCGCCCGCGTCGGGGTCGGCGCTCAACGCCGGCATGGTCATTTGTCCGTGCTCGATGGGTACGTTGTCGGCGATCGCCGTCGGTGCATCGCGATCGCTCGTCGAGCGCGCCGCCGATGTGGCGCTCAAGGAACGGCGCCCGCTCCTCCTCGTGCCTCGCGAAACTCCACTCAGCGCGATTCACCTCGAGAACATGCTCCGCGTGACACGAGCCGGCGCGATCGTGATGCCTGCGTCGCCGGGGTTCTATCATCGGCCCTCGAGCATCGACGATCTCGTGAACTTCGTGGTGGCGCGAGTGCTCGATCACCTCGGCGTGCCGCATCGACTTGTGTCACGATGGGGAAGCGACGCGAGGGAATGACCGTCGGGCCTTCGCATGTCGTTGGACTCATCTCCGATACGCACGGCCTCGTTCGGCCCGATGTGCACACGGCGCTTGCTGGCGTCGAGCTGATCCTCCACGCCGGCGACGTCGGTGGCGACGACATTCTCGATGAGCTACAGCTGATCGCGCCCGTTCATGCCGTGTACGGCAATACGGATGCGCCGGGGCAACCCAGGCTCTCCGACGCGATCGAGATGACGATTGGCGACGTGCGGGTTCACGTCAGCCACGGTCACGAAGTCGGCGCTCCGACGCCTGCTAAGCTCCTCGCTCGCTACGACGCCGACGTCATCGTGTATGGCCATACTCATAAGCAACTGCTCATTCGAGCCGAAGATCGCTGGGTCGTGAACCCGGGCGCCGCCGGCCCGCGACGATTCGATCTCCTGCCGAGTGTTGCGAGAATGACGATCCGCGGCCGTGAGGTTGAGATCGAGACTCTCAGCCTCGCCCCGTGACGTGCCAGCGATAGGATTCAGCTCTCAGCGCGGTTGAGCTGTGGCTGCAGCTGTAGCTATAGCTGCAGCTAAGACTGCTGAAAGCTGTCGCCTGTCGCTATCGCTAATCCTAGACGATCTTGAAATGCGAGATCGGGTACAGGTAATCCTCGCCCGAGTCGTCGACGATGCGATAGAACGAGCCTTGTCCTTCGACGCCGAGCATTTCGTAGATCTTTCCGAGCGTCAGGTCATGGCAGCCGCCGGGCTCGTCACAGCCCGGATATACGAGCCATGGCTGCGTGCTGACGCACTGAACGAGGGTCGTCGGTTGCCAGGTCGTTGCCATGAGCGCTCCGCAGGTAGCGTTTGCGCACGAGACGCGCGCCCATCTCCACATCGCAGAAGGCGCGCCAAGTTACTCCGGCGCTGCCGACGTCGGCGCTTCTGCCTCGGGAATTCAGGACGCCGCGGCGAGCGGAACCACTGTGCCGGCCGCGCTCGTTCGCTCGAGCTCCGATGGAAAGCGACGGAACCAAGACGATAAGAGCAACAATTCGTCGATCTCATGCGTCGGGATCTGTCCGCTCAATGGCTCATTCGGCGAAAAGACATCCTCGATGAGATGAAACAACGCCGTCGCGTCGCTGGGCGTTTGCGGCACCGGCAATTCTCCGCGGACGCGCCCGC
>DASYSU010000087.1:0-5774 GCA_036002925.1 Gemmatimonadaceae bacterium | reverse complement strand
CAGCAACGGTTTGAGCGCGTCGGCCCAGATCTGATATCCCTTCAGCATCGGGTGCAGCTTGTCGCCCATCATCATCCCGTCGAACAGCTTGCCGTCGCTGTCGGCCAGCCTGTCGTTGACATTGATGTAGCGAATGGTTTTTCCGTCGGCGAAACGCGAGATGTTCTCGTTGATCCGATTGATCTCGGGAACGACGGCCAGGTTGTCGTTCCGTGGGAAAATGCCGGTGAGGATGATCGTCGCATTCGGCGCCTTGCTGCGACATAGGTCAACAAGCGCTTTGATGCCGCGGGTGATGTCGGCGATCTTCTCATCGCCACCGGGCCGATCCCCGACGTTGTTCGTACCTGCCAGAATCACAATTACTTTCGGGTTCACTCCATCGAGCTCGCCGTTCTCCAACCGCCAGAGCATGTTCTCGATTCGATCCGCGCCCCACCCGAAATCGGCGGCGTTCCAGCCGAAGAAGTTGGCCTTCCAGTTTGCCAAAAACTGCGGATAGTCCGTCGCGCCCCAGCGGCGAACGATCGAGTTGCCCTCGAAGTAGACGTCGATCTTCCCTTGCGTACGCTTTGCCAATAGTTGTTGATGAGCCAACATCGAGTTCGCATCCGTCCGCGCCGCCGGCTTGTCCGCCCTCGGCACTTCTTGCGCCGGCGTGTAGCCGCGACGGAGAAACTTGTCGGTCCATTGGATGAAGTACTTCCAATTCGGAGCGTCGGTGTGGCCGCCGTCGTGTTGCCGCCAAGCGAGTTGGCCATCGAGCAGTCCCACGTTCACCGGCGGCATTTTCTCCCTATTGTAGTCGTCGCTCGTTCCGAGATCCTTCGCGCCGAGCAGGCGAAACACTGGACCGGCAGCGACGGCCGCCATGTAGCTGCCCTGGTGATCCAGCCACTTCGCGTCGCCCTTTTCAGGAACACCGTAGCTCACGAAAGTGAGCCGCGGCGCGCACAGCGCGATCAGCTCGTGCGCGTCGACCGGTATGTCGCCCGCATTCCTGCTGCCGAACGTCGCATCCGACGCGCCGTACTTGAGAAAGTTGCCGGCCATCCAGTGATACTCACCGGAGCCCGTGAGACTCTCGACGGCCTCGCCCCAATTGCGACGGTGAAGTTTCGCACCTCCTTCGCCCGACGATCCAATCAGCACCATCGCGAAACGCTCATCAAACGCCATGGCGACGAGCGCCGCCTTTCCAAAGCGTGAAACGCCTTCAATGCCGATCTGCTTCGCGTTCACGGCGCTAACCGTCTCGAGATGATCCAACGCGCGTGATGCGCCCCACGCCCATGCGCGCAGAGCGCCCCAATCGTCCGGCTTTCGCGGCTGGCCTTTGTTCACAAGGCCAATGATTCCCTTGGTGAGGCCGGCGCCGTTATCCGCCTGAATACTTGCCGGATTGATGAACGCGTAACCCCAACCATCGACGACGAGCTGCTCCGTCGCTGGTGCGTCACTCCCCGGCGGCGGAAGCGGAGGCATGAATCCTCCACGGCCGGCAGCCGGGGGAGCAGGTCTGCCGAGCGCCTGCGCGAGATTGCCGCCTCGGAACATCATCATCACCGGAACCGCAGTCTTCGCGTCCGCCGGCACGACGAGCACCATCGAGATGTCGACCTCGATGAGCGGATACGACGAATTGTCGACGTGTCCGTTGAGTTGCTGACCGACGACCGGCTTCCCGGCGATGGTTCCGGTGTCCGAAGCGATCACCGTCCACGTCACTGTCGGGACGTTCGTCGGAATCCTGCCGTAGATCTCGCGCTCAAAGTCCTCGACGATCTCCGCGCGACGCCGCGGCCACTGTTGCGCGCTCGTCACTCTCGCACCGTTCTTGAATCTCAGAACCTCAGGCAACGTTGGAAATGGATTCGCTTTCGCTTCGTCGTAATTCGCGTGATTCGGATCTTGTTCGTTGCCACTCGGTCCGGGGCGGAGCGCTTTGATGCCGAGCTGCTCCATCATCTGACGATGATCTTCGCCCGCCGTCCAATTCTTTGGTTCAGGCAACGCTGGATTCTGCTGCGCCGCAGCCGAGGCGACCGCAAGCAAGAGGGTCGTGGCGAAATAGACCGCGGTAGCAGCCTGTCGCCAACCAGGATGAATCATACGGTGTAGCTCCTCGAGCATGGTACGCGCCTACTTCAAGAGATCATGAAGTGCCGTATAGGCCGGCTTGTGTTGATATCCAGCGTCGAGAATCAGCGCTGCCCCCCATCCGGGAAACGCACCTGGGATCCAAGACTCTTTGTCGGTGAAGCCCCACATCACGATGACGTCGCACGCCGGATACTGGAGGCACGTCGAGACGACGTCGCGATAATTCTGCGCCTGTGTTTGCAGCTGTTCGGCCGTCGTCGGTAGCGGCATGCGCACATCCAGCTCGGTGATGTGCACTTTGAGACCGAGGGCAGCAAAGCGCGCGATGTTCGCGCCGAGTGTGCTCGGGATCCCGCCGAGCTGGAAATGTGACTCCAGCCCGATGCCGCTGATCGGCACGCCGCGTGCTTGGAACCCACGCACGAGCGAGTACAGGGCGTCCGACTTGGAATTGATTCCCTCGATGTTGTAATCGTTGTAGAACAGGGCCACGCTGGAGTCGGCATCGTGCGCCGTGCGAAACGCCAGTTCGACGTAATCCTTCCCCAGGTGCTCGAACCAAAATCCGGGGCGCGGTGAGCCGTTATCGGCGAATGCTTCGTTGACGACGTCCCACTCGAGAACGCGGCCGCGATAGTGGCTCACGACCTTCGTGACGTGGTCGACGAGCAGCGTTTTTGCCTCATCGGGCGTCCACGAGCCCGACGTGACCCACGAGGAAAGCTGCTGATCCCACACGAGGTTGTGTCCACGAACTTTCATGCCGTTCGCCTCGGCAAATCCCACGAGCGAATCGGCCGGCTCAAAGCGATAGACGTCGCGCCCAGGATGGATGCGCTCGAACTTCATGTCATTTTCGGGCGTGAGCACACTGAATTCGCGCGCGAAGTTCGATCGGAATGTCGCGCCGTCGCTCCCGGTGTAGCGGAAGCCGCGGTCGATCGCCGACCCAATGAGCCGTCCTTTCGTCGTCGCGATGTTGCGGAGTGACGACGTGTCCGCGGCCGGCTGACCGGCGACAGGCGTGGTGGGCTGTTCTGAATCGGAGCCGCACGCACTGGCGACGACGCCAAGCATCAGACATGATGCCACGCCACGAACCGCTGACGACACTTACGTCACCGGATGCGCGTCCGAGTCCCATCGCTCGACCGCGTCGCGCACGCCCTCGAGGTGCGCTCGCATACGCTCGGCGGCGAGCTTCTCATCGCGCAGCTCGATCGCCTCGAGGATCGAGAGATGTTCCTTGTAATCCTGCTCGCGCGAAAGGAGGCCGAGGATCACGCGCTGTTCGGCGGAAAAGAGATCGATGAGCACGTCGACGAGTTGCGCCAAGACAGAATTGCCGGAGGCGATGGCGATCTGACGATGAAAGCCCATGTTCGTGGTGTGCTGCAGGTCGTCGTCGGTGAATGTTTGCGCCGCCGTCGAGAGCAGTCGGCGCATCTCGAGCAAATGCTCGGGCGTTGCGTTGCGAACGGCATCGACCGCCGACTGCACCTCGAGCGAGATGCGCGCCGAGATAAGGTCGACGAGCAACTTCTTGGTCAACGTGCCGGCGTAATCCGGACTCGCGAGCACGAGGACCTCCTCGCTGCGCGACACATACACGCCTGAACCGTGGCGAATCTCCACGATGCCCATCGTCTCGAGCTTCTTGAGCGCTTCACGAATCGTCGGATGTCCGACACCGAATCGCCGCGCCATTTCCATGATGGGCGGAAGGCGGTCACCCATCTGGTAGTCACCCTTCCGAATCATGGCTCGAATCCGCTGCGCCAGTTTGTCGGACAAACTCTGTCTGAGCACTGGGGCGAAAGCATCTCTCATCGGGACGTCTCCCACTGGTGGCACGAGAATGTTGACAGAATCATCATGGCACGGCGACGCGACCTACCGCTCGGCGCGCATTTGATGCGCGGTTCGGATGACGGCATCGAACGCCGGCTTTGGATTGTCCTGGCGGTCGAACAGCAACGGATAGCTCGTTCGGCCGCGAACCGGCCAGTTGTTCAACCATGAGTCGCCATCGCCTACACCCCAGAAGGTAACGCGGTCGATGACGTCCCGGTGTTTCAGAAACACCTCGAACAGCGCGGCGTAGCGCGCCGCCAACGCCTGCTGCATCGAATCGGGCAAGCCGGCGGAGTACGGATTTGTTCTCGGATCGAGCTCGGCGCGCACGCCCACGTCGGCCGTTCTGTTCTGCACCGCCGGTGGCAGGACGTCGATGTCCAACTCGGTGATGTTCACCTTTACGCCGAGGCGCGATAGAGCGACGATGGTCGAGTCCTGCTGCGAGGGAGTCGGCCAGTCCATCTTGTCATGCCCCTGAAGGCCGATTGCCGCGACCGGTACGCCCTGTGCCTTGAGCTTCGAGATCAGTTGCACGGCGCCGTTGCGCTTCGCCGCGTTCTCGACGGAGTAGTCGTTGTAGTAGAGCTCAGCGGCGGGATCCGCTTCGTGCGCGAATTGAAATGCCTTGGCGATGAAATCTTCCCCGATGATGGTGAGCCAGGACGATTTGCGCAGCGTACCGTCTTCGTTGAGCGCTTCGTTGACGACGTCCCAGCCCTTGACTCGACCTTTGTACCGCCCGACCAGGGTATGAATGTGGTCGCGCATTCTCGCGAGCAGCGTGTCGCGTGTGACCGGCTGGCCGCTCGCATCTTGAAAGACCCACCGCGGCGTTTGACTGTGCCAGACGAGTGTGTGGCCGATGACGAACATCCCGTTTCGTTCACCAAACGCGACGTACAGGTCCGCCGCGCTGAAGTCGTAGACGTCGAGTCGCGGATGCACCGCCTCCCACTTGAGCACGTTCTCGGGCGTGATCGTGTTGAACTGCGCCTTGACCAACGCCGCGCCGCGCGCGTCACGCTCGGAGAACTGATTGGCGTTGAGCGCTGCGCCGACTCGAAAGGCACCGCGGAATGCATCCTTCAATGTCGTGGCTGGCGCGACGTCGGCGTGGTGTGCGTGTCCGCACGCCGTGACCGCGACGATCGCGGCAAAAGTGCGGCACGCGCTACTTCGCCGAGGCATGGATCGGCTCCGGATCGGGAGTGAACGGTGGCGCGGCCAAGTCGTACGACTTTCGTCGCTCGCTCAGCTCGTCGGTGATGCGGATCTCGAGCGCTTTGTCTATTCTATAGAAGAACAAGCACACGAGACCGATGAGGAACGTCGCGGCCGGATACACGCTCGCGGTAAGACGAATGCCGCGCAGCGCATATTCCGTTTGTGCGACGTTCGGAACGTAGCCGTAGACGGACAGCAACCAGCCGCCGATCGCGCCGCCAAACCCGAGGCCTGCCTTGAGCGCAAACACGATTCCCGAGAAAACAATCGCCGTCGCGCGTCGCCGGTTTTTCCACTCCGAGTAGTCAGCAACGTCGGCCATCATCGCCCACAACAGCGGGATCGTGAAACCGTATGCGAATTGGCGGAGCGTCTCAGTCGCGAACATGGCGACGATGGCGGTTCGCGGGATCAGCACGAACGCGGCGGTGAAGACGACCGTCCCGGCAAGCCCCACGATGAATACGTCGCGCTTACCGAAGCGCTTCGCGAGCGGCGTCGAGCCGACCACACCGACGATCGTTGCGGCAAGCCCGCAGACGTTGAACAGGCTAAACAGATCCTCGCGCTGCACGAAGTACTTGAAGTAG
>DASYSU010000086.1:0-20195 GCA_036002925.1 Gemmatimonadaceae bacterium | reverse complement strand
CTTCAGCGCGTCGAACAAGGCGCCGGTGGATCCGCGTTTGGACTGGACGGTTGGTCGGGACAGCGTCCCCTATAAGGATTGGGGACTCTACAGCCTCGCCGACGGTTGGGTCAGAGACATCGGGAACGGAGGCCCGTACGGCCCGAAAAAGAACGCTCACGAAAAAGCGAGCGGCGCCGAAAGCAACGTCGGGTGGCAGAACACGCAATTGAATTCCGTCAACATCCATCTGTACCGATACGCCGACTTGCTCTTACTGCTAGCGGAATCGCTGATTGAAACCGGGAATCTCGAGGGCGCACGCACGCTCGTAAATCAAGTGAGAGCGCGGGCGGGCGTCACCGCTCAAGGCCCGGGGACCAGTCGTGCAACGCTTGCGGTGCCGATCAACGATCCATCGATCACGTGGGCGGTGTACAAGATCGGGCTCTATCCGTCATTCCCGAGTCAGGCGTTCGCTCGTGACGCGGTGCGCGCTGAACGCCGCCTCGAGCTCGCGATGGAGGGCCAGCGGTTATTCGACTTGCGTCGCTGGGGCATCGCCGACGCGACGCTCAACGCCTATATCAACGGCGTAGGCGGCGGCGCCGAGAAAACACGGAGACTTTACTTGGGCTCGGCGGAAGCGTTCGGGGCGCGCCACCGCTGGTATCCGATCCCGGACCGCCAGATTCAATTGAGTCAGGTCAATGGCACGGCGACGCTGAAACAGAATACAGGCTGGTAACCAATCGTAATTAAGGTTTTCTGATAGCAAAAACTTGAAGGGAGTCGCCGGTGTTGGCGACGAGGACTGCCTTGCCGGTCGGCGTGTTGATCAGCGCCAGACCGGCGACGTTCAGCGGCGCGAGGAACCCGCTTTGAAACGGCGGTACGGGGGCGAAAGGCCCCCGGCCGTCCGCGGCGGCCGCCACGCTGCGCAACCACAGTCCATTGCCCGCATCAGCCCGCGGCGTATTGGGCTCAGCGTCGTATAGATTGCCCGCCACGATCAGATCCAGACGTCCATCGCCGTCCACATCGTGGACGGCGATTCCTTTGATTGGTGCGATCTGCGCCGCGTTCGGCAACGGTACGGCGCTGAACGTCCCGCTTCCGTCGTTGTGCACGTACATGCTGGCGAATGTATCGGCCTGATAGTGAATGGCCTGTTCCAGCTGCGAGCGACTGAAGAGCTGACTGACGGGCGCTCGAGCGAAGGACCCGTACGTCGGAAAGCGCAACCCGAGCGAGTTGATCTCTCGACCTAACGGAACGAGCCCGGCGAGGGGGAAGTCCGTTCCGTTGATTGTTTGAGTGAGCACGATATCGGTCGCCTGACCTCCGGAAAAATTTCCGGCATATACACCGAACGGGCTCTGGCTCGACGTCGTATACGTGTAATTCAGGCCGAGATTGCCGGCGACGAGGTCGGGCCGGCCGTCGTGGTCGAAGTCGCCGGTCGCCAAGCTGAACCACCAGCCGCGCAGCGCGGGCAGGCGCGTGGACTGTGTCACATTGCGAAGGTGCGTTCCGTCGTTTTTATAGAACTCTATAGGCATCCACTCGCCGACCGTCACGAGATCCGCGCGTCCGTCGCCGTCGAAATCGATCCAGGCCGCGTCGGTGATCATGCCTCCCGGTTTGACGAGCTCCGGTGCGACTGCTTCCGTGACATCGGTAAAGCGGCCACCGTCGTTTCGCAGCAGATAGCTGCGTGCCGGGTACGGATACATGCCCGGCGTCAGCCGTCCGCCGATGAACAGGTCGAGCCGCCCGTCGCCGGTGAAATCGCCGGCACGGACCGCGGCGGTGCTGGTGAGCATGGTCGGCAGCGCTTGAACGTCTCTGACGAATCTCCCGCCTCCCTTGTTGATGTAGAGGCGATCCTGCAACAGCGGAGAGTGCGGCGGCAGTTGATAGCCGCCGCTCGCGACGTACAGGTCGGGTAGTCCGTCGCCGTTGGCGTCGAAGAACAGAGCGCCCCAATCCTCGTACGCCTTGTCGGCTTCCCACGGCTGCCCCTGTGCGGACTCGACGAAGCGGCCGTCCTTGTTCTGGACAAACAGCTTGCCCGGAACACCGCCGCCGCCGCCGATGAACACGTCGTCGAGGCCATCGCCGTTGACGTCGGCAACCGCGATCACGGGGCCGTGCCTCGACATCATGTACGGCAGCAGCGGCTGCAGCGTGTAGTCGAGGTGTGTCCCTACCTCGTGTTTGTACGCGAGCGTTCGGCTCGCGTCGAGCAACTGAAAGAACTGATCTGACGAGTGAGAAGCGTATGACGCTCCGACGAACTTCGGTTGCGCCGCGTCAGATTGTTTCATGATGATCAACTGATCGGCGGAGAGATGCGTCATCGCCTGATAGCGTCCATCAGGCCACGTTACCTCCAAGCTGTCGATCTGCCGGCTGCGACCGAGACCGAATTGAGCCCGGTCTTCCATCGTCGACATGTACCCGCGATACGGCGAATAGTAGAGATGTTGTTTCTTTCCGCCCGCGCTGAGCACCAACCTCGAGCCGATTCCCCGGAGGTTCGGTGTATCCCCCGTGAGCCGCACCTGCAGGTAGTGATGCGCGTCGTCGGTTGGCGCGATGTTGTGGTAGATGAACGCCGGCGCGTCGATGTTGTTCACCACGAGATCGAGCTTGCCATCGTTGTCGAGGTCGGCGTACGCCGCGCCGTAGGAGAAGCTCGGTCGCTCCGTGCCCCAGGCGTTCGTCTTGTCCGTGAACGTCAGATCGCCCGCGTTCTTGAAGACGTAATTCGACATCTCATACGGATACAATTCGCGGAGAATCTCCAGTCCTCGCTTGGCCGCGGTGGCCTCGCCCGGACCGCCAGTTCGGGCGCGGCGCACGGCGAACATGGTGGTCTGATAATCGAGATCGTTGACCGCCTTGGGGTAGCCGTTGGAGATGAAAATGTCTTTGTCGCCGTCGTTGTCGAAGTCGGCGAACAGCGCGCTCCAGCTCCAGTCCGTGGCTGAAACTCCGGCCATGCGGGCAATATCGCTGAAGACCACGTCGCCGTCCTTCGTGACACCGTTGCCCAACTGGAGCACGTTTTCGGGCGCGTCGTCGCGAAGCCCGCGGGTGCGCGACTCGAGAAGATTCCCGAACGTCATGAAGCCGCTCATCTGCTTTCGGCGAGTCAAGTCGTGCGGCATCATGTCGACTTGCAGGATGTCGGGCCACCCATCGTTGTTGAAATCGGCGATGTCGACGCCCATGCCGGCGACGCTCGTGTGTTTCAGCGAGCGCGCGGCCTTGTTGGTGAATGTTCCGTCGTGGTTGTTGATGTAGAGGACGTCGTTCGGTGTTCCGTCGTTCGAGACGTAGATGTCGGGCCACCCGTCTCCGTTGATGTCCTCGACCACGACGCCAAGGCCGAAGCCGGCGTCGCGGAGTATGCCGGCTTCGGCGGATACGTTCGTGAACGTCCCGTTACAGTTGTTGTGATAGAGCTGGTTGTAACTGCCCGGCGTGGTGGCGCGCATGGCTACCGGGGTCCTGTTATCGGCGCCACGCGAAAAATCCCTCGGCGAATTCTCGAGGAGAAACACGTCGAGGCATCCATCCTTGTCGTAGTCCAGGAAGGCCGCCTGCGTCGTGAACCCCGCGTCGGCGAGGCCGTAGCGGGCCGCCTCTTCGGTGAACGTGCGATTGCCGTGGTTGATGAACAGCAGGTTCGCTCGATCCTCGGGCTTCGACCATTCGGGTCCGGAGACGGAGACGTAGATGTCGAGATAGCCGTCATTGTTGATGTCGACCATCGCCACACCGGTCGCCCAGCGCGCCGTACTCACGCCGGCGGACGCCGTGATGTCCTCGAACCGCATCTGTCCTTTGTTCAGGTACAGACGGCTCGACACCATGTTGCCGGCGAAGAAGATGTCGGGCAGCCCGTCATTATCGATGTCACCAACCGCGACGCCGGCGCCGTTATAGACGTAGACGTCGGTCTGCACGTTCAACGAGTCCGTGGTGGTGATCGTGTTCGCGAACGTGACCCCGGTCTGATTCGGGGTCAAGAGCTTGAACAGCGGGCGCTCGCGTTCTCGCCCGGTGCAGGCGGCCGAAAAAAGAGCAACGGACGACAGGACGACGCGGAGACGCGTGGGACGGTGCATTCGGGTCAGGTGACCGGCGCCACTCCCGCCGACAGCGCTGCGCCCGGCAACAGTTGATCGCGCTCGGCGCGTTGCTTGAGCAGTGGCATGACCATCTCGCCGAATCGACGGCACTCCTCGAGATGCGGATAGCCCGACAAGATGAACGTGCTAATGCCCAATGCTTGATAGGCTCGGAGCTTCGCCGCGACCTGCGAGGGATCACCGACGATCGCCACGCCGACGCCGCTCCGCGCGAGCCCGACGCCGGCCCAAAGATTCGGTTCGACGACGAGCGACGACGATGACGCGGTCAGTGCTTGCTGTCGCCGTTGCCCTTCGCTGTCGACGCTCGCGCTGGCCTCGATGAAGCGGCGCCGAACGTCGGGATCGATACGGCTGATCAAACGGTCCGCCGCTTTCCACGCCTCCGCTTCGGTCTCGCGCACGAGCACATGGCAACGAAGACCATACCGCAGCGGAGTATCGGCGAGACGTGCGACGCGCGCCTCATGGCCGCGCATCGTTGTCAGCCGTGTCCTGATGCCGTCGAGCGTGTCGCCCCACACCAGATACACGTCGGCCAACTCGGCGGCGATCCGCTGCGCATCGTCACTGTGGCCGCCGAGGTAGATGGGCACTGGTTCGGGAGGAACCGGGTTGACGATCGCGCCACGGAATGGATACAGCGGAGAATCGTGATCGACCGGTTCGCCGAGCCACAACTCGCGCATGATGGCGATGAACTCGCGCGTTCGCGCGTACCGCTCGGCGTGGCTCTCCATGTCACCGTACATCGCGTTCTCGGCCGGATTCGATCCGGTGACGACGTTGATGCGGACACGACCCGGAAAAAGATTTGCCGCCGTCGCCACCATCTTCGCAAAGAGGGCAGGGTGGAACATCCCCGGTCTCACCGCGATGAGCAGACCGGCGCCCTGCGTGCGCGCGAGCGTTGCGATCGACGCGGTCCAGGCCTCGTGCTCGGCGTGGAAGTTCGTTGCCGTCAACAGGCTCGAGAAACCCATCTCCGCGGCCGTTTCAACGAGGCTGGCGATGTAGGGCAGGGTTGGACGTCGTTCCGGCACGGTGCCGATGAATTCGCCGTCTGCGGCGAGTTGGCAGAACCAAAGCAGATCGAGTGCGTCGGTGGAAGAGGCGTCGTGTCGCATACGTCCAATAATACGATTCGGGGACCCGTGCGCGCGACGACCTCTGTGATTGTTGGCCGGACCGGACCAGATTCAACGCCACATCATGAGCACGCGAACCTCGCGCCCCGCCTCGTTTCTCGATCGCGAGCACTCGATTGCCGGCGCGGATTACTCGCGCTGGCTGGTGCCGCCCGCGGCGCTGTCGATCCATTTATCGATCGGGCAGGCGTACGCGTTCAGCGTGTTCAACTTGCCTTTGTCGCGGGCGATCGGGATTACGACGTCGGCCCCCGGCGACTGGAAGCTCAGCACGATCGGCTGGGTGTTCAGCGTCGCCATCGTGTTTCTGGGGCTGTCGGCGGCGGTGTTCGGTCCGTGGTTGGAACGAGCCGGCCCGCGCAAGGCGATGTTCGTCGCGGCCCTCTGCTTTGCATCGGGCTTCGAGGTCGCGGCGGTGGGCGTCGAGACGCACCAGTTCTGGTTGTTGCTGCTCGGGTACGGTGTGCTCGGCGGAATTGGCCTCGGACTCGGCTACATCTCGCCGGTGTCGACGCTCATCCGCTGGTTTCCCGATCGCCCGGGGATGGCGACCGGCCTCGCGATCATGGGGTTCGGCGGAGGCGCGATGATCGCGTCGCCACTTTCGACAACGCTCATGACGCACTTCAGGACGGCGACGTCGCAGGGCGTGGCGCCGACGTTCGCGACGATGGGTCTGATCTATCTTGCGTTCATGTTGTGCGGCGCCTTCATGGTGCGAATCCCGCCGCCGGGTTGGCGGCCCGCGGGTTGGATCCCGCCCGAGACGCAGCGGCGAATGGTCACGAACCAAAACGTGACGGCCCATCGCGCGCTCGGGACGCCGCAGTTCTGGCTGTTGTGGATGGTGCTCTGCCTGAACGTGACGGCGGGGATCGGCGTCCTCGGCCAGGCGTCGCCTATGATTCAGGAGATGTTTCCCGGCGTGATCTCGGCGAGCGCCGCGGCGGGGTTCGTTGGTCTTCTCAGTCTGGCGAACATGGGAGGGCGCTTCATCTGGTCGTCGTTGTCGGACCGGATTGGGCGGAAGGCCGTATACGCGATCTTTTTTCTCCTCGGCGCCACCTTGTACTCTCTCGTTCCCGCGACCGGTCGCGCGGGCAACGTCGTCGCGTTCGTCGCGGGCTATGTCGTGATCATGAGCATGTACGGTGGCGGATTCGCGACGATTCCGGCGTACCTGCGCGACATGTTCGGCACCGTACAAGTCGGAGCCATCCACGGCCGGTTGTTGACGGCGTGGTCGACGGCCGGCGTGCTCGGACCAGTGCTCGTGAACTACATTCGCGAGTACGAGATCGGGCATGGAGTGGCCAAGGCCGACGCGTACACAGTCACGATGCGTATCATGGCCGCGTTGTTGTTGGTCGGATTTGTCTGCAACGCACTCATTCGCCCGGTCGATATGCGGTTCACCGAAGAATGGGAGGCTGACCGGTCGGCAGCTCGCGACCTTCGACAATCCGCGCCGATTCCTGTCCCGGCGGACACGTCGCGCTCCGGCAGCCCGGCGGCGAAGCTCAACCTGTTGCTCGCATGGACTGTGGTCGGTGTGCCACTGGCGTGGGGTGTGTCCCAGGTTCTCAAGAAATCGCTCGATCTGTTTCGGTAGCCGGTCAGACAGACGCGATCTGATGAACGTTGTCCGACAGAATAGTGCGGACGTTTTCGGATTTGGGCCGTGTCGGCCCACGGGCCTTGCATGGCGGCAGTCCCTGTCTGAATGTTGGAAGACCAAACTGGAATACCGGCAAGTCCATCCACCACGAGGCGTCATGATGTATACGCTCGGTGAGCGACTCGGTCGCGATCTCGTTACGGCGGCAATCGCTCTCGTTCTCGCCGCGCCACACGTGAGCGCACAAGCGACAGGTGTCATCGAGGGCACCGTCACCCTGGTCGGAACAAACCAACCCGTGGGAGACGTGCAGGTTCAGCTCGTCGGCACATCTCGCGGCGCCCGAACCGACGAGGCGGGCAAATTCAGAATCCCGGGCCTCGCGCCGGCGACTTATCAGGTTCGCGCGCAACGGATCGGGTATGCGTCGTCCACGCGAAGCGTTGTCGTTGCCGCCGGGCAAACGGTTACGCTCGCGGTTCCGATGCGCGAGGCCGTACTCTCGCTCGACGCGCTCGTCGTGACCGGCACGGCGGCGGAGTCGCGGAAGAAGGAGGTCGGGAACGCGACGGCCGCGATCGACGTCAAGGCGATCGAGAACGAGCCCGTGAAAAACACGCAGGACATCATTAGCGGACGCGCGCCCGGCGTGACGGTGCTGGGGAACTCGGGCCAGCCCGGAGCCGGCGGAACGATTCGCCTGCGCGGCACGAACAGCATCACCCAGAGCAATAGTCCGATTGTCTATGTCGACGGCATCCGTATTTACAGCGACGGCGGGCCGACGACCCCGAATGCGCGTCAGAGCACGCTCGCGATCAACGACATCAAGTCCGACGATATCGAACGCATCGAGATCGTGAAGGGCGCGGCCGCGACGACACTGTACGGCACAGAAGCATCGGGCGGCGTCATCCAGATCTTCACGAAGAAAGGAACGGCGGGAGCACCCCGGTGGACGTTCTCGCTCGGCGGAGGACAGAACTTGATGGGTCATGTCGGCCCCTCGTCGGACCCGACCGGATTGTTCCTCAATCATTGCGCCGGCCCGGACCTACACGACGCATTCGGAGTGGCGTTCGTCGATCCGACGTGTCCGTCGAGCGGGACGTGGTTGCAGCATGGCGCTGTTCAGCGATACTCGCTCGACGTGCGTGGCGGCGGCGATGCGATGACGTACTTCCTGTCCGGCAACTACAACGACGAGGCCGGGGTCGTACGGACCAACGACGCCAAAGACGGCGGCGCCCGCGGCAACTTCTCGTTCACGCCGGCACGCAATCTCTCGGTCGGAGTGAATACGTCGTACAACCGGAAACAGATCAACTGGCTTCCGGATGGAAACCTGGCGAACGGCTTCACGCTCAACGTGATGCGCGGCCCGTTCAACAATTTCAAGGGCGGGAAGGGCGAATGCGCGGGCGTCACGGTCACCTGCGTGACCAACGCCTACGTGCTCGATCTCAACACGACGAACAACGCCGATCACTTCGTTCTGGGCGGCAATCTTCAGTGGAGCCCGACTACGGCGTTCACGAATCGGTTCAACCTCGGGTTCGACTACAACAACAGCGACATCAAGTCGGTCATCCCGTTCGGTTTCCTCAACCTCGCCGCCGGATCGATCAACAGCTCGAACTGGAATCACACCAAGCTGTCACTCGACTACGCCGGTTCCTATCAGAACGCGCTCCAGACCGGACGCCTTGCGTCGACGTTCTCGTGGGGCGGCCAGTTGTTCGACGATCGCGAACATTTCACCGGCGTCTCGGGCCAATCCTTTTCGGGACCGGGCGATCCAACACTCGCGTCGGCGGCGACGATCACGCTTGGGCGCGACGATCGGCCGCGTGTCGTCAACGCGGGCTTCTTCCTCCAGGAGCTTGTGGGATGGAAAGACCGGCTGTTCCTGACCGGTGGATTGCGCGTCGACGGAAACTCGGCATTCGGCAGCAGCTTCGGCCTCCAGCAGTACCCAAAGATCAGCGCGGCGTATGTATTGTCTGATGAGAGTTTCTGGCCGACCCGGATCCTTCCGACGTTCAAGCTTCGCGCGGCGCTCGGCGAGTCCGGCAAGGCGCCGGGTGCGTTCGACGCCGTGCGCACGTGGGATCCGGTCGCCGGCGACGAGGGCAAGCCGGGCGTGACGGTCGCTCAGGTTGGTGACTCGACGCTTGGACCGGAACGGACCCGCGAGATCGAGCTCGGCTTCGACGCCAGCACCGCAGGCGATCGCGTCACGCTCGAGACCACGTTCTTCCATACGCGGACGTCGGGTGCGCTCATCGGCGTGACGCTACCGCCCTCCGAAGGATTTTCACGAACGCAGTTAGAGAACGTCGGCACGCTGCAAAACGAAGGTCTCGAGATGCAGGTCAACACCGCGCTGCTTCGCACGGCACCCGTCGAGTGGAACGTGCGCATGAACGCGACGTGGATTCGAAGCAAGGCGCTTGATCTAGGGAAGCTGACTGTGATTCCGACGGGTCTCGGCAGCTCGGTGCGCGTCGACACGAGCGGCCATACCTGGCTGCCTGTTCCCGCGCTGTTTGGCGCGAAGCTGACGAATCCGGATGCGTTCGTGGACCCGGCTACCGTGCCGGATCAATACATCGGCCCGGTCTACCCGCCGCGCATTTTCGGTCTCGGGACCTCGGTGTCACTGGCGCGCGGCCTCACGCTCGACGCGCAGGCGGAATATCAAGGCGGCGGGTACGTCGTGAATTTCATCGGCTACCAAAACGCGCTGCGTAACGTCTGGTATCCGTGCTACGGCGTCCAGCAGCAACTCAAACAAGCACTCGGGCCGGACGGCAAAGCCGGAACGGCCGACGACGCGCCGTCGGCCATCGCCAACGTCACGCAACGAGACCGCGCACGCTGCGCGATCGATCGCACCATCGCCAACAGCGACTTCTGGGCGTCGAAAACCGATTTCGTGAAGCTCCGGTCGATTTCAGTCGCATACAATCTTCCGCAGCGCTTCGTGCATGGCGCGCGCACGGCGACGCTTGTGCTCTCCGGACGCAATCTCTGGCGCTGGACGAAGTACGACGGCGCCGATCCCGAATCGAGCGACGCGCAGGATGCAGGGTCGTCGCTCGGGCGCCGCGAGTACTACCAGATGCCGCCCTACAAGTCGTTTTTCCTGACGGTCCGCACCACCTTCTGACCGCCGACGAGGATCTCTCATGCGAATCAAGATTCAGCTGATCGCGCTCGCGGCGCTGACCGGTGTCGCGACGACGAGTTGCAAAGGGTTTTTAGACGTGTCGAACCCCGGGCCGATCGAGGACGCGAAGCTTCAAACGCCGGACGCGGTGCCGGCGCTCGTCGTCGGCATGTCGGCCGACTACGCCAACGTCTACGACGAGATGGTCCGCATCAGCGCCATCGCCAGCGACGAGCTGGGACACGGCGGCAGCTACACGCAAGAAGGGTTGTGGGTGCGCGGCATCATTCGGCCCGAGGACGTGAGTGATCTGTGGTCGCGGATGCATCGCGCGAGATTTGAGGCCGAATCGGGCGTCGATCGGTTCAGAGAATTCTCAGGCGCGAGTTTCGATTACGGAACGAGCGTCTATTCGGCTCGCGCAAACTTATTCGCCGGATTGTCGAATCGATTGCTCGGCGAGACCGTGTGCGCGGCAGTGTTCGATAACGGGCCAGCGCTGGGCGACTCCGCGTACTTCCAACGAGCCGATACGTTCTTCACCGAAGCGATCAAGGTGGCCACCGTGGCCAAAGGCGCGACGGATATCCTGAATGCCGCGTATGGCGGACGCGCGTCGGTCCGTGCGTGGTTGGGCAATTGGGACGCCGCGATTCTCGATGCAGCGCAGGTTCCGACCGCGTTCGTGTACAACGCGGTCTTCTCGACCAACTCCACGCGCGAAAACAATTCGCTCGTCCAAGAGACGTACGTGCGTCGTGAGTTCTCGTTGTTCAACACGAGCTGGGCGAAAGTCTTCAAAGATCCGCGTGTGCCGTGGGACACCATCAAGACGACCAGCGGTGCCATTCAGACCGGCCAAGACGGAAAAACGCCCTACTTCCGCCAGGCCAAGTACGTTGATCTCGGTGCCGACATTCCGGTCGTGAAGGGAACAGAGATGCGACTGCTCCAGGCCGAGGCCGCGCTCCGCAAAGGAAACATCGCGAGCGCGTATGACTTCATGAATCAAGCGCGAGCGAACTACAAGCTGGGCGCGCTAACACCGGCCGCCGATCTGACGAGCGCGTGGCAGACGCTGGAGTTCGAGCGTGGCGCGACGTTGTGGCTCGAGGCGCGCCGGCTCTGGGACCTCCGGCGATGGGGCGCGGATCCAGGCCCGGCGAAGAACACGTTCCTGCAAGCACGAGACAAAGCGGTACCGATCAGCCTCGAGGAGTATCAGACGAATCCAAACTTCGCGGGAGTCGCGCCGAAAGAATGTCAATGAGACGGACGCCGCTTCTCATTGCTGCGCTCTCGTGGGGAATCGGGGCGTGTGGTGGCGGCGACACCACCGCCCCGAGCAATAGCGGCGCGTCGTCAATGAGTCTGAGCTTCACCGGACTTCGCGCGCTGGATGCGGCGACCGAGGGCAGCTACGAGGCGTGGATTGTCGACGGCGCGGGTGCGTTCCACTCGGCGGGCCGATTCACGACGGGAACCGCAGCGTCGCTCGCGTTGCCCCAGAACATCTCGGACGCCAGGGAAGTGTGGATCAGCGTCGAGCCACCCGGCGATGCCGACGCAACCCCGTCAGCGCAACGGTTGTTGCGCGGCACGTTGCGTGGAGGCCGCGCCGATCTGTCGATCGTCGGTGCCGTGACGCAGGGATCACTCACGTTGCGCGAGCGACCGGGCCAGTTCACGATGTTCTCGCCGAGTGACAACGCATGGAACGGATATCCGTCGCACGAGGAGTCTGGAGTGTGGCTGTTCAACATGCAGCCGCGCCAGACTGACCAAGGCGACATGTGGGTGCGGCTCACGCAGCTCGATGCCGGCTGGACGTACGAAGGTTGGATGGTGCGCGACATTGGACAGCCGAACGCGATCTGGCTGTCGTACGGAAAATTTCGGCCCGATTATACCGGCGCGGTGAATTCACGCGACGACACCGGGTGGGGTCCGTATTCGGGCGTGCTCGATTTTCGGACTGACGGCGAAGAGGAGTTCCCCGGCGACGATTGGATCTCCAATCCACTCGGCTATTCGCTTCCGAAGGAGTTGTCGCTCCCGCTCAATTTGCGCGAGACGACGAGCGTCGGCGTGCAACGATGGACGCACGTCATCACGATCGAGCCTACGTGGAATCGCGGCGAGCCGATCGGCGGCGAGCGGCCGTTCCTGATTCGTCCGTATCAGGATCCGTTCGGCGACGGTGCCCCCGGCACGCCGCGCTCGATCACATTCAGAGCGGAGAACGTACCCGCAGGTCGTGCCGAACTGAAATGAGCATTCTTCGACGCCTTCGCCTGCTCGCGATCTGCGTCGTGGGAACGACTTGCACCGACGCCCCATCCGGGCCACGACTAGCATCGGAAACCGATGCGGGTCGATGGCGAACGTGGGTGTTGGCGAGCGGTTCATCGATCAGACCCGTCGCACCGCCGGCCGATGTGTCGGCGCAAACGAGCCAAGAGCTGGACGAGATCGTCCGCCTCCAGAGCGCGCGAACCGCGGCGACCGATTCGCTCGTGCGCTATTGGGATGCGCTGCCGACGGCGCCGTGGCACGCACTCACACTCGACATGCTGGAGTTCTATTGGGCGCTCCTGCCGGACGTCCGCTCGGCGACGCCGGTGCGATCGGCGCGAATTCTTGCGCTCGTGAACGTCGCGATGTACGACGCACTCGTCGCGACCTGGGACGCAAAGTACGCCTACATGCGACGTGCGCCGTCGTCGACGGATCCGCGAGTGAGAGCCTTGGTCGCTGTCGGCGACGTGCCGAGCTATCCGTCCGAGCATGCGGCGGTGGCCGCGGCCGCGGCGGCGGTGCTGTCGTACGCATTTGCGTTCGACGACACGGCGCGCTTTCATCGCTTGGAACGAGAGGCCGGCGACGCGCGCGTCGTTGCTGGCGCCGCATATCGAAGCGACGTTGACGCCGGCTACGCGATCGGTCGCGCCGTGGCCGCACGCGTGATTGCACGTGCCACCGCCGACGGTTCAGGCGCCGCCGCGACGGTGACGCCGCCAACGACGAGTTGGGCATGGAGGCCGACGCCTCCGAAGCGTGTCAAGGATCCATTCGATGCAATCGCCGGGACGTGGCGCCCATGGATAATCGGCGCAGGTGACGAGTTTCGACCAGCACCTCCGCCGCTTCCCGGCAGCCAGCGGTTTGCGACGGACCTGAACGAACTCTTGGCAATCGGACGGACGCGGACAACGGCCCAAGCCGACACCGCGCGCTATTGGGCCACGGACGCACCGTCGTCACGCTGGGAAGTGTTCATGGACGATGAGATCACGCGACATCGACTGGGCCCGTTGCACGCGGCCCGCGCGCTGGCGCTGGCCAGCACGACGATGGCGGACGCGATGATCGCCTGTTGGGATGCGAAGTTCTTCTACTGGCTCGAGCGCCCGATCAGCGCCGATACGTCGCTCAAGACGGCGATCTCCACGCCGCCGTTTCCGAGTTATCCCTCGGGTCACTCGACGCAATCGGCGGCGGCGGCGGAAATGTTCGCGTACCTCTTTCCGGATCGGGCGGATTATTACCGGCAGAAGGCGAATGAGGCTTCGGTCTCGCGTGTCCTCGCTGGAATTCATTATCGATTCGACATCGAGGCTGGTGAGGACCTCGGCCGGAAAGTCGGAGCGGCCGCGGTGGCGCGCGCCAAGAGTGACGGATCGCCATAATCCGCGACGCTACCATTGTCGCTCGGGATCGACGATATTGGGCGCACCATGGCTGCGCCCCAAAAACAGACCACCATCCTCGACGCGCGGGCCTTCGATCGTACGCTGCGACGGATGGCAGACGAGATCGTCGAGCTGAATAACGGCACGGAAGGTCTCGTCATCGTCGGCATTCAGCGCCGCGGCGTCCAGCTCGCGGCGCGCATCGTATCATCGATCACCGAGCGCGAGAAAACCGACGTTGCGCAGGGGGCGCTCGACATCACGCTCTATCGCGACGACCTCCAGACCGTCGGCCCGCGGCCGGTCGTTGGCCAAACGCAGATTCCCGTCGACATCGACGGACAACACGTCGTGATCGTCGACGACGTCCTTTACACCGGCCGGACGATTCGCGCGGCGCTCGACGAGCTTGCGGATTTCGGCCGGCCGCGACGTATCGCGCTGGCTGTCCTGATCGATCGCGGCGGGCGCGAGCTCCCGATCCAACCGGACATCGTCGGCAAGCGCATCTCCGCCGAACCCACGCAGCGCGTCGACGTGATGGTGGAAGATCTCGACGGACGCGACGCCGCCGTCATCGCCGAGCGCGAGGTCGCAACGTGATCCCGTCGCTCGGCAAGGACCTTCTTGGCCTCGAGCGATTGAGCGGCGAACAGATCAAGCTGATTCTCGATACGGCCGAGCCGTTCAAGGAGATCAGCGAGCGTGCGATCAAGAAGGTGCCGACGCTGCGCGGGGCGACGATCGTGAATCTGTTCTTCGAGGCGTCGACGCGAACGCGTGTGTCATTCGAGTTCGCGGAGAAACGACTCTCAGCCGACACGGTGAACGTCGCCGCCTCGGGGTCGAGCGTGTCGAAGGGCGAGACCTTGGTCGACACCGCGCGGAATCTCGAGGCGATGCGGATCGACATGGTCGTGATTCGACATGGCGCATCGGGCGCGGCGCAGTTTCTCGCCGACCGCATCGAGTCGAACGTCATCAACGCCGGTGACGGAACGCACGAGCATCCGACGCAGGGGCTGCTCGATCTGCTGACGCTTCGCGATCACTTCGGCCGTCTCGAGGGGATCAAGGTCTGCATCGTCGGCGACGTGATGCACTCGCGCGTCGCGCGGTCGAACATCTGGGGACTCACGAAGATGGGCGCCGAGGTCGGCGTGTGCGGACCGCGCTCGCTCTTGCCGAATGCTATCGACGAGATGGGCGTGAGAGTGTTCAACCGCGTCGAGGAAGCGATCGAATGGGCCGACGCGCTGAACGTGTTGCGTCTGCAATTCGAGCGAATGACGGCCGGATACATTCCCTCGCAGCGCGAATACAATCGTGTGTTCGGTGTGTCACGCGAACGACTCGACCGCGCGAAACGCGACATTCTCATTCTCCATCCGGGTCCGATGAATCGCGGTGTCGAGATCGATTCCGACGTCGCCGACGGACCGTTCAGCGTGATTCTCGAGCAGGTGACGAACGGAGTTGCCGTGCGAATGGCGGTCCTGTACCTGTTGTCGGGAGGAAAACCCGAGTTGGCCGAATCGGCGAAGCGCGGCGGTGGCGAGCGATGAGCCGCTCGATCTTGTTGCGCGGCGGCCGCGTCGTCGATCCGTCTCAATCATTCGATGAGAAAGCGGACCTGCTGATCGTCGACGACAAGGTGGAGGCGATCGGCGCGCGCGTGGCGAATGAGACGTCGAACCGCGACGGTCTCGAGACGATTGACTGCGCGGGTCTCGTTGTGTCGCCGGGGTTCATCGACGTGCATTGCCATCTGCGAGAGCCGGGACGCGAAGAGGTCGAGACCATAGCGACCGGGGCCCGTGCCGCGGCGGCGGGCGGATTCACCGCTGTCTGCGCAATGCCGAACACCGATCCCGTTACCGACAATCAGGCGGCGGTCGGGTTCATCATTCGCCAAGGAACCATCGCTAACGCCGCACGTGTGTATCCTGTCGGCGCGATCTCGCTCGGCCAGCGCGGCGACGCGCTCGCCGAGTTCGGCGAGATGGTGGCGGCGGGCGCGGTCGCGGTGAGCGATGACGGCCGGCCGGTAGAGAGTGCCCACTTGATGCGTACGGCGCTCGAGTACGCGCGGACGTTCGGCATTCCTGTGGCCGATCATTGTGAGGAGCCGACGCTCGCCAAAGGTGGCGCGATGAACGAAGGCATCGTGAGTGCCCGGCTAGGACTCAAGGGTATACCGGCCGAAGCGGAAGAAATCATGGCGATCCGCGACATCTTGTTGGCGCGTCGCACCGGTGGGCACATTCATCTGTGTCACATGAGTACGCGTGGATCGGTCGAGCTCATTCGCTGGGGCAAGGATCGCGGGATCAACGTGACGGCGGAGGTCTGTCCCCATCACATCTCGCTCACCGAAGATGCGGTCGAGGACTACGACACGAACGCGAAGATGAATCCGCCGCTGCGCACCGCGGATGACGTTGCCGCATTGCAACAAGCCGTCCGCGACGGCACGATCGATTTGATCGCGACCGATCACGCGCCGCACCACTACGACGAGAAGGAACGCGAGTTTGCCGACGCGCCGAACGGCATCGTGGGATTGGAGACCGCGCTCGCGGTGAACATCACGTGGCTCGTCGCATCGGGCATCGTCGACTTGCCGCTTCTGATCGAGCGCATGTCGTGCGCGCCGTCGCGGGTCTACAAGCTGCCCGGCGGCACGCTCCGTCGTGGCGCGCCGGCCGACGTCAGCGTGTTCGATCCCGAATCGAAGTGGGTGGTCGACCCATCGCGCTTCAAGTCGAAGGGCCGAAACACGCCCTACGCGGGTCAGTCCTTGCAGGGACGTGCCCGCTACACGCTTGTTGGAGGCCGAACCGTGTACCGTAGCGACGAGTGAGCGCGCGCGCCCCGGGGGGCGGCTCGGCGGAGCTGGAGGCCGCCGGCGTGGCGATCGTGCGGGTCTGTCGTCGTCTGTACGAGCGTGGTTTGGTGGCCGGACCGGACGGCAACGTCTCGGTCCGTTTGCATGACGGGTCCATTCTTGTGACGCCGAGCGGTATGTCGAAGGTCGACGTCGCGCCGGAGGATTTGGTGCTGGTGACGAGCGAGGGGGCGGTCTGCGATGGTCGTCGAGCACCGTCGAGCGAGCTCCGAATGCATCTTCGCATCTACGAGCGGCGAGCCGACGCCCTCGCCGTCGTCCATGCACATCCGCCCACCGCCACCGGCTTCGCGGTGGCAGGCGAATCCTTCGTGGCGCCCGTCCTGCCCGAAGTTATCTTGCAGATGGGCGAGGTCCCAATTGTGCGGTACGCCACACCCGGAACCGCGGCATTCGCAGATAGTTTCGATCCGTACCTCGAGCACCACAATGCATTCTTGCTCGCGAACCACGGAGCGACCACTATTGGTCGAACGCTGGCGCTAGCGCACCAACGCATGGAGAGTTTGGAGCACGCGGCACGAATTATTCTTACCGCGCGCATGCTTGGCAGGGTCAACCAACTGAGTGCGACCGACGTGGAGGCGCTGCGCGTGTCACGCGAGGAGCAAGGATGACCGATTCGACGAATTCAATGAGCGAACTCCCGGCGTTGCTCGAGGAACGGCATCGCTACGAGAAGTGGCTCACCGCTCTCGACGCGCGCCGTGCGTCGACGCCGCAGCACGTCTTCGACCGCGTGCAGGCCGACTACCAGAGTCGGCTCGATCGTGTCGAGGAGCAGATCGAAGCGCACCGGCACTCGATCGAGGATGAGCGCGCGAGCCTCGAGTCGCGAACATCGTTGCTCAAGGCCGAGGAGCAGTTGCGACGCGACGAGCGAGCCGAGCTCGAGCTTCGGGCTCACGTCGGTGAGCTCGAGGGAGCTGAGGCCGAGAAGGCCTTCCGTGCGGTCGATGAGGTGATCACCCAACTCGTCGGCGAGAAATCGCAGCTCGACGGCCGGATCGGCGAGCTCAATGCGATTCTCGAAATCCGTCCGCGCAGCACGCCGGCCCCGTCAGCTCCGGCCGCTCCGCCGCCGCAACCAGCCGCGGCGGCGCCTCAGTCGCCGAAGCAGCCGCAGCCGGCACCGAGGCCTTCGGCGCCACTGCAGCCCGCCCCGAGGGCTTCTACTGGCACACAGCCCATCAGAGAAGCGGCGGTTCGAGAAGTACCAGTCAAAGAGCCGGCAGTGCAACGGCCCTCCCAACAGACCCGTGTCCCGAAGGCGACGCCTGGTGATTTTGACGAGCTGGCGTTCCTCAGTCAGGTCGTTGGCGACAAGGACCGCACGTCGAATCCTGGAATGCCGCCGTTCACTAATTCGGGGCAGGCCGGCATTGGTCGAAACGAAGCCAATCCCGAGTCATTGCTTGCCGGACTCGATGACACCTCCCGCCGGACGTCGGGCGAGGCGCCGTTTGCCGCCAACGTATCTGGTAACATTCCGATCGTGTTGCGGAATTCTGGGCAGACGGAGCAAAGCAAGACGCTCAAATGCGGCGAATGCGGGACGATGAATTATCCCACGGAATGGTACTGCGAGCGCTGCGGCGCGGAGCTGGCGGCTCTCTAGCTCAAACAAAAAAAGGCCCGGCGATCGACGCCGGGCCTTTTTCTTTCGAAGACGTTTACGCCATGGCTTTGCTCAGCCTGCTCTTGTTGCGGGCGGCGTTATTCGGATGAATGAGGCCTTTGCGCGCCGCACGATCGAGCAGCTTGGTCGCGGTCGCTCTCATTTCTGCCGTTGCTTCTGGGGCCTTTGCCTTCTTGAGCGCTGTCCGCAGGGCGGAACGTTGCGCACGGTTGCGCACGGTCGCCGCGCGCGACTTACGCATGTTCTTCTTTGCGGATGCGATATTCGGCACGAAGGAAATCTCCAAAAAATGCGTGATTTTCGCGGGGCTCGCGAAGGCTTGAACCTAGGTTTTGAAAGTGCGAAAGTCAAGGCGCGATAACGCTTTGACACGCATTCGCGGCGCGACTACCTTTCGCGCCAATGACTCAGGGCGCGGTGCAGCCGCGCCGTCGCGGGCTCGACGCGTCGGGCGTCCAGCCACTCGCCTCCAATCCTGACTTTGCAGCATTTCCAGGACTTTCTGCTGATCGTGCCGGTGCTGCTGTTTTCAGTCATCGCGCATGAATACGCGCATGGCTACGCGGCACTCAAGCAGGGCGACAACACCGCCTTGGCGCTGGGACGTCTTACCTGGAATCCGATCAAGCACATCGATCCGTTCATGACGGTTCTGCTCCCGCTGCTGCTGTGGTTCGGCAGCGGGCACCGATTGTTGCTCGGCGGGGCCAAGCCGGTGCCGGTGAATCCAAGGAACTACCGGAACTTCAAACGGGGCGACATCATCGTCTCGCTGGCGGGCGTGTTTGTGAATTTGCTATTGGCGATCGCTTCGGTGATCGTGTTCGTCCTTGTCGGGTTGGTGGGTCGCGCGCTGCCGGGCGCGACGCCGACGCTTGGAATCCTTCAGGCCATGATGTTCCAGGCGCTGTATCTGAATCTCGTGTTGATTGCATTCAACCTGATCCCGATCCCGCCGCTGGACGGATCGCATGTGATGAAGTATTTGCTGCCGGTCTCCTGGGCGGTCCGCTACCAGCAGGTC
Organism: Gemmatimonadaceae bacterium; assembly: GCA_036002925.1. Classification (GTDB taxonomy): domain Bacteria; phylum Gemmatimonadota; class Gemmatimonadetes; order Gemmatimonadales; family Gemmatimonadaceae; genus JAQBQB01. The sequence continues at coordinate 852 of DASYSU010000086.1, read as the reverse complement.
GGCCGATACGGCATCGTCATTCTTCTTATTTTGCTGGCATTGCCAAACGGTATTCTTGGCACGTGGATGCGTCCGGCGTTGGTATTCGGGAGAGTACTCATGGACTGGGCCAGGCCGTACTCGCTACCGTCACTCGATCAATGGCTGACGTGAGTCAATCACAATGACGATGACCTACGCTCCGGATCCGAATGGACCGCCGGCCGAGTCGAGCTTCGTCGTCGAGCTGACGTCGTTCTCTGGGCCGCTCGATCTGCTGCTCGCGCTCATCCGAGACGAAAAGGTCGACATCTACGACATCCCCATCGCGCGCATCTGCGAGCAGTTCGTGATCCGCATTCGCACGCTCGGCCTGAATGAGGCTGCCGAGTATCTCGAGATGGCAGCGCGTCTGTTGCGGATCAAAGCACAAATGCTCCTGCCGCGCGGCGACGAGGAGCACTGGGAAGATCCGCGCGCCGAGCTCGTGCGGCGGTTGCTCGAGTATCAACAGATGCGAGAAGTCGTCGACCTGTTGGAGCGACGGGGTGAAGAGCGACGCAACCAATTCGCGCGCGCGTACCTCCCGCAAGCGCCCGCACCTCCGCAGGCTCCGCTGGCGCTGTCGCTCTCCGAGTTGTTGTCGGCGGTCGACCGCGTGTTGCGCACCGCTCGCCAGCCCAACATGCACGAGGTGATTCCGCGAGCCCTCGACATTCCCGGAGCGATCTCGATCATTCGCTCAGTCCTTGCATTGCGCGCACGCATTCTCTGGACGGAGCTCGTCGACGTCACCGCCGAACCCTGGCAGATTCTCTCGACGCTGCTTGGCTTACTCGAGATGGCGAAGGTAGGCGAACTGCGTGTGAATCA
>DASYSU010000085.1:0-8848 GCA_036002925.1 Gemmatimonadaceae bacterium | reverse complement strand
ATTGGATTATGTGGAAGCTGCTCGTCGCACTAATCATTGGTCTCGCGATGGGGTACCATTGGGGCTACGACGAAGGCTCGAACGGGAAACCGTCGATCGTCGCCCGAAGTCTTGACCATTTTGGAACATCGAAGTTGAAGGCCGCAGAGGAAGCGCGCGAAAAGCGAGTCGAGGACGCGAGTAAGCCATAAGACAACAGGGTGGAGGGTTGAGGGTGGAGGGTAGAGGGACGGTGCGTGGCGCTACGCGCCACTGAACTGCATTGGACTTCTCCATCCATGTTGTTAAGCGCCGCAGGCGCCATCCTTCCCTCCACCGTCAACCCTCCACCCTCAACCCTGTCTCAACGTGGACGATCTCGACCGCATGTTCCGCCATCTGGTGCGGACGATTCGCTCTCGATTCCCACAGTATCTGTCCCAGCCGTTCAACGTCTCGGAGTTGCATCAGACGATTCTCCCGTACCGCCTGAATCGACGAGAGCTCGCGCTCGAGTCGAATGAGGACTACGAGATAACGCTGACGCAGCTGCTGTCCGGCGCGCGCGATTACATGATCGTCGACGATCCGATGCGCGACGCGCTGCGCGCCGAGCTGGCGACGGTGAATCCCGATCCCGGCGCATTCAAGCAGTTCTTGAGCGCTCGAGTAGCGATCTCTCCTACCGCACTGCGGACTCTTGCGGTCGGGCCTGGAGACGAGGCGGCGCCAACAGCGAATGCCGCAGCCAGCGCAACGGCCGAACGGCGAGCGGTGAAGCCAGCACCGCCACCGCCACCACCGCCGCTTTCATCGGCACCGGCGCCCGCGCCGCCGCCGGCGCCCGCGGCAAGAGAGCCGCGGACGTCGAGGGCCAGCGCTCCCCTTCAGTCGATCCCGGCAACGCCGCGGACGTCGAATCCACCGGTGCAAGCCGTCGGGACGCGAACGGTCGTGCCGAAGCCCGACGACCATTGCCGTTCATGCGGCGAAACCTTGCCCGTTGGTCGTCCGATCACGTTCTGTCCGCATTGCGGCCAGAACGTGACGACGATGAACTGTCCCGCCTGCGGATCCGAGCTCGAGCTAGGGTGGAAGTTCTGCCCGGCTTGCGGGCGACCAGCGGCCACACAGTAGCGCCGAGCTCGCGTGAGCGGCGCGCCGCATCTTGCAAGGACTCAGGACGACCTGAGCGGTGTATGACAGACATGCAGATTTCACTCTCTCGCCATCGAGCCAGGCGAATCAGCGTCGCGCTCGGCGCGATGTTGTTCGGCGCGCTCTTGGCGCCGCGGACGAACGCGGGGGCGCAAGCTGGACAGCCGACCCGACCCGGTTGGCAAATCAAGACTGCGGAACATGTGGACCTGTGGCTGCACGGGTTCGCGCTCCTCACGAGCGACACCGGGCACGTTCCGTTTTTCGCTCGCGGCTACAAACAAGACATCACGGCGCTCAAGCGGCAAAAGAACGTCGTGACCCAGCTCGATGCCAACCGCCAGGATCTGTCGGCGCGCTTCGCGGCCAACCCAGCACTCACGAACGGACAGTTCCTCGCGATGTACTTTCCGTCGTTTCAGGAAATCGTGAACGCAACTGATCTGTTCATTCGCTCGTCGGGCAACCCCCGCGCCGCGAGCGATCCACAAATGCAGCAAGAGATCGCGATCCTCGCCGCGAACTTCTCGTCGCCGGCGGATCGCAACTGGCTGCGTCTGTTCGTTCAGAGTCTGCAGGACGAGAACACGCGCTTCTTCCACGCGTATTGGACGAGCGAGCAGCAGACGCGCGGCGCGGCGTTCGCGCAGTTCAATCAGCAATGGGTCTCGCAATACTATCCGAAGCTGTCGCGCTTTCTGAACAACACCCAACAGGCCGCCGGCGATTTGGTCCTCTCGATTCCGCTCGGCGGCGAAGGGCGAACAGTCAACGATGGCAAGCAGTCCAACATGATCGCCGTCGAATACCCGAAGACGCCCGAGGCCGCGGCCGAGCCGTTGTACGTCTTCGTGCACGAGGCCGTCGCTCGATTGGTCGAGGAAGCCATCGCCGACAATACGACGCCGGCAGAACAGCGGTCCGGTGCGACGGTCGGCTACTCGGGCAACGGCGCCGTTCAGGCGGGGGCGATTTTGCTTCAGCGAGTCGCGCCCGATCTCGTCTCCGGGTATATGCGATTCTATCTGCAGACGCTCGGCAAGCCGGCGCCGACGGGCGACGCCAGCGCGGCGTTCACTGCCGCGTTTCCGATTCCTCAGGCCATTCTGAGCGCGGTGACGAAGCAGATCGACGTCGTGTTGGGGGGGATCTGAGGCGGGTTGAAACCGTCGAACGCTGGTATCGTTATTTGGTATGAGCGCTGTCGCACCGCAGTATCAGTAGTTTTTAGACATGCCCGATCCGTCTCCCTCCAACCTTCCCGCCGCCCGACTCGATCGCGCCTCGCTCGAGCGCGTGCTTGCGCGCGCCGCCGAGCTGCAGGGCACGAGCGGCGACCCGGTCGAGGAATTCACTGAGGAGCAGCTGCTCGACCTGGGCAAAGAGGTTGGACTGTCGCCGCAGAACCTGCGACAGGCATTGGCCGAGGAACGAACGCGATCCGTCGCACCGGATGACGAACACGGCATCGGCGCGAGCCTCTTTGGACCGAGCCGCGTACGCGCGGCGCGGACGGTAGCCGGAATTCCCGCCGACGTTCTCGCGTCGATCGACGGGTGGATGCAGCGGCAAGAGTTGTTGATCGTGAAACGGTACCACCAGGATCGAATCGTCTGGGAGCCGCGGCGCGATTTCGTCGTCGGGGTGAAACGTGCGCTCCGTGTGGGCGGCCGCGACTACGCGTTGTCGCGCGCGTTCGAGGTTTCGGCCACGGCGATCGCGGTCGACGACAGCCGCGTACACGTGGGCTTGGACGCGGACTTCCGAAGCCACCGCGCGATGTCTGTGCGGCAGGCCGCCGGCTCGTCGATCGCCGGTGCGGCGGCGACCGGCGCGTTGTTCGTGATGGGCGTGACGTCGGTGATCGCCGCGGCACCGTTTATCATCGCTCCGGCAATCGCGATCGCCGGAGCGCGCGCGCTGCAATCACGCATCGTGACGCGCGCCCAACTCTCGCTCGAGCAGCTTCTCGACAAGCTCGAGCGCGGCGAGTTCAGCTCGCGCGCGGCGGATTCGCTGCTCGGCGCAATCGTCGCCGCGGCCACTGCAATCCCGCCACGACGATTCTAGGGACTGCTCTCATCCGGTCCTGCTGCGGGCGCGGCTGCGTCGAGCGAATTCCCCAGACAGCGATGATCGAGATTGGCCGCGGAATCCGCGGGATCAACGGAATACCGCAGAGTAGAATTGTTGGTCGCGGCTACTAGGTGACTGAGTGGCGTGAATCTTTAACTCGGCGCAGCCCATTCATCTAATCTGCGGTACTCCGCCTATTCCGTGTCATTCCGCGGCTTGCTACCCGACGACAACACCATCGACGCGGCGCGTGCGATCGACAAGAGCCGTCATCGCGCGGTTGCTCACGGCGCCGAGCATGCTGAGCACCGTCAGCGACTTCACCTCGGCGCGAGAGATCTTCACTACCTCACGGCGGGCGAGCGCGCCTGGCCGTTTCGCCAGGTCGCGCAACGTGGCGTACGCGAAAAGCAGAGGCAGCGCGCACGCGATCCGGATCGCGAACGCGCGGCGAGGAATGGCGAGCAAGTAGGCGGTTGCCTCGTCGAGGTCGCGCCACGCGAGCTCCATGAGCGGCGCGAGCGCTGCTTGATTCTGCTGCGCCCGATCGAGCGCGAGGATGCTCGTCTGCGCGCTGCCGTGGTCACGGAGTAATTCCTCGGGAATGTAGATCGCGTTCTCGTGCTCGGCGTCGCGCGCGACGTCCTTGAGAATGTTCACGGTCTGCAGTGCTTCGGCGAATGCTTGGCAGTGATCGCGAAGAATCCGGTATTGGCCCGGCCCGATGCTCGGCACGTACTCGTGCCACAGATCGGTGAGCAGAAAACCGACGGTGCCCGCGACGTAATAACAGTACTCCTTGTACTCGTCGAGACTCTGGATGCGGATTCCATTGGGGTAGGCGAGGACGAACTTTCGCATCCCGGCAATCATCTCGCCGACCCAGTGGCGAACCGGTTGTCGGGTCGACTCGGGCAGGTCGCGAAACGCGGTGAAGACGAGATCGGTGTTTCGAACGAGGCGGAGGTGGCGTGCGTCGCCCTCGAGTGTCGCGGCGCGTGACGACAACTGAGTCGCGGCGGCCGCGTCATCGAAGCAGGCGGTCAGCAGATCGAGCAGCGACGCTTTCTCAACCGCGGGAAGTTGAGGCTCGTCCTCGATCGTATCGGCGATGCGACAGATGAGATACGCGTACCGCACGGCGGCGCCGAGCTCGCCCGGTATCAGTCGAATGCTGAGTGCGAAGGTACGCGAGACGTCGGGAAAGATTTCCCGGCAGAATGCCTTCGCGCGCTGTAGTTCGTCCGGCTGGGCCATTCGCTCCCGCGTCCGTCGGGCGGATCGATGCACGGTTAGACTATATCGAGAATGTTGGGAAGATAAGCCAGACGATGAGAGGAATCGTTCCGCCAATTGGGTTCCGCGGCGTTTTTCGCGCCGACGACGACGCGCGCGCCGTGTACTCGGAGGCCGCCGGCATTGGGCGCGCGATACCGCGAGCTGTCGCGCTCCCGGCGGACGCTGACGATCTCTCGACGCTTGTGCGGTGGGCATCGTCCTCGGGCACACCGCTCATCGCGCGCGGCTCGGGGAGTAGCATGCCCGGTGGCGCGATCGGCGACGGAGTCATCGTCGATCTGAGCCGCTGGCGCGACATGGCGCCGGTGGATATCGCGAGGCGAACGATCCGCGTTGGTCCTGGCGTGCTCCGCGGCGAAGTCGATCGCGCGGCGCGAGAGCACGGACTTCGTTTTCCGCCTGATCCGTCGAGTGGCGCATTCTGCACCATCGGGGGGATGGCGTCGACGAACGCCGCCGGCTCACACTCGATGCACTTCGGCGCGACGCGACGGTGGGTGCGCGCGCTCGATTGCGTGTTCGACGACGGCAATCGAGCCGAGCTGCGGCGCGGATCGCCGGTACCTGAGAGCGTTCCGGCAATCGCGCGATTCTCTCGCGTCAAAGAGAAGCTGGTCGCCGCTGAGTCGCGAGCGCCGTCGGTGCACGAGGGAGTGATCAAGGACTCGTCGGGCTATGGACTCGCGGCCTTCGTGCGATCGTCGGAGCTCGTGGATTTACTCGTCGGGAGCGAAGGGACGCTGGCGCTGTTCGTCGACATCGAGCTCGATCTCGCGCCGGTCGCGCAGGCGACGAGCAGCATCCTTGGCGCATTTGCCTCACTCGAGGAGGCTGTCGTCGCCGCCGGTCGAGCGCGGACGGCCGGCGCGGTCGCGTGTGAGTTGCTCGATCGGACCTTTCTCGACGTCGCCGCCTCGGGAGGCGCGGCGCGTCAAGTTCCCGCCGGCACAGAGTCGGCACTGCTGGCCGAGGTCGAGGCCGACGATGGAAATTCGGCAGAGGCGGCGGCGCGCGTTGTCGAGGAGATTTTTCGGCAAGCAGGCGCGACGACGGTTCGCATCGCCCTCGATCAGCATGCCGAGACGGAGCTGTGGGAGCTTCGACACGCCGCCAGTCCGATTCTCGCTCGGCTCGATCCGAATCTGCGATCGATGCAGTTCGTCGAGGATTGCGCCGTGGCTCCGGAGAAGTTGCCCGCATACGTCCGCGGCGTGCGCGAGATTCTCGCAGCCAACGAGACGCGCGGCGTGATCTTCGGACACGCCGGTGACTCGCACGCTCACGTCAATGCGCTCGTCGACGTACGGAGCCGAGGGTGGCGCGAGCGCGTCGATCGGATTCTCGACGGCGTTACCGCGCTCACGTCGGCACTAGGAGGAACGGTTGCTGGCGAGCACGGCGACGGACGACTTCGCACGCCGCTCTTGCCACGCGTCTGGTCCGCCGAGGTACTCGATCGATTCCGCGAGGTGAAAGCGGCATTCGATCCCAAGAACATCTTCAACCCGGGGGTAAAGGTTGCGCTCGCAGGCGAACGCGCCCTCGATGCGATCAAATACGATCCGGCGCTCGATGCCCTTCCATCCCGCGCGCGCGCGGCATTGGACCGGGTCGAGCGAGATCGCGCCTATGCGCGCCTGCGACTCGACCTGCTCGACGAAGCCACGTGAGGCGGGCGTCGGTCGATCGCAACTTGTCGGCTGAGCCACGATCCGGTTGATTTCGCGCTTCCTCCCTCGTCTCGCCATCGCACCGGTCCTCCCGATCTCGCAACTCGACATGCCCGCCTCGACCTCGACGACACGCTACTACACCGAGCCCGTTCTCACGCTCGTCTCTCGCCCGGACTTCGCGGCGCCCGAGCACCTGCCGGTGAACTGGATCGGCGAGAGCACCGACGGTGAGCGTCTCGCGGAGTTCGCTGGACGACTCTGTTACATGAGCCAGCACAATCCGGCGAAGCGAGAGACGCGCGAGTACCTCGAGAACATCAAGAAGCAGGGCCACGGCAGCGTGCTGGAGCACGCGAACTACACGATTCTCCTCGAGGGCGTGAGTCGATCGCTCACGCACGAGCTGGTGCGTCATCGCGCCGGTTTCGCCTACTCGCAGCTCTCACAGCGCTACGTCGACGAGTCGGTGGCCAACTTCGTGGTGCCACCCGCCATCCTCGGAGACGAGGGGCTCGAGGCAACGTGGCGATCGCAGATGGAAGGCGCGCAGGCGGCCTACGTGCAGCTGGTGGCGCAGCTCATGGAGCGATACGGCTGGATCGCCGACAAGGTTCATCGTCGGAAGATGGCGCGAGAGGCGTCGCGGGCGGTTTTACCGAATGCGACCGAGACGAAGATCGTCGTCACGGGAAACGCGCGCGCCTGGCGCACGATGCTCGAGCTCCGCTCGAGCGAAGGCGCTGAGCTGGAAATTCGCCGCATGGCGATCGCGACGCTTCGTCTTCTCCAGAGGGAAGCGCCGGGATTTTTCTCCGATTTCGAGTTTTATGTTGCCGAGGATCGTCGAGAGGCGGCGCGAATTGGTTATCACAAGGTGTGAAGCAGTGGCTGGTGCTGGTTGCCGGTTGCTGGCGAACGACGAACGACCGTTACTGCTGCTAGCAGTTGCCAGCAACTAGCAACCAGCGACCAGCAACCAAAAAAAAATCATTGCGCGAAAAAATCCGTGTTCGTATTTTGCGCCACCATCACAAATGGCATTTGTCTTGCCCCGGATGTGGGAGACGGAAAGACGCGGCGCTTCTCGCAGCTCGAGATTCTGGCGGCACCAACGCCGCGGACGACTAACTGAGACGGGATGACGCGCATCGGCTTCGCGTACAACCAAAAACCTGAGCCGAACGTAGGGCTGGTGAGCGCGATCTCTTCGGAGCCTCGCTCGGAGGAAGAGCCTCCCAGTATCGACGACGCGTACGCGGAGTGGGACTCCGCCGAAACGATCGACGCCGTCGCTTCCGCACTCTCCGCCTGTGGAGACGTCATCCGCCTCGAAGCGACCGAAGAATTCCCCGAGCGCCTCCGCGCCGAACGCCCCGACATCGTCTTCAATATCGCCGAAGGACTCCGCGGCTCGAATCGCGAAGGCCACGTCCCGGCGATCTGTGAGTTCTTCGACGTCGCCTACTCCGGCAGCGATCCGTTCACGCTCGCGCTCTGCCTTCACAAGGCGCGGACCAAGGAAGTCCTCAGCGTCAACGGGATTCCGAACGCGGCCTTCACTCTGATCGATTCCGAGCGATCGCTGGACGCGTGGCTCAGCGCCTCGCGTCGGACGCCGCTCGCCAGCCCGAGTGCGCCGCTGTTTCTCAAACCGGTGCAAGAAGGCTCATCCAAGGGAATCACCGAGCGAAACCTCGTCCGCAGCAACGACGAGCTCGAGGCGCAGGCGCGATTTCTCCTCGACACCTACGCGCAACCCGTGATCGCCGAAGCGTTTCTTCCTGGCGCCGAGTTCACCTGCGGCGTCCTCGGGAACGGCGACGGCGCTCGAGTGCTTCCTCTCGTCGGAATGAATTTCGCCTCGCTTCCCGACGGCGCGCTGCCGATCTACGGCTACGAAGCCAAATGGATCTGGGACACGCCGAGCGATCCGCTCGACATCTTCGAGTGCCCGGCACGCATCGATCCGCGCCTTCAGGCGGCGATCGAGGACGTCGTCCTCCGTGCGTACCGCGTGCTCGGTTGCCGCGACTGGTCGCGCATCGACGTCCGCCTCGATGGCGAGGGCGTGCCGAACATCGTCGAGGTGAATCCGCTGCCCGGAATTCTTCCGAACCCGGAAGACAATTCCTGCCTTCCGAAAGCCGCGCGCGCAGCCGGCATTGGCTACGACGAGCTCATTCAGACCGCGCTTCTCGCCGCCGCTGAGCGGAATCGTGTCTCGTTACGCACCGCGCGACGCCCGGTTCTCGCGGCCCAGGAAGTCGCGTGAAGATCGCGATCTTGTTCGACGGCGCGTCGGCGTATGCGACGAAGCCCGACCAACTCATCCTCGGCACCGTCGAGGCGATCGAAAAGGCGCTCGTGTCGGAAGGCAACGAGGTCGGCTACGTCCCGGTCTACCAGGACGGGAAGTGGATCGAGAAGATGCGCCGCGGGAAATTCGATCTCGCCTTCAATATGTGCGAGGGCATCGACGGCATCGCGACACTCGAGTCGGCGGTCATCTCGGTCCTCGAGCTCTTCAAGATTCCGTTCACGGGCGCGTCGAGCTACACGACTGCGGTCTGCCTCCGCAAGCACGTCATCAACGGCCTGCTCGCCAAGGCCGGGCTTCCGATTCCGAGATTCGCCGCCATTCGTCGCGGCGATCCGCTGGTGAG
>DASYSU010000084.1:0-5120 GCA_036002925.1 Gemmatimonadaceae bacterium | reverse complement strand
GGACACGACCCACGCCACTCCGGCGCGGCCGCCGCTTATTCCCTAGGCAGCTCCCGGCGCGTGAGAGCGGCGATCCACTAGGCCGACTTCAGCTCACCCAGCCGCGTCGTGGATCCGCGGCGCCAGCGCCGCGATCGAGTTCCACACGTCGTTCAGATCGAACGGCTTTCTTAAGAAATGACACTTGCACGCCGCGATGAGCTCTTGCGCGCGGTCCGTGATGTCGCCGGTCATGAATAACGTCTGATAGCGGAGATGCGGCTGATACCCGGCCGCGAGCTCGAACACGACGTCGCCGCGCATGTCCGGGATGCGAAAGTCGACCAGCATCACGTCGACGTGCTCCGTGCGAATGATCGACAGCGCCGACTCCCCGGACTGTGCCGCGACGGCTTCGTAGCCCGCCCGCGTCATCGCCATGGTGAGCGCTTTGCAAATCGATGGCTCATCGTCCACGATGAGCACCCGCAGTGTTTTCCCGAACGCCATCGACTCCTTCGACTGTCCTTGCGGGCTCGCCGGTCGCGCGCTCTGCGCGGCGGCCGATCCCGGTACGACGTGCAACGTCATTGCTTATGTCTCCTTCGCCGCACTTGCTCGGCGAGCAGTGAGACGAGTGCATCCCCGGTCAATTCACGACGAGCCTGTTCGGTCGTGTACCCTGTCATCTCGCGCATCTGCTGCGAGAGCTGCCACGACGAGTGGTAGCCCGACTTGGCCGCCACGTCTTTGATCGACCGTCCAGGGTCCTGCAAGTACGCGTGCGCCCGAAGCAGCCGTGCCGCCACGACTAACGATCGTGCCGAGTAGATCCCTGCTGGCTCGAGATTCCGATACAGCGTGCGGAGGTTCATCCCCGCCGCCGTGGCGACGTCTTGAGCATTCTTGAAACGCGCCGGCGATCGAAACAACTGATCGACTGCGCGGACCACCGTGACCGGGAGACACGACATGGAGCCGGCCAGCTCCAACAACATTCGATCACCCAACGCGTAACCGGGCGTGCTCTCGAGCAGCTCCAGAAAGCGTCGCGGCTCGTCGTCGAATCGGTTGAGGACCACATGCTCGACGCCCGACTTGGCTAGCCGCACGATCGCCTTGATCGACGCGGGAGCGAGCAGTGTGTAGACGACGACCGGAAGGGAAGGGTAGTGACGGCGAAGGTATTCGAGCGGCTCGACCTCGACCGAACCCGTTGCCGACGGATCAGCGACGACGATATCGGTGGCCTGGTGTTGGACCGTGGTCTGGAGCTCCGACCAACTCGCAACGGGAGTGAGGGAGTGCTCCGAACCGACGACGACCTTGAGGTGCGACAGGAGATGACGTGGAAGGAATGCGACGACGTCCACTCTGGATCGGGATCGGTGTCATGAAACAGCGAAAACCTGACACAAAATGCGAGTTTACGCTTCGAGCCGCGACCCTAGAATCTCGTTCAGTTGTTTCCCGCCAAGAAAACGCCTTCACGAGCCACGCCTTCGATGGAGATCGCGCCCATGTCACGCCGCCCACTCGTCCTCCTCGCGCTCGCTATTTCCTCCTTTGTTTTGGCCGCGTGCAGCGATGTCACTGCGCCGCGTCCCAAGAGTGATACCTGCAGTGGTTTCGTTGACTCGGCCGGCCGTTGTATTGAATAGGCGCGACCGACAGTCGAATTATCCGCTCGTGACGGACCGGCCTCTCTAGCGCCGGTCCGTTCTGTTATGCGATTCCTGCGGTTGCTTTCATTTCGTGAATTGCATCGATGACAGTCTGAACCGATGGGTCGACCGGCTCCGCACGATGCCTCTCGGGCCGCAGCTCGCGTCGCTTGGCGCCCGCCAACGCCTCTTCGGCTTCGAACATCAGCTGGTTGAGGTGATGCTGCGACGCGAGCTCAATGGCTCGTTCGAGATACGGAATAGCAACTCCGGCATCGCCAAGCGCGGTGTATCCACGGCCGACGTGCAGGAGATATGTCACGCGCAACTGCGGCGTGAAATCCGCTCCCTCTAGATCGCGTCGATACTTGTCGAACTCGAGCTCGATCCCCTGCGCGGCGGCTAACTCCATCAGGTTGAGCTCCGACATCCAACGGATGTACTGCTCTTGCGCCGTTGCGGCGAGCACGAGATACGCATCACGCGCGACGTCCATCAGGCCGAGATAACGAAATCCGGTCGCGATGTTCGTCAGAATACGGTCCCGGTCGCGCTGACTTTTGGAGAGTTCGAGCGCATCATACGAAAAGCGGATCACCTGGTCATAGCGTCTTGCCGAGCCGGCGATAAATGCGCGGTCAGTGAGGGCGCGGGCTTGAACGTCGTCTAATCCGCTCGACTTGGCCCGCTCGATCGTTTCCTCGAGTATCACCTCGGCATGCGGCAAGTTTCCGCGGGCCATCGCGATCTTTGCGTCGCCAAGCCGCCCTCGCAGCACACCGATCATATCACCGGCCGCCAAGGCCACACGCGACGCGTCTTCATACGCGACGGCAGCGGCATCCAGATCACCGAGCGTGCGGTGGCAGAATGCGAGTTGAAGAAACGCGGCGACGACCAGATCCGCATCATCGACCGGACTCGAATGAGCAATAATGGTTTGATATACGTCCACCGCGAGCGACCACTTGGCATCGTACTCGAGTGCCTGGCCGTACGCCATCAAGCGTGGACTCAATGCATGCGACTCGCTCAGTGTCAACGCGGCGATCGAATCGACAATCGTGCAGAGAATTCGCCGGATGGGCGTCGTATTTGGCATCTCGTCGAGCGCCGAACGCACAGCACTTATCGCCCAGGAGTCGGTGCCGCCTTGCACTCCGCCGGCCAACCAACTGTCGACGAGTCGCATCGTCACGAGACCGGCGCTCACCGAGCGCCAGCCAGGATCCGATTCGTCGAGTTTCGCCAGCTCCTCAAAGTACGCGAGATGCCGCAACATGCCGTCTGATTCCATTTTCCCCGACCTCCAAGTCGGCGAGATGCCTACATCTCTGCCTTTAACCAACTATCGGCACCACCATACCGATCATCAAGTGCAATTTCATGTCATTTACACCAGCGATTTGTGACATTATCCACATTCTTGAATGCTTGAGTCGCCCAATCGCGGGTCAACACGATGTGCATGGCGAACCATTCAAGACCGACCGAGTCTTGAGCCTCCCGCGCTGAGACTCGGCGACCCTCGACGCTTCGGCCATCGCTCGAAGTCTGACGGCAGACATCCGACTTGAGATGGCAGACCCGGCGTGACGGGGAACCCTAGGGAACGCTGGAACGTGGAACGGTGGAACGGCCAGCGCGGCTTCCACGAATGCTCACACGGCAGCATCTGCCGTCTACTGTGCCGCGCGCTTAACAGCGTGTCATGAGCATTTACTCATTGCCGCCGCTACGCCCTCGCGAATTGGAATCTGATCAAGCGGGTGCGACGCATCGCACCGAAGTCAAAGGCAGCGGCCCCTGAAATCGCCTCAACGCCGGAGCCGATGCAACAACCGGCGACAGCCACCAGCTGAACAACGCGAGTGCCACGTAACGCGAGTGCCAGACCGCGCGATTGCCGCAGGACGTCACCAGCAACCCGCTACCACGGCCAGAAGCGCCCCAAAAGCCAAGCGCGGCTCCGTCGTTCGCCGTCAGGCTCCTCGTGCATCTCGGCACTCACGTTCGTGGGCATCCGCGAATTCTGGCGCTCGCGACCTTCGACGATCGTTAACGATTGCTAACGATCGACGAAGGCCAACGCGGCCGTCGCAAGCGTCTGCAGAGCGATGGTCCGGAACGCCGCGGCGCTCCGCCGCTACGGGCAGGTCACGCTCGTGGCTTTCTTGCTGATCGTCAGTTGGCAGTACGTCGTGAAAGATGGTTTGAACGAGTGCGTGTAGGTGTTTGATCCTACGGGATCCGCTTCGAGCGACACCGAGATTTGTACGCCGACCGTCTGCGGAGGCGTCGGATCGATTGAGAAGTCATGTGCGTCGTCCGCGCTGTTCAGATCGTGGCGAAACTCGAACACGCCGGTCGTACCGGACACGCCGAAGACGGACAAGACGTCAATCGTTCCACCCTCGGAAATGGGGAATTCGTCCGATTGGTTGGCGGTTCCGTTGCTGAAACGGTAGTAATCGCCGCCAGAGTGTACGACGAATGCGGGGTCGGTCGGGCCTGAGAGCACGATATCGTCTCCGTCTTCGCGGATCCCATCGTTGTCGTTGTCAAACTCGAAGCCGACGATATCGTTCAGGTGAAACGGTGAGCCGCGATCGAATGTGGCGGCCAGGTACATGTGCGTATTATCGTGCGTGATATAGACGGTCACCGGCGTCGTACCGCCAGACGGTAAGTCCGCGTTGAACGTCACTGTTGCCGCGCCGTTGTACTCGCCGGCGCCGATGACGCCGTCGAGAGTGGGCGAAGGCACTGGTCTCGTGAAATTCGGGCCGTTGACAGCAATTCTGTTTGGCGGCGTAGACACACTGGCATCGCTACAAGCGCTCGCGAGCGACGCAATGCCAAAGGCCAGCACAGCCAGCAGGAGTCGTTGCATTCGAACCTCCTTGATTCCGGTGGTGACGTGCGTGAGCGAGGTCGCACTTGCTCCGAAGGGAAGCGCACACACCGGGTCGGCGGCGGCCTGGCGGCAGAGAGAGCTTGTCGTGCGAGAATCATGGTGCTCTCCGAGCTGGCCGCCGCCATTGTCAGTCGCACAGTCGCCCGTGTCAAGCTAACTCAACAGCGTATCACCGCCGCGAGCAGCGCCGCTCGCTACGTTGGGTCGGGCGATGAGTAAATGCTCGTGAAGAGTCAATAAGATCGCCGAGATTCGCGGCGAATTGGACTGGAGCGCAAGTCTTTCGGCGCGAGCCGTCGGGTCAGCATGATTAGAATAACTACAGCGATTGCTGCAGCTAGAAATGCCGATAGCTGACGCCCCGACCCCCGCTGCTCGTCGACGGAGAACGATCATGGCCGACAAACCGTTCATCGCTCGCGGATTCCACAGTCACCGCGCCGCCGCACCCGCCGGCCGTCTTCCACCCGGACAATACGAGACGCGCGACTTCCCCGTCCTCTCCGCCGGCCCCACTCCGCGAACATCACTCGCCACGTGGGACTTCACCATCCGCGACG
>DASYSU010000083.1:0-7562 GCA_036002925.1 Gemmatimonadaceae bacterium | reverse complement strand
ACGCAGCGGGCGGTGTGAATCGTCTTTGGCAGCCGAGCGATCTGATGCTGATTCGCGATCACATCAACCTCATGTTCCGGAATCCGCTCATCGGTGCAGTCGAGCCGGACGACACGCGCTTTCCTGATATGTCGGCACCGTATGACGAGTCACTTGCCGACATCGCGCGCACCGTGGCCAAGGACGAGAAGATCTTGCTCCGTGAGGGCGTGTATGCCGGGCTTCTCGGTCCGGCGTATGAGACGGCCGCGGAAGTGCGGATGCTCGAGTTCCTCGGCGCCGATGCCGTCGGTATGTCGACCGTCCCTGAGGTCATCGTGGCGCGCGCGATCGGCATGCGCGTGCTTGGCTTCAGCTGCATCACGAATTTGGCGTGCGGTCTGACTGCCACTCCGATCACGCACAGGGATGTGCTCGAGGCCACCGCGCGCGCCGCGGCGACGTTTCAGCGGCTAGTGAAGGGCGTTGTCGCGAAGCTGTAGGACGGTGGAACGGTGGAACGGACGCTCGCTTCGCTCACTGAACGGTGGAACGAAAGTGCGTTGCCGTTACCGTTCCACCGTTCCACCGTTCCACCGTTACCGGCTTGCCACCGGCGGCGCCGGCAACGATCGCACGCGCGTCTTGAAATCCTGAAACGCGCGAGTGTCGGACGTCAGCGTGCGAATGATCGCCGGGTTCACGTGGGCGATCTGGTCTCTCGTGGCCTGCACGCGATCTTCCTCGAGCGGGTGATCGGTGAACCACGCCTCGAGGCCGCCCGGTTTGGTCTGTCGCTCGGCGATCAACTTCTGGAACATCTCGGGCATGCCGTTCGGATTGATACCCGCGCGAACGAGCTCGTCGACGCCGGCGGCGTCGGCTTGGGCTTCATCTTCGCGACTGAACTTGGCGAACACTGCCTGGCCGGCGACATTGATGCCGGCCTGCGCCAATCCGCTGTTGCACACGCCGGTCAGCACGCACGCGATCGTCACGCCGACGTTCGCGCCTTGCATCTGCTCCATTTGCTTGACAGAGTGGCGAAGCACGACGTGTCCGATCTCGTGCGCGATCACCGATGCGAACTGGTCCATCCGGTCCGACCGCTCGGCGACGCCGCGGTTCACGTAGATGTATCCGCCGGGAAGGGCGAACGCGTTAAAGTCGTTCGTGTTCACCATGTAGAAGTGCCAGTCCAGATCTGCGCGCGACGTCACGTGAGCGAGTGAGTCCCCTAGAATGTTCAAGTAGCGATTGACGACCGGATCCTGCACGATCGGCAATTGCGCGTTGACTTGCTGGGCTTGCTGGGCGCCGATCTGCACTTCCTGTTGTTGCGAGACGCCGCATCCCGCCGACATCCCTACCATCGCGGCCATTGCCGCACACGCAGCGAATCGTCTCATGGGTAGCATTCCATTAGTTCGAAGGAAACGGCCGTGAAAAAGGCAAGACACATTCCCGAATGAAGATCCTGACCCTGGCTCGCGACCTCCGACGGCGGAAAGCTCGAGAACGGCAAGGCCTGTTTGTCGCTGAAGGCATCCGGACGGTCGAGGAACTGCTTAGGTCGCCACTCGAGGTGAGAGCAGTGCTGATCGGGCCGCAGCAGGGCAACGAGGCGCGTCGCCAGACGCTGCTCGAGAACATTCGCCATCGCGGCATTGTAACCGAAGAGGTCGGATCGAGCGACTTTGACAGCGCCGCTGAGACGGAGTCGCCGCAAGGTATCCTGGCGATCGCTGCCGTCCCCAGCCGCGCCCTTGCGGATCTCCTGATACCGCCTGCCGAGCCTCTCCGATTGCTCATCTTGGATGCCATTCAAGACCCCGGAAACGTCGGAACTATCGTCCGAACGGCGGCGGCGTTCGGGGCCACGGCGACAATTTGTCTACCAGGAACCGTTGACCTCTGGAACGCTAAAGTCGTCCGTAGCGCAATGGGTGCGCAGTTCCATCATTCCTGCCTCGTTAGTACCTGGGACGAGCTCGACTCGTTCCGACGCCAACAGTCGATTTCCATCTGGGCCGCGGACGCATCGGGCGACCCCCTCGATGGGCTCCGGCCGCCGCCGCGCTTGGGAATCGTTGTCGGGAACGAGGGTGCGGGACTGTCGGCGCTCTCTCGCGCTCACGCCGAGCGTTTGGTCGCACTGCCGCTGTCGCGAGATGTCGAATCACTCAACGTCGCGGTCGCGGCGGGAATCCTTCTCTACGAGCTTCGTCAGTAATGAATTCGTTTCCGCCGTTTCTGGCTCAGACCTACGCGTTCCTCGTTGGTGCGTGCATTGGTTCGTTTCTGAATGTGTGCATCGTCCGGTGGCCGCACGAGCGATCGATCTTGCGACCGCGTTCACGATGTCCGCAGTGCGGCAACCAACTCGCCTGGTTCGAGAACGTGCCGATCGTGAGTTGGATCGCGTTGCGCGGACATTGTCGCTGCTGCGACGAGCAGATCTCTGTGATGTACCCGCTCGTCGAGCTGGTCGTGGCGCTTGGCTGGCTGTTCTCGGTTCGGTACTTTGGTCCGTCGTTCACCGCGTTTCGCGTCGCGGTGTTCGGCACCGTGCTGCTCGGCGTCGCCATGACCGACGTGCGACACTATCTGATCCCCGACGGCTTCACGCTGTTCGGGCTCGGCTTCGCGCTCGTGACGTCGGTGATCGCGTTCTTCCGCGGCGAAACCTTGGTATTCGCGACGCCGTATGACGCTCTAGTGGGAGCATGCGCGGGCGCGGGAATGATCGCCATCGTCGGTTGGCTCGGCGAGGTGATGACGAAGCGCGAAGCGATGGGGCTCGGCGACGTGACGCTGATGGCGTTCGTTGGGGCTGCGCTCGGTCCAACCCGCGCGCTCATCACTGTGTTCATGGGCGCGGCCATTGGCGCGGTGGCATTCGCCGGAGTCGTCATTCCAATCGCGCTGATACGACGCGGGCACGCGCGCGAGCAAACGGAGCTCGCGCTCGGCTCGCCGCCGTTCGAGACACCACTCGTGCCCTTCGGTGTATTCCTTGCGCCTGCTGCATTGCTCACGTTGTTTTGGGGAGACGCCCTGCTCGCGTGGCTGACGCGGGCGTAATCGCCCGCTCATGATTGGTGACTACCTAAGAAACGAATCCTCCGGCGGCGTGCTTGCCCGTTTCACACGTGACCTGACCGCCGATGCCCGGGCCGGCCGACTCGAGCCGGTTCGCTGTCGAGAGCAGGAAGTCTCGCGCGTCATCGACATCCTGCTGCGCCACGGCAAGAACAACCCAACCCTCGTCGGACCGGCCGGTGTCGGCAAGACCGCGATCGCCGAAGGCTTGGCGCAGAGGATCGCCGCCGAAAAGGTGCCGCTCGTTCTGCGACCGGTACGCTTGTTGTCGCTCGACCACGTCGCGCTTCTCGCCGGCACGACCTACCGGGGACAATACGAGGAGCGCATTCGCGCGATCGTCGCCGAGACGAGCGCGGCGACCGACGTGATCCTGTTCATCGACGAGCTGCACAACTTGATCGGGCAGGGCACGGCGATGGGTGCGGCCATGGACGCCGCGAATATGCTCAAACCGGCGCTCGTCCGCGGAGAGTTTCGCGTGATCGGCGCGACGACGAGCGACGAATACGAGCGATGGATCGAAGGCGACCCGGCGCTCGAGCGACGCTTTCAAAAACTGCTCATCCGCGAGCTCGGCGAGCTCGAGACGCTCGAGATTCTGCATGCGCGGAAAGAGCGCCTGGAACGCCATCACAACGTGCTCATCTCCGATGAGGCGCTGCGGGCGGCGGTCAAGCTCACCGACATGTATGTCACCGACCGGATGCGTCCCGACAAGGCGATCGACGCGATCGACGAGGCATGCGCCCACATGCAAGCCGTGACCGAGTACACGCCGGCCACCGCGGCGTTGATCCAGCAACGCATCGACATGATGAAGGAATTGGCGCGCGTCGAACGCGAGACCCCGCGTCGCACGCAGGAGCAGGCAGCTCAAGGCGGCGGCGGGTTCAGCGCGTTCGAGCGATTTGGCGCGGAGCTCGAGGCGTTGTTCGTCGGAGCGCCGGTGCCGGTCGCTGAAAATGGTGAAGCTCCAAAGCCCGCACCGGAACCGCGCCCCACGCGAGCCACGAGCCTCGCGCCGCTCGAGACGGATCTCGCCCGCCAACTAATGCAGGAGGGAGTCGTTGTGCGCGGGCACGACATCGCCCGCGTCGTCGGACTGATGGCGGGCGTCCAGGTGGATTGGGAAGCGGAAGAGACGCGATGAAAGCGTGGCTCGGAATCTCGGCGCTCCTGTTGGTGGGATGTCGAGAGAGCGCGGCGGTCAGCGGCGGTGGCCCGTTCGCCGACAAAGTCGCGGCCGACGTGCCGCAGATCGAGAACGCGCTCGGCATCAAGTACAAGACGCCGCCCAAGCTCGAGGTTCGCTCGCGCGATCAGGTCCGCAATTTCCTGATCGAGAAGCTGCGCGAGCCCGAAGCGCAGAAGCAGATCGCCAATCAGGAGGCGATCTACAAGCTGCTCGGCCTGTTACCCGACACGCTGCACGTCGCCGACCTGTTCGTGCGCGTGCTCTCCGAGCAAATCATCGGCTATTACGATCCGAAGACGAAAGTCTTGTACGTCGTGAACGGCGCGCCCGAGGAATATGCCGGGATCACGATCATGCACGAGCTGGTGCACGCGCTACAGGATCAATACGTGAATCTCGATTCGCTCGAGCATATCACGGGCGACGACGATCGGGCGGCGGCGGCCCAGGCCGTGATCGAAGGCCAAGCGACGTACGAGCAGATCTACGTCATGTCGGGCGGATCTGGAAACGTCGCGGCCCAGCTGCCGGGCGGGTGGGAGCAGATGCGCCAGGAGATTCGTGAAGCGCAAAAGACACAGCCCGTCTTTGCCTCCGCGCCGATGGTGATTCAGGAGACGCTGCTCTTTCCCTACATCAATGGCGCCGATTTCGTGCGCCGCTTTCACGGACACTATCGAAAGGGACGTCTGCCGTTCGACAGTCTGCCGGTGTCAACCGAACAGGTCATGCACGACACCGCCTACTTCGGTAAACCGCGCGACGAGCCGAGCGCCATCGAGTTGCCCTCGATTCCCGGAACGGTCGAGCAGAACAATTTCGGCGAATTCGGGACCCGGTTGTACGTCTACAAACACACGAACGATCAGGATCTCTCGATTCGCGCGTCGAATGGATGGGATGGCGATCGCTACGCGCTGGTCAAGACGCCAGCCGGCAACGCGTTCGTTTGGGTGACGGTGTGGGACACGCCCGGCGACGGCGCGGAATTCATGTCGGCGATCGATGCCGTGATGCGCGCGCGATTCAACGTGCTGCCTCGCGTCACGGGCGAGCGGCGGCACTTCGAGGCGGCCAAGCGCACGATCGACGTTGACGTCCGAGAGGTCGGTGGCAGGCCGGTGGTACTCTACGTCGACGTGCCGGCCGGCTCGAGCACGAGCCTCGTCGACTTCTCGAAAGTGAAGGTCATTCCGCGGTGAGCCTGCCCGTCGCGCCGCGCGCCATGGCGGTCATGCAAGACGAAGCAACGCGGCAGGCGGCGCTCGACACCATGAAGCGTCGCGCGACGCTGTTGCTCGTCGCGGCGACGGTCATCTTCATCATCGCTCGCGCGTTCGAAGCGCGTTTTCCCTGGCTCGGCATTCTCCGCGCGACCGCGGAAGCGTCGATGGTCGGGGGACTCGCCGACTGGTTCGCTGTGACAGCGTTGTTCCGTCATCCCCTTGGAATTCCGATCCCGCACACGGCCATCGTTCCGGCGCGCAAGGATCGCGTCGGCCGAACGCTCGGCGCCTTCGTGCAACGCAATTTCCTCACACGCGAAGTGATCGAGCACCGGCTTCGTGCAGCGCAGGTCGGCAAGCGACTGGCGGAATGGATCGCTGAACCGGCCAACGCGCGGATGATCGCACGCAGCGCCGCATCGGCGATGAGCTCCGGCGCGCAGTTGCTGCGCGACGAAGACGTCCAGGAGGTCATCGACCGCAGTCTCGCGAAACGCGTTCGCTCGATGCACCTCGCGCCGCTCCTCGGCAAAGTCCTGGCGGTGATGACCGAGGATAATCGGCATCAAGAGGTGCTCGACGAGGTCATTCAACTCGCCTCGCGCACGGTGAATGAGAACAGCGATCTGATTCGCCAGCGCATCGAGCAAGAGACGCCGTGGTGG
Organism: Gemmatimonadaceae bacterium; assembly: GCA_036002925.1. Classification (GTDB taxonomy): domain Bacteria; phylum Gemmatimonadota; class Gemmatimonadetes; order Gemmatimonadales; family Gemmatimonadaceae; genus JAQBQB01. The sequence continues at coordinate 1,392 of DASYSU010000083.1, read as the reverse complement.
ATCCCGTCGGCCGTGGACGAGAAGATCTTCAAGCGCGTCCTGGGTGCGATTCAGCGTCTTCTCAGTGAGTTGAATGCCGATCGGTATCATCCGTTGCGCGAGCGGTTCGACAACTCGCTGCATCAGTTCGTCGATCGCCTCAATACGTCGCCCGAATTCGCGGCGAAGGTCGACGCGTGGAAGGAAGAATTTCTCGACAACGACGCCGCGCGAAAGTTCTCCGCGTCGATCTGGCAGGAGGGCAAGGAAGCGCTGGCGCGATACGTCGCGAGCCCCGACTCGAAGGCGCCCGGCGTCATCGAAGAGGCGCTTACCAAGTTCGGCCAGAAGGCGCTCGACGATCCCGAGCTCTTGGCGAAGATGGACGAGTTCGCGGTCGACGTCGCCGTGTTCCTCGTCGCTCGGTATCAGGACGAAGTCGCCGACCTCATCGCGACGACCGTCTCGTCATGGGATCCCGAGCTCACGTCGCGTCGCGTGGAGCTTGCGATCGGTCGCGACTTGCAGTTCATCCGCATCAATGGAACGCTCGTCGGCGGCCTGGCCGGGTTGATCATCTATCTGATCTCGAACGCGTTCAAATGACGGTGGAACGGTTCCACCGCTATGGGGCATTCCCCTACAAGAGAACGGGCGCATCCTGACTGAACGGAGCCCGTCGCGGACATATCGATAAGCCATCGCGCTGACCTCACTCTGGGGGAGTGATCCGCACATGGCTTCATCGACCAACGTGTTGGCCGAGCTCGCGTCGGCCGCACCGTCGCGCTCGAGTATTCATCTGCCCGAGCACACGGTGGAAATCGTCTCCGACTCCGGCGAGGGCGCGCAGAAATGCGGCCAGATTTTCGGCGCCGTGTCGGCCAAGATGGGGAACGGCGTCTGGACGGTCGAGATCATTCCTGCCGAGATTCAGCCGCCGCCTCGCACGCCTGAGGGCGCGAGCGGGAATCGCATTCGAATCGGCAGCGGGCCAGTCACGAACTGGGGCGACGCCGTTCAACTCCTCGTCGCGTTCAACGAGCAAGTGCTGCTGTCGCGTCATCGGTTGGGCGCGCTGGCGCCTGACGCGATCATCCTCGTCGAGAATTTGTGGGCGACGCATCAGAACTCGGATATCCGGGCTGCTTGGACCAAGGCGCTCGCGGAGCTCGCGCCAATCGGCTATCGGATCATCGAGGTGCCGATGGAAGAGCAGTGTCTCACCATCGATGAGAATCCTCGCAAAGGCAAGAACATGTTCGCCCTCGGTCTGCTCGCGTCGATCTACGGGCGAGACCTTGGCCGGATCGAAGACCAGATCGCCTACGCATTTCGCAAGAAGTCGGAAGAGGTCTACCAGCGCAACGTAGCGCTGATGCGCCTCGGCTATGACTGGGCCGAGGCGAACCT
>DASYSU010000082.1:0-17160 GCA_036002925.1 Gemmatimonadaceae bacterium | reverse complement strand
ATCCGCCCTCGTCGCCCACACCGGTCGTAAGCTTGCGCTTGCCGAGAACTTTCTTGAGCGCGTGAAACACCTCAGCACCCATGCGCAACGCTTCAGCAAACGACTCGGCGCCGATCGGCACGATCATGAATTCTTGAAAGTCGACCGTGTTGGTGGCGTGGGCGCCGCCGTTCACGATGTTCATCATCGGCACGGGCATCACGCGCGCGAGCGGTCCGCCGAGATACCGATAGAGCGGCAAGCCGACCGATTGCGACGCCGCTCGCGCGACGGCAAGCGACACGGCGAGAATGGCATTCGCCCCCAAGCTCGACTTGTTGGGTGTACCGTCGAGGTCGATCATCAGCGCGTCGACGCCAAGTTGATCGGTGATGTCGTGTCCCCTGAGGGCAGGCTCGATCGAATCTTCGACGTTTTGTACGGCACGCTGAACTCCCTTGCCGCCGTAGCGATCCGCGTCGCCGTCTCGGAGCTCGACTGCCTCATGCTCGCCCGTGCTCGCTCCGCTCGGGACAGCCGCGCGCCCCATGACGCCGTTCGAGCAGATGACGTCGGCTTCGATCGTGGGATTGCCGCGGCTGTCGAGAATCTCTCGTGCCTTGATCTCAGAAATGGTGACCATGAGAAGTGGTGTGTCGTTGAGTCGGAAGCGCCGGGAAGTGAGCGAAGAGCCCGCGGCCGGAAAATAACGGAACAGGGGATCCTATGCTTCACTCAGGATGACACGGGACCTTCGCTCAGGAAGCGCGTCGCTACTCGACTCGCTCGCCGGTGGTCGCGATCGACGGCTCCGACGTGCCGATGCCGTAAAGCGACTGCATTGCGTCGGCCATGTTCGTCCATACCGTCGTCATCAGCGCGCCGCGATCGTCGTAGTCATAGCCCGCGGTCTCAACGGGCGGAAGAAAGTGCAGATCGATTGTGCCCGAGCGAATCGCGAACGACCCTTTGGCCAGGACTTCCCGGGCTCCGAAGACAATCGTCGGGATGATCGGCGTTTGCGACGCGATCGCCAAGACGAACGGGCCCTTCTTGAAGGGACGAAGATGATAGTCGAGGCCGCGCGTCCCTTCCGGGCAGACAACAATGGAGCGCCCGAGCTGAACCTCCTTCGCCGCCATCTTGTACGACTCGAACGCTTGCTTCCGATTGTCGCGATCGAGAAAGACGATGCCCACGCATTCGGCGGCGAAGCCGAACAGTGGAATGCGACGCAGCTCCGACTTGGCGATAAAGCTGCACCACGGAACGGCCCTCGCGAGCACGGTGATGTCGAACCAACTGACGTGATTCGCGATGAACACCGCGCCGTTGAGCCCTTCGAGATGCTCAGTGCCATGCACACGGAGACGCACGCCGGCCGCCCAATCGATCGATCGCGCCCAGAGGCGAACGGATCGCGAGTAAATCGAGTTCGGACCTTGCGGCGCGCGGAACAGTCGCGCGATCACGACGACCGGCCCGAGAATCAACGTCATCACCAGCGCGACCAGCGCGACAAACGGCGTTCGCATCACCGCGAAAAGTGGTCGTAGCCGGCGGCGTACGCAACGCGCTCGCCGCGCACGGTGACGTCGCTTCCCGATGCGTCGACGACGCGACCGATCTCACTCAGACGAACGCCAAATCGGCGCTCGAACTCCGCGCAATCGATCTCGCCGGGCGATGCAACCACGAGCTCGTACTCATCGCCGCCGTGCATCGCCAGCGACACGTCGACACCATCGACGCGCGGCACCCGATTGTCGTCGACATCGATCACTACTCCGCTCGCCGCCGCAAGGTGACGAAGATCGGCGATCAGTCCATCCGATATGTCGATACCCGCCGCGGCTCCGTGCTCGACCAGCCATCGCGCTTCGTCGAGGCGCGGCATCGGATGAGCGAACCGGTCGCGGAATGCGCCAGCTGGCTCGCCGCGCGACAACAAGCGCACGGCTGCCGCGGGACCGCCGAGCGCCCCCGTGACATAGATACGATTGCCGGGTCGTGCGCCGGCCCGCGTCAGCGGCGCGAACGCGGCGCCGAGCACGGTCGTCGTGATCGAAAGCTCGTCGCCGCCACTCAAGTTTCCACCGACGATGCGCGTTTGCGCGACGTCAACGGCCTCGGCGACTCCGTCCGCCAACTCGAGCAGTTGATCGCGCCATGCTTGGGGAACCGTGAGCGCGATGAGCACGCCGATCGGCCGCGCCGCCATGGCCGCGAGATCGCTCAGCGCCGCAGCGACCGATCGATACCCGATCTCGCGCGGTGACAACCACTCGCGCTTGAAGTGTCTTCCTTCCACCGCGCTGTCGACGCTCGCAACAAGCGCGTCTCCGCGCGGGACTCGCAAAACCGCCGCATCATCGCCGAGGCCAGAGGCGCGCGTGCCCCAACGATCGGCCAACTGTCGAATTGCGTCGAACTCAGCGCCGGGGCCGAGTGGAACGTTCTCCGTCACGTTCGCGCGCCGACGCTCGGCAACTCGGCGATCACCGGATAACGCGTCGGGCGATCGTCGAAGGTCCAGCTGTCGCGCAGCTCCTTGACCACGTCCTCGAGCGCGATGCCGCGAACGTCTCCGCCTCCAGTCGAAGGCACGCGTTCCGCGGCGCGACCGTGCACCCACGCGGCGATCGCGCCGGCGACGAACGGATCGCCGGTCTGTGCTAGCATCGTCCCGCAAATCCCGCTCAACACATCGCCGCTTCCGGCCGCGGCGAGTGCCGGCGTTCCGCTCGCGCTCACGAGACGCCGTCCATTCGGCGCCGTGATCACTGTCGGAACTCCTTTGAGCAACACCACGGCGTCGAGCACAGTCGCGAGCTCGCGGCCGACGTCGAACCGATTATCCAGAACATGCCGCACGTCGACGCCGGCGAGCCGCGCAAACTCGACGGGATGCGGCGTGATGATCGACGGGCGACCAGCGAGCAGCGTTGCTAAGGCGCGCGCGTTACCCTCGAACAATGTGACAGCGTCCGCGTCGAGCAGCGTCGGTCCCTTCCAGAGTCGAAGCACTCGCTCGAGCACGGCGCGGCTTTCGTTGCCGCGGCCGAGTCCCGGTCCGATGATCACTGCGTCGGCCCATCCGATCTCGCGGTCGACTGTCGCGTCATCGGTCGGCCACGCCGCGCCGAGCGCGTACGGCTCGCTCTCCTGCACTGCGGCGAGACTGTCCGGCGAAACCACGAGCTTCACCATTCCAATCCCGCTGCGCATCGCCGCGCGTGCGGCCAGGACGGTCGCGCCAGCCATGCCGGGCGCGCCGCCGACGATCGCCAACTTCTTTCGAACACCCTTGTGCGCGCTCGCGGAGATTTCAGGCAGTCGAGCACCGACCCATGCTTCGTCGACGAGCAGCGGCGCGCCATCGTCGAGAGAGGCATGCGAACCGAGTCCGATATCGAGTACGACGATCGTGCCGCATACGTCGCGATTCACAACGTGGCCACGTTTGACAGTTCCGAAGCTCAGCGTCAGGTCAGCTCGCACGACGACCTCGTGCGCCGCACCGGTCGATGCGTCGAGCCCACTCGGCAGGTCGAGTGCGACGATCGCCGCCCGCGTCCGAGTCGCAGCCGCGAGGGTAATGAGCCGCGCGATGTCACCGCGTGGCTCGCCACTGCCGCCGGTTCCCAAAAGCCCATCGACGATGAGCGCCTCTCCGGTATCGAGCGACTCGGGAACGACATTCAGCACGTCGGTCGTGGTGAACACCTCGAGCGCGAGGGAGCGCTCGGCCATGGCATCGGGTGTTTTCGCGGCGATCGGCTCGATCACGCGAACACGCGCGCCGCTGGTTGCCAGTGCTCGGGCGACGACCCAGGCGTCACCCCCATTGTTCCCCGGCCCCGCAAGCACTAAGACGCCGGACAGGAGTCGATCACGATAACGGAGCGCGATCTCGGCCGCGGCCGCGGCGCCGGCCCGCTGCATCAGTGCGCGCGAGGGGATCCCCGACGCGATCGCGGATGCGTCGCGCGCCGCCGACTCTGTGCTGGTGACGACGCGGACGAGATCGCGCACGATGATGTGGATGGATTACTTCTGCGAGGTCCCGACGGTTCGGCCGTAGCTCAACTCGCCGTTGTCGATTCGAATATTGAAACCGCAGTCGGGATTGCTACAGGCCCAGGCCTTGTATTTGATCGGGGCGCCGTCGCGTCCGTAGTCGCTGAGCGGAAGTAACACGCCCGACTGACACCGCCGACAACTTGGCCACTCCATTCCTTTTTCCATCCAGCCGTCCCCTCCCTCTCCCTTCCGACTCCCCGCCGGCCGCCGGCACGTCCGCGCTAGACCGTCAGCGCTCCGCACCAAGGGTATTCGCGCTCGAACGCTTGATCGAAATCGAACACCTCGATGAACTCGTCGCGCGTGTCGGTGGGCTGACTCATGAGCAAGCCGAGATCGACAAGCGTGAATACGACGTCTCCGATGTCAGCGCTGCTATGGACGCCCCAGTGCTCGAGGACGATCCTCGCCATGACGCCGAACCGATCCAGGGCCAGGTCTCGGCACGACAGGGCGAGCTCGCGACCATTAATGTGGCGCCGCTCTTCGAGGCGCTGCTGGCAGAATTCGAGGGCGGCGAGCACGAAAAGGTACGCGCGCTCGTCGAATCGCGGCTCGCGGAGCCGAATTCGATCCATTATCCCGTCCCGAAACGCCAGTTCAGCCACTTCTCCCCTCGTTTGAGTCGTTTTAACCGATCGCCGGGCGCTTGCCCCGCCCGACGACAAGAAAATGACGGTTGTGGCTCGCTACCACAACTCCCCAATTGCCGGCCCCCCGGGGGCAGGCGCGATGCCGAACTCGTTAGTAGATTATCCCGTTCTAATCCGAAGGTCGGGAGCGCCGGCGCTCCCTGGGTCTGTTCCAGCACGGCCGCCTCGCCGAACCTCCGCCTGATTTCGATGCCGCCAACCTTCAAGTACGACGTAGCGATCACCGCCGCCGACTTCGACGCGCTCGCGGTCACGGAGCTCAAGCGCCGACTCGAACACCACGTCGCCAAGGGCGTGTACGCGCAAGCGAGCGGCGCCAACGGATCGAAATCGACGGCGTCGTCAGCCGCTCTTCGTAAACCGATCGAGAAAGAAGCGCGCGTGGTCGTCGTGCTGTTTCAGCGGCTTTGGGGTGTCACGTCCTCGAGCGTCGCCGAAGCGGAGGCGCTCAAGGCGCGAATCGGTAAGGCGAAGCGGAAGGATGTGATTGTCGTTCCGCTCGACAGCTCGCCGATTCCCGGATGGCTCAAGGGCACGGTCGTCCGCGCGAGCGGTGCGCCAACGAGCCACGCCGTGATCGACGCGATCGTGAACGCCGTCCTGGACGCGGGCGGCGCGCCGAAGCGCTCGACCGCCGCGGCGGTCGCGGCCAGACAAGCCGAAGAGGAAAAACACGCGAGGGCGCGCGCATCGTTCCTCTCGTCGCAGCGCGCGCTCGCATTGATCAACCGCGAGTTGGACTCGTTGTCGAACACCGTCCTTCGCCTGTGCGAGGCACCCGGCACGCTTCCCGACGGCTTCGCGCCCGAAGCGCGTCGTACGCCGGATCGCTATACCGTGCAAATCGGTCCTGTGGGCTTGAGCTTCTCATGGATCCGCGGCCGGTCGAACTCGATTGCCGACGGCCAACTGCTCGTCATCGAGTGGAGCGGTCAGCTCGGTGATCAGCACGCGTCACCCGATCCGCAGACCGCGATGCCTGCATTCGAGCACGTGCTTCAGCCACACGCCACGAGCCCGGAGGATTGGCAGTGGCGGCGCACCGATCTCGATCTGTGCTCGTACACGACGCGCGACCTCGCCGCGCAGTGCGTGACGTCGGTCGTCCGACGATTGCCCCGATCTGATGCCGCGCCGCGACCGAGTGTTGCGAACCTCGCCGCTGACGCCCGCGCAAAAAGCGCGTAAAGACAAAGCTCGAGGTTCGATCGCCGAAACTAGCGAGGGAGGCGCAATCAATCGCCTCCCTCGCGTTTTTTATCCGTTCATGTCCGTCTCAATCCGTGCAATCGTTTCACCAATTGTTATGGCTCGCGCGGCGCAGTAAGGATGCTTGAGCTAGGCGTACAGCGGGAACGCTTTTGCTAGACTGCGCACCTGTTCGCGCACCTCGGCTTTCACCCCCGAGTCATCGGGCGACTTGAGAACGCGGTCGATCAGGCCGGCGATCTGCGTCATCTCGCGCGAGCCCATGCCGCGCGTGGTGACTGCCGACGTTCCGATGCGGATTCCGCTCGTGACGAATGGCGACTGCGTCTCTTTCGGCACCGTGTTCTTGTTCACCGTGATCGCCGCGTCGTCGAGCGCGGTTTGCGCGATCTTGCCCGTAAGGCCGCGGTTGCGCAGATCCACGAGCATGAGATGGTTGTCGGTGCCGCCCGACACGATCTGGAAACCGAGCGCCGCCAGGGCGTTCGCCAGGGCGCGCGCGTTGGCGATCACTTCGTTCGCATAGGTCTTGAACGACGGCGCAAGCGCCTCCTTGAAGCACACGGCCTTGGCCGCGATCACGTGCTCGAGCGGACCACCCTGACTTCCGGGGAACACCGCCTTGTCGATCGCCTTCGCGTGCTCGGCCTTGCAGAGAATGAGTCCGCCGCGCGGACCGCGCAGCGTTTTGTGCGTCGTCGTAGTGACGACGTCGGCGTGCGGGATGGGTGACGGATATGCGCCGGCCGCGACGAGTCCCGCAAAGTGCGCCATGTCGACCATGAAGACGGCGCCGATCTCACTCGCCACCTCGGCGAAGGCAGCGAAATCCACCACGCGGGAATACGCGCTGTACCCCGCAAGCACGAGCCGCGGACGATGCTCGCGCGCCTTTCGGCGCATGTCGTCGTAGTCGATGAGCCCCTCGTCAGTCACACCATACGAGATCGCGCGATACAGCATCCCGGAGAAATTCACCGGCGAGCCGTGGGTGAGATGTCCACCGTTCGATAAGTCCATTCCGAGGAAGGTGTCGCCCGGTTTGAGAAATGGCATCATCGCCGCGTAGTTCGCCTGCGCGCCGGAGTGCGGCTGCACGTTGGCGTGATCGGCGCCGAACAATTGTTTGGCGCGATCGATCGCCAACTGCTCGATCTTGTCCACCACCTCACAGCCGCCGTAGTAGCGTTTGCCCGGAAGACCTTCGGCATACTTGTTGGTGAGGGGTGAACCCATCGCCTCGAGCACGGCCGGTGACACGAAGTTCTCGCTTGCAATCAGCTCGAGACCGTCCTTCTGGCGCCGGATCTCTTCGTCGATCAACGACGCGATCTCGGCGTCGGCCTCGCGAAGCGCCGTGCCTGGACTACAGAGCGGTTGCTTGATCCATTGATTCATGTTTGTGAATCCGTCTTCTCGATCTTGTCGACGCGTCGCGCGTGGCGGCCGCCTTCGAACGGTGTGTCGAGCCACGTCTTGAGAATGGCGATACCCAGCTCCTCGCTCACGAATCGCGCGGGGACGACCAGCACATTCGAGTCGTTGTGCTCGCGCGCGAGCTTGGCGATGTCCGGGTTCCATGCCACGGCCGCCCGCACGTGCGGGTAGCGGTTTGCCGTGTAGCTCATGCCGAGGCCAGTTCCGCAGAGCAACACGCCGCGCTGCACTTCGCCGGCCGACACTTTCTGAGCCAGCGGATGCGCATAGTCAGCATAGTCGGTGGACTCGGCGCTATCGGTGCCGAGGTCTTGCACGTCGTAACCGAGCTCGCCGAGCGCGCGCGCGAGCTTTTCTTTCAGCTCGAAGCCCGCGTGGTCGGACGCGATCAGAATTCGCTCACTCACGCGGCCTCACTTGTTCGGCCATTGCGGCCAGGTACGGACCATCGAGCCAACGGCGAGAATCCGCTGCTCGGCGAGGCGATCAGCGGCGAGATACGTGGGAATCTTTTCCGTTCGGGCGATCGCGAACACTTTGCGAATCGTATCATAGATCTCGTCCGCTTTGCGAAACGAGCGCGCCGACGTCCATCCCGCAAGCTCGCTGTACACGTTGATGACGCCGCCGGCATTCGCGACGTAGTCCGGCGCGTACATGATGTCGCGCGAGTCGAGCTCGATGCCGTGGCGCTCCTCGAGAAGTTGGTTGTTGGCCGCGCCGGCGACGATTTCGACCTTGAGCAGTGGAATGGTCTTGTCGTTGATGATGGCGCCGAGCGCACAGGGAGCGAAGATGTCGGCGTCTACACTATAGATGTCCTCCGACCCGACGGCACGCGCGCTGAACTCCGCGACGACGCGCTTGACGCGATCGCCGTCGATGTCGGTGACGACGAGCGTTGCGCCCGCCTCGTGCAGCTCCTTGGCGAGATAATACCCGACGTGACCACATCCCTGAATCGCGACGGTTTTTTTGCTCAAGTCGTCGGAACCCCACCGCTCTTTGGCAGACGCCTGGATCGCGCGGAATACACCGTGCGCCGTCACGGGCGACGGATCGCCCGACCGACCCGCGAGACCGGCCACGTAGTCGGTCTCCATGTGGACGTAATCCATGTCCGCCGTGCTCGTGCCCACGTCTTCCGCGGTGATGTACCGACCGCCGAGACTCTCGACGAACCGTCCGTGCGCGCGGAAGATCATCTCGCGATCGGTTGTCTTGTTGTTGCCGATGATGACCGACTTGCCGCCGCCGAGGTTGAGTCCCGCGACAGCGTTCTTGTACGTCATGCCACGCGCGAGCCGCAGTGCGTCGACGATCGCTTCGTCGTCGCTGGCGTAATTCCAGAACCGCGTCCCGCCGAGGGCCGGGCCCAGCATGGTGCTATGGACCGCGAGGATCCCGCGATAACCGCAGGCCGAATCCTGGCAGAGCACGAGTTGCTCGTGTCCCATTTCGGCGATCGTATCGAAGAGCTTCATGAGTGCGAGTGTCGAGTGAAAGAGGAATGCATAGCTACATGGGGTGCTACCGCTTCGAGTACAGCTCGCGCGCGATGACGATGCGCTGAATCTCAGAGGTGCCCTCGTAGATCTGCGTCACCTTCGCATCGCGGAACAACCGTTCGACGGCGTAGTCCTTTACGTACCCGTATCCGCCGAATATCTGAATGGCCTGCGTCGTGACAGCCATCGCTGCTTCGCTCGCCAGCAATTTGGCCATCGAGCTGAATTGCGTGATGCGCTCGCCGCGGTCCTTGGCCGTCGCGGCGGCATGGAGGAGAGCGCGCGCCGCTGCCACGCGCATCGCCATGTCCGCCAGCTTGAACTGAATCGCCTGAAACTCCTTGATCGGATGCCCGAACTGCTTGCGCTCGGCGGCATATGCGGCGGCGAGACGAAGCGCGGCCTCGGAGATCCCGACCGCTTGCGCCGCGATGCCCAACCGTCCGTTGTCGAGCGACTGCATGGCGTAAATGAATCCGCTGCCTGGCACGCCGAGCAGCCGGTCGCCCGGGACGCGCATGTCGGAGAAGTGAATCTGCACCGTCGGCGACGCGCGCAGACCCATTTTGTCTTCCTTCTTGCCTACACTGTAACCCGCCAGATCGGGCGTCACGATGAACGCGCTGATTCCGCGCGCGCCGCGGCGATCGTCGGGCGAGTCGGTCCGGGCCATGACGAGAATCACGTCGCCCTTCGTGCCGCTCGACACCCACGCCTTCGTGCCGTTCAGAATCCAGTCGCTCCCATCGCGAGTCGCCTGGGTCGTGAGCGACGCGGCGTCGGATCCCGCATCCGGCTCCGATAACGCGAAGGCACCGAGCATTTCGCCCCGTGCCATCGGCTTGAGAAAACGCTCTTTCTGATGGTCTGATCCCCATTTGAGGATCATCTGCGTCGGCAGTGAGTTGTGCACGCTCATCATCACGGCCGTCGACGCATCGACACGTGCGATCTCCTCGAGAGCGACGAGATACGTGAGCGTGTCGAGCCCGAGGCCGTCATACTGCTCGGGGATCAGCATACCGAGAAACCCGAGCTCGCCGAGTTTCTGAACGAGCGACGGCTCGAAGTACGCGTCGCGATCCCACTGCGCACTGTGCGGCGCGATCTCGTGCTCGGCGAAGTCGTGGGCGAGACGTTGAATCTCGCGCTGATCTTCGGTGAGCGGGGTGAGTGCCCAAGCCATATGACTAGTGAGGCCGCTTCACATCACGCATACCAACTCGCTCAATACGCATAGAACCCACGCTTCGTCTTTCGCCCCAACCACCCGGCCGCGACATATTTTCGCAGCAGCGGACACGGGCGGTATTTCGGATCGCCCAAGCCGTCGTGCAGCACCTCGAGAATCGCCAGACACGTGTCGAGGCCGATCAGGTCCGCGAGCGCGAGTGGTCCCATCGGGTGATTCATTCCCAATTTCATCACCGTGTCGATCGACTCCGCGCTGCCGACGCCCTCCATGAGACAGTAGATCGCCTCGTTGATCATCGGCATCAGGATTCGATTCGCGACGAACCCGGGATAGTCTTGGACTTCGACGGGAGTCTTGCCGACCGCTTTGCTGAGCTCGAGCACGCGCCGCGTGGTCTCATCGGATGTCGCGAGTCCGCGGATCACTTCAACGAGCTGCATCACCGGCACGGGATTCATGAAGTGCATGCCGATCACCTTCTCGGCGCGCTTCGTCCGAGCGGCGATCTCTGTGATCGAGATCGAGCTGGTGTTGGTCGCGAGAATCGCATCCGCCGCGGCGAGGCCGTCGAGGTCGGAGAAGATTTTGAATTTGAGATCGCGATTCTCCGTCGCCGCCTCGACGATGAGTGACGCGCTCGCCGCCGCGTCGAACGATTGCGATGTCGCGACGCGGCCGAGGATCGCGTCTTTGTCGGACGCCTGAAGCGAACCCTTCTTGATCTGTCGATCGAGGTTCGACGCGATCGTCGCCTTGCCGCGCTCGAGCGCCGGTGCCGCCACGTCGATCATCGTGACGTCGAACCCGCTCTGCGCGAAGACGTGCGCGATGCCATTGCCCATCTGCCCCGCGCCAATCACGGCCACACGTTCGGCCATCTTCTATGTCTCCTCGCGGCGTGGGTTACGCGCACGCCGCGCGAAAAGGTATGCGATGCCACCGCCCATCCCCATCCCAAGCCCAGCTGGAACGCCGCCTTCAGGCCCCCAGTCCCCACCCGTCGCCCAGTCCGGTCCCGCATCAACATAACGGTAGCCCGGCGATTCCAGCGGATACCCGCTCACGGCCGCGTGAAATAGCACCGCCATTGTCCAATTCCAGGCGAAATGGGCCATCCACGCGGCGTACAGGCTCTTGGTGACGTAGAGAACGCCGGCGAGAAAGAATCCCGCCATCGTAACGAGCACCACCGACTCCACATTGACGCCGTTGTTCGAGAGGTGCAGCAGTCCAAAGGCGATGCTCGTCACGCCGATCGCCCACGGCCAACCCCACGCGTCTTTCAGAACGGAGAGGAGATAGCCGCGGGTCGTCAGCTCTTCCATCAAGGCAGCGGGCAGCAGCAGCAATGAAATGCGCAACGCGGCCGCCCACCACGAGCCGTTTCCACCGGGAGCCTCGCGCAGCCAATGCAAACCGATGAGCAACGCAATGGGGACGCCGATCGCGACGGCTCCTATCGCGAAGCCGAAACCCAACAAGCCAGGTCGCGCGGCATCACGTCCGAGCCAGACGTCGCGCCACGGACGCTTGTCGATCTTCAGCACGACAGCCGTCCCGCCGAGCACCGCGGCCGCCTGGATCCATTCCTCGTTGGAGACGCCGCGCACGCCGATCAGCGCGAACACGCCGGTAACGAGAGGTCCGATCAGCGCATCGGCGACCACGAATGCCGCCAGCGAGGCTACGCAGAACGCGACGATGCGCCATGGGGCGCGAAGCACGCCCGTTTCGGTAAAGAGAAACCGGGGCGCGCTCAAGACCGTTGTCGCGAACTACTGAGCGGTTGGGCGACGCCGCGGACCGCTGATCGCTGCGGCGATGAATGCCTTGACGACGTCGAGTAGGGCGAACGGAACAACTCCGACCTCGACCGCGCGCGCGACGCTGCCGCTCAGCACTGACAGTTGCGCGATGCCGCCGAAATAGATGACGGCGATTCCCACGATGGCAGCGAGCCAGCGCGTCGCAAGATTCGTCGCGCGCGCGGCGAGAGATCCGGCAACGAATGCCGCCGCGGGATATGCAATCAAATAGCCGCCGGTCGGTCCGAGGAACCGGGCGAGACCAGGCGCGCCAATCGGCGTGAACACCGGCAGGCCAGCTGCACCGGCTACCAAGTAGAGGAGCATGCTCGCCGCACCTGCCGCCGGTCCGAGCCACATTCCGGCGAGAATGACGAGCATTGGCTGCAACGTGATTGGAACGGGCGTCCACGGGAGCGGAATCGCGATCTGCGACGCCGCCGCGACCGCCGCCGCGAAGCCGACGATTCCGACGAGCGTGAAGCGGGATGAGAGCGAACGTCCGAGTGGCGTCCGGAGCCGCGATGCAGTGGTCGTCATGTCAGTTTACCCGTGATACGCTGAGGGCGACGGCGTCGCCGCCGCCGAGGCACAAGGTTGCCAATCCGCGTTCCGCGTTTCGATCCTTGAGGGCATACAATAGCGTGGTAAGCACCCGGGCGCCGCTCGCGCCAATCGGATGACCGAGCGCGATCGCGCCGCCGTTGACGTTGACGCGGTCCCAATTCCATTCGAGGCCTTTGCCGTCAGCAATTGCCTGAGCGGCAAACGCCTCGTTGGCCTCGATCAAATCATAGTCGCCGATCTTCTGATTGGACTTCTTCATGAGATTCTGTACGGCTTGAATCGGAGCGAAGAACAAATCGCGCGGCTCCGTGGCGCCCGTCGCATACGCGTCAATGCGGGCCAGGATTTTGAGGCCATGCGCGCGCGCGAAGTCTTCCGACGTCACGACCAGCGCCGACGCACCGTCGTTCAGACTCGATGAGTTGCCGGCAGTGACGGTCAAGCCCTCGCTCGCGCACTCCTTGTTTGGAAACGCCGGTCGAAGCTTGGCGAGCGATTCGATGGTCGTGTCCTTGCGCGGACCCTCGTCAGTGTCGACCGTCGTCGGTCCTTTGCGCCCGGGGACCTGAACCGGCACGATCTCGTCCTTGAACCGTCCCGCCTCGATGGCAGCGATCGCCTTTTGATGCGACTTCGCCGAGAACTCATCCTGCATCGCTCGCGTCACGTCGGCCTTCATTGCGGTGTATTCGGCGTGCGAACCCATGTGCACGTCACAGAAGGCGCACCATAGGCCGTCCTTGATCATGCCGTCGACGATCGTTTGGTCGCCGAGCTTCACCCCGCCGCGCATTCCATAGTTGTAGAACGGCGCGTTGGACATCGACTCCTGCCCGCCGGCCACGACGACATGCCGGTCTCCCGCTTTGATCGCTTGCGCCGCGAGCATCACCGCCTTGAGCCCGGAGCCGCAGACTTTGTTGATCGTGAGCGCCGAGACGGTAGCGGGAACGCCGGCTTTCATTGCCGCTTGGCGCGCCGGCGCTTGGCCAACCCCGCCCTGAATGACGTTGCCCATGATGACTTCTTCGATCGCTTGAAGATCGACGCGGGCTCGCTCGATCGCGGCGCGGATCGCGATTGCCCCCAGCTCCGGCGCGGTGAGCGGCGAAAGTCCGCCGAGGAATTTTCCGATGGGTGTGCGTGCCGCGGAAACAATGACCGCTTGGCGCGATGTATCCGACATTGTTGCTCGAGCTCCGAGTCGATGAAAACCGAAGGCAGTTCGCCGCGCACATACGCGGCGTGCGCGTCGTCGAACATCGAAAGCTAAGGTCTGCGGGCCAACCCTGGGAGCGCCTGAGGCCGCGCGGTAAGGGAATCTCTGTCCCGCCGACGCGCGCTCGCCGAGCACGCCGCGCTCTTGACAGCCTCACGGCGGCTCGCCACTCTTCTATACAGACTCTTAATAGACTGTCTCGGAGGAGTGACGTGAGCCGCCTTCCTGTGTTGAAAGGGACGCTCGACCTGCTCGTCTTGCGGGCGCTGAGTTGGACACCGATGCACGGGTTTGAAATCGTCTCGTGGCTCGAGCGTGCGGCCAACGCGTCGCTCGAGATCGAGGACTCCGCTCTCTACCAGGCCGTGTATCGCCTCGAGGAGCGCGGCCTGCTCCAAGCGGAGTGGGGTGTCACGGAGAACAACAGGCGCGCGCGCTACTACAAACTCACCGCCGCGGGCCGGACGCACCTGCGCGCGGAAACACGGAATTGGGTTCAATACGCCGATACGGTGACGAGCATTCTCACGGCGTCGAAGAGCGGCGCCCCGTCCACGGCTCCTACATGATTCGAGCCGGCGTTCGTCGCGCATTTCGCTTGGCGCTTCGTCGTCGCGATCGCTGGGAACGAGAGGTCGAGGACGAGATCAAGCTGCACCTGTCACTCCGCGCCGAGCAACTCGTGGCGCAGGGTGCGACACCCGACGAAGCGTATCGCGAAGCAACGCGTCGCTTCGGCCCACTCACCGAATCCCGAGCGCGCCTCCTTGAGGCCGCGCGCCACCGTGAGCAACACATGCATCGCACCGAGTATGTCGACGATCTCCGGCAGGACGTCTCATTTGCCATGCGAACACTCAGCCGGCAAAAAGGATGGACGGCCGTCACGATTCTCACATTGGCGCTCGGCATCGGCGCGACGACAGCGGTGTTCAGCGTCGTCAGCACGCTGATGCTCAACCTCCTTCCCTATCCGCACGCCGACCGCATCGTCTACATCGACCAACAGCCGAGCCAAGGAAACAACACAGGCATCCGGGTGACGATCACGCCGAGCGCAAAGATCGTCCGCGCGTGGATGCAGAATTCGCACAGCTTCGAGGCAATCGAGGGGAGCACGTTCGGACCTCGCTCACTCAAGACTCTGGGCGAGCCAAGCAGGGTGATGGCGGCAGAGGTTTTTCCGTCATTTCCAGACTTCGCCGGCCAACGTGCGTTGCGGGGCCGTATGTTCACCGCGCAGGACATTGCGAACGGCGGCCGGGTCGTCGCGTTGAGCGAAGCATTTTGGCGGGAACGCTTCGGCTCGGATCCGAGCGTGCTTGGCAAGGTCATCACGCTCAACGACACGTCGTACATGATCGTCGGGATCATGCCGGAGGTACTGCAGCTCGAGCGACGGGTTCGACCCGCTGAGGTCTTCCTCCCGCTCGACGTTCGCGACGACGCGCGCGGAATGGCGGTGATGGGGCGCCTACGACCCGGCGTCACCATCGACGCGGCGACGCGAGAGCTGGATTCGATCTTCGCGCGCACGGCACAGTTCTCGGACGCCAAGCTTCCGTTCAAGACGATGATCAGCACGCCAGCACAGAAGGTGCGCATGCGCGACTCGCTCCTGCTGTTGACCGGGGCCGTGGCACTCGTGCTGCTCGTCGCCTGCGCCAACGTGGCGCATTTGCTGCTCGCACGATCGGCGGCGCGTCAACGCGAGCTAGCGATTCGAGCCGCGCTTGGCGCCGGCCGCTGGCGAATACTTCGTCAGCTTCTTACTGAAAGTCTCATTCTCGCTTTTCTGGGTTCCGCGTGCGGAATCTTCCTCGGGTGGGCCGGGCTGCACGGGCTCATCGCGCTGCGTCCACCATCGTACAACGAGATTCAGCTGGCGCATCTCAATGCGCTGACGCTTTGGGTCACAGTAGGTCTGGCCACGCTGAGTGGAGTGGCATTCGGCATCGTCGGCGCCGTGCAGTCGGCGCGCTACTCGGCTCACGACACGCTGAAGAGCAGCGCGTCGTCGGCTTCGGCATCGGGCCGACATCACCGCGGTCGCGCGCTGCTGGTCGTCACCGAAATGGCCTTGTCGGCTATGTTGCTCGTTGGGGCCACCCTGCTCATCCGAAGTGTCGCGAACCTGCAGCGAGCCGATCTCGGATTCGATCCCAAAGGGCTCTATGCGGTGACCCTCCCTGACAAGACGGAACGCGGCGCTACCCCCGCGGCGCGCGCGGCGTTCATGACAGAGTTCGTGAGCAGGCTACGTCACCTGCCAGGTGTGCGATCGGCGGCGAACGCCACCGTCGGGCCGGGCTCTCGTTCGATGTCCATCGGTCGCCTCGAAGTCGATGGAGAAACCGCGCCGCCGAAAGGCGCGACTTCGTTCATTGACGTCAATCAAGTCGATCCGGGATTCTTCGCGACGATGGGCATCGCGCTCGTCGAGGGTTCGACGTTCAGCGATACATCGGCGGCGGCACATCAAGTGATCGTCAACGCCGGCTTTGCGAGAAGACATTGGGGCAACGCGTCGGCGCTCGGCCACCGCGTCCGGATCGCGCAGAACGACCTGTCGGGAGCGGAGGAGCAGCCGTCGAACAGCGAGCCATGGTTCACGATCGTCGGCGTCGCCCACGACGCGTCGACGACTGGTGCAGCCTTGGAGTCGAGCGCGCCGCTGCTGTACACAGCGTCGGGGGCGACCGAATCACCGATCGTGATGGTTCGAACGAACGGCAGCGCGCTCGCGCTCTCGCCGGTCACGGCCCTCGTGCGCACGATGGGTATGCGACGCGCGCCGACGATTCAGAGCACCGAGGAATTCCTCAGCCGCTCGCTTTCGGGGCCTCGGTTCATCACGCTCGTGCTGAGCATCTTCACCGGGCTCGCGCTCATGTTGGCCGGAGTCGGGCTGTATGGAGTCATGGCGTACACGGTGACGCAACAAACCCGCGAGATCGGCATTCGCGTCGCGCTCGGCGCGTCCGGCTCGCGGATTGCGCGCGGCGTCCTTGGACGCGGGACGTGGCTCGCCGTGACCGGCGCCGTAATCGGACTCGTTGGCGCGAACTGGTCGACGAAAATGATCGAGAACCAGCTGCACGGCGTGACGCGGTCGGATCCGCTCTCGTTCGTTTCGGGCGCGATCGTGCTGGTTCTCGTGGCCGTCGTCGCTTGCGTCGTCCCGACGCGACGCGCCCTGGCGGTCGATCCGATGACGGCAATTCGAGCCGACTAGGACGGGGGAACGCAGGAACGGAGGAACGGAGGAACGGAGGAACGGTGGAACGGTGGAACGGTGGAACGAGCGACTCGCACGAGCGCCGCTCAAGCCAAGGGTCCCTGCGCCGTTTCATTCGCGGCCATGTGCGGTTCATTCGTCCAATTCGCGTCTCAAATTGTTCCTACTGTCCTCGCCGGAATCTCGTTGGAACTATTTGGAACACGAATTCGGCGAATCAATACCGATTACCACGAATGAAACGGCGGAACAACAAGGGATTGATTT
>DASYSU010000081.1:0-8801 GCA_036002925.1 Gemmatimonadaceae bacterium | reverse complement strand
CGTTCGTCCGCGCGCGGCTCAGCCGCTTTAGCGTCTCACCGTGACGTCAAGGCGCGATTTGGCATTTCGCGATTCCAGCCGTTTGAGGTTCCACCTAACCCGACGGGCACGGAGGAATTCGCGACGGGCAATGACGTATTGTACGGTTCATTCCTCCGGCCAAAAGGGGCGAATCTCGATCTTGCCGAAGCGCGCCATCGGGTGCTTGGACGCGATCTCGATCGCGGTCTCGAGATCGTCGCAGTCGAGAAGATCGAACCCGGCGATCCACTCCTTCGTCTCGGCAAACGGTCCGTCGGTGACAATCACCTTGCCCTTCCGCAGGCGCACCGTTGTGGCGTCTTTCGGTTCCTTGAGACGATTACCCAGAATCCGCACTCCGGCCCCGTCCATCTCGGCGACCCACTCTTCGATGTTGTCTTCTGCGGCCACGTACTTCTCCGCCGCCGGGTCGACGCAAACGAACATCAAGTAACGCATCGCGGGCTCCTTGTCGCGTGGTTCGTAAACACGTCGAACGGGAGGCAGTGAAATCGACAACTCGACGCGATCTACTTTCTCAGCGTCTTACACAACGTCGCCGTGTCGGTGAGGATCGAATCGCCGGCGAACGCGAGCCCGGCGACCGAGCGCTCGCGCGCAGCCTGATCGCGGCCTCCGCACGCGTCCACGACCACGATGGGCCGGTACCCCAAGTCCGCTGCGTGGCGCGAGGTCGGCTCGATGCCGACCTCCAGCGCGACGCCGACGAGAGCGACCGCGACGATACCGCAATCGCGCAATACGATATCGAGCGGCGTTCCCTCGAACGCCGACATCGTGATCTTGTCGAACACCGCCTCACTCGGCCGCGGCGCGACCTCCGGGATGAGTTGCGTCTGCGCCGCGTCGGGCGGAAAGGCCGGCCGCACGTTGGCGACGTCGTCCACTCGTTGCCACGCCATCGCCATCCGAAGCTGCGCGACACCGCTCAGCTCCAACGGCATCGACGTGTGTCTCGTGAAGATCACGCGGTACCCGCCGCTCCGAGCCGCCTCGAGCACCTCGATGACTCGCGCCGTATACTCCGCGGCGTTCGGCAGCTGCCGCATGATGCCGACTTGCATGTCGTAGACGACGAGCGCCAGACGCGCCGGATCGCACAGTTCTTCGAGTGTTTGCGGAATGACGAGGCCGAAAGCGCGTTGCATGATCGTGTTCGCTCCGTAACGAGGCGGAAATATTGTCAGATGGTTGGTTTGCGCCTAAACCCAACGACGCACGCGGGCCCGATACCGATCGTACTCCGCTCCAAACACCTCGCTCAACTTCGCTTCCTCGACCGGAATCACGATCCAGTTGACGTACGCCACCACGAGCGGCAAGACGACGATCGGCCAGAATTGTCGGAGAATCCCGGCCTCGCCGAGATACGCGAGAGTGAGGCCGACGTACATCGGATTCCTCGTGAAGCGATACGGGCCCCAGGTCACGAACTGGGAAGACACCTCTCCCGGTACCGTGGTCGTGCGCGCTCGTCGGAACGTGAGCAAACCCCAACCGGCAATCACGGCGCCAATCGCGAACAGCACGCCGCCGGCGATGGCGACGTTGGGATGTGCTTCGATCGGACCGCGATGACGCGCCGCAAACTCCACGCCGACGCCAACGAGATACGTGAGCACGAACACCCAGGGAACAGGAACGCGCAGCAACCATCGAAGCGCAATCACGGCATCACCTCACCCTTCGCGATTCCCGCCGGATGCGACCAGCACGACGTCGTCTGACGATAGAACGGCAAGGGAACAACCGTCGAATCGCTGTCGTCACCGCCATCCCACTCTTCTTGGAGTTGGCAGCGAACGACTCCACGATGATACGCCGTGAGCGATCCATCGGGCCCGTCGGCGGCCCAGTGCAACTGCACCCAACCCGTGCGTGCGAAGTCGCGCCAGTAGGCGGATTTCGCGGGACCCTCGCGCATGAGGCGCACACTGTCGGATTTCACGAGGCCCAGCGAATCCTCCGCGACGACGCGACAGGCGTGGACGTCGGACGTCTCGATGTCGATCTCGGGAAGCAGCACGGTATCGCTGACTTGATGCAGCGCGATCATTGGGACGCGTCGCCAGTCCGCGGCCACCTCGGCGCATGCGTCGAGAACCGTGACGGGCACGCCGCCGATCGGTGTCGGTGGAGACGGATCCGCCGCGTTGGCGGCTGGCTTTTGCGCCGAGGTGGAGTCATGGGTCGACGCGCGACCGCCGCGGCAGGCGGCGACTCGCGTTAGGAGAATCGCGGTGACGAACGTGGCGGCTCGCATCTATAGATAGACGACTACCTGGAATATCGACAACGGGACGCAAAGAACCAAGCAGTGTAGCGGGACTCCATCGCGCTGCCGCGAGGCAATGTGGAATCTCGCAAATTCGACGAGGTTATGCGGGCTGCCCGCGCGCGTTTCATTCCAGATTTGGAATGAGCGTGCTCGCAAGACACATACGCGAGAGGAGGCGCGGCGGCGTGCTTAGGCGGCGTGCTTAGGCAGTCTGCGTCGCGGCGGTCATGATCTTCGCCATCGCCCCGGCGAACGCGTTCCACGTCTCGGTCGACGCGGCGAGCTGACGCCGCCCGGCGGCCGTCAACTTATAGTACTTCGCGCGGCGATTGTTCTCCGTGATTCGCCACTCGGCTTTGACGAATCCCTTGTTCTCGAGACGATAGAGGGCCGGGTAGAGCGAGCCTTCTTCGACCTGGAAGCCGCCGTCGGTCACGCGCTGAATCCACCGCGCGATGCCGAAGCCGTGCATGGGCTCCCAGCTCAGCGTCTTGAGAACGATGACGTCGAGGCTTCCTTGCAGGAGGTCGAGATTCTGGCGTGTCACAGCGTTCCCTTAGAGTGCCTGAGGGAACCTTATGACGCAGGTCAGCGATAGCAATAGGTATTGCTATGCGCCAGGCGGGCTGTACGCTTTGATGTACTCGATAGCCATTCGGGCTATCCTTTCCTCAGGAGAAACAATGCACAGCCAACGCCGGCTTCGCTCGCTCCTAGTTCTCACCATCGTAGCGTGCGCGGCACCCGCGCCCGCGAAAGCGCCAGAGACGCCGGTCGATCCAGCCGCGCTCAAAACCGCGATCCAGGCGCGTGAGAAGGAATGGTCGGCGGCGTATCTCGCCGGTAACGGTGCCGCCATTGGCGCGCTCTATACGACGGACGGCGCCTCGATTCAGCCAGTCGGTGACAACTACATGGGCCGTGATGGAATCGCGAAGGGGGAGCAAGCACAACTCGACACGCTCAACGTCACTGCTCGCGAAGACATCACAGACGAAGTGATTCCAGCCGGCAGCGATTACGCGCTCGAGATCGGGCACTACAGCTACCAAGCCACGAGTAAGGCCACAAAGAAGCCCGCGTCGTCCTCGGGCCGTTACATGGTGCTCTGGAGGAAAGACACCGACGGTGTGTGGCGTCTCCATCGCGACATTGGTTCCGAGGCGCCGGCCAAGATGCCGATGGCCAAGAAGGCGTAGCTCGACGCGTTGCACAACTCGATGCAGTACGCTGTCGTCAGCGTACTGCATCGCGGTGCGTTGACAGTCATTTCTCTCCATCGTACGTTCGCCCGGCGGAGCAGTCCTCTAGTGACGCCCGCGTGCCTTGCCGTGGTTGCTGATAGAAGTCCACGCTCAACCGCCGGGAGAAAGCGTTATGCGAAAGGCCACTTCCGCCGCCCTCGCGTTGTTGACCGTCGGTCGCCTCGCCTCCGCTCAAGGCACCGCGGGCACGATCACGGGCCGCGTCACCGAGGCTGCCACGTCGGCCCCACTCGCCATCGCGAGCGTACGCGTCACAGGCACCCAAATCGGTGCGCAGACCGGATCCGACGGACGCTATACGATTCGTGGCGTCAAGCCGGGACCCGTCGACCTTCAAGTGACGCACATCGGCTACGCCGCCAAGCACGTATCGGTCACGGTCGCCGCGGGCGCCACCGCGACGGCCGACGTTGCACTCGCCCAGGCGCCCTTCTCGCTGGCGGCGGTCGTGACCACCGTGACCGGCGTGCAGAGCAAGGCGGAAATCTCCAACACCGTCGCGTCGATCGACGTCTCGTCGAAAATCATCGAGGCGCCGATCACGAGCACCGGGGAGCTGATCTCCGGGCGCGCGGCCGGTGTGCAGGTGATCTCGTCGGGCGCGGTCGGCGCCGGATCGCGCATCCGCATCCGCGGACAATCGTCGCTCTCCCTGAGCAACGATCCCATCGTCTACGTGGACGGCGTTCGCGTCGACGCGAAGACGGGCGACAGCGGCATCGGCACCGGCGGCTCGACGGCGTCGGCGTTCGACAACATCAACCCCGAAGAGATCGAGAGCATCGACGTCATCAAGGGACCGGCGGCCGCGACCCTCTACGGCACGCAGGCAGCGAACGGCGTCATCGTCGTCACGACGAAGCGTGGGCGGATCGGTACGCCGCAATACACGGTGTGGAGCGAGAATGGAATGCTCTACGATCCACACAAAGGAAGCTATCCCGACCTCTGGGTCTCGTTCGATCGTCGCACAGGACTCAAGACCTGCACGCTGGTGCAACAGGCGTCGGGCAGCTGCGTCATCGACAGCACGTATCACAACGACGTACTGAATGAGCCGGACCTCACGCCGCTCGCCAATGGAATCCGTTCACAATACGGCGCGCAGGTTTCGGGCGGCGCCGACCGGCTGCAATTCTTCATCTCCGGCGATCAGGAGCACACGCAAGGGCCGTACAAGATGCCCGATCGCGAGATCACCCGGCTGATGACCGAGCGCGGGTCCACGATCGGCGCGGACCAGGTCTATCCGAACGCGGAAAAGAAGGTGAGCCTGCGCACCAACCTCAATACGCAGCTCACACCGAAGGTGAGCCTGTCGCTGTCGATCGGCTATGTCGACAACGACACCCGTCAACCCCAGAACGAGGATAACAGCGACGGCCTCATGGTCGCCGCGATCGGCGGTTCGGCGCGCACGGATCTCAAGGACGCGCGTGGCTTGCCACTGCTCGGATACCGAAGCTTCCCGATCGGCGACATCTTCGCCCAGACCACGACGCAGAACACCAACCGCTTCATCAACGGCGTGAACGCCCAATATCTGCCCCTGTCGTGGCTGACCACGCGCGCCAACGTCGGCTACGACTACGCCTCACGCAACGCGACTTTCATCCAGCAATTCGGCCAAGGCCCGTTCGGCGAACAAGCGCGCACGGGCAGCGTACAAAGCAACCGCGCCGAGACGGCCATTTACACGGTGGATGTGGGCGGCACGGCGACGATGGCGC
This sequence comes from Gemmatimonadaceae bacterium, assembly GCA_036002925.1. GTDB lineage: Bacteria > Gemmatimonadota > Gemmatimonadetes > Gemmatimonadales > Gemmatimonadaceae > JAQBQB01. The sequence goes on along the minus strand of DASYSU010000081.1, from coordinate 3,486 downwards.
AGCGACACGGGTTCGGATTCAAGACGTCGGCGGGCACGCAGTATTTCCGTAGCTGGTTCTCGTCGACGAACGGAACCGGCTTGGGCATGCCGCCTGGTGCGACGACGACAAGCGCCGGCGCGACTCGCACGGCCAGCCAGTCCACCACCGAGACGATCAACCTCGGTGTGTACGGCGAAGAGGTCGCATCGTATCAGGATCGCTTCTTCGTGACCGGCGGTTTGCGCTACGACGGAAACAGCGCGTTCGGTACGGGATTCTCGGGTGTGTACTATCCCAAGCTCGGCGTGTCGTGGCTGCTTTCCGACGAGCATTTCTTTCCGCACATCAACGCGATCAACTCCTTCCGCGTTCGTGCGACGTACGGTGCTTCGGGCGTGCAGCCTGGCGCGCTCAACGCGCTCCGCTTCTATCAAACCGCCAACGCCAACATCGCCGGCACCGAGCAGTCGGGCGTGACGTTGACCGCGCTGGGCAACGCCAACCTCAAGCCGGAGTATTCGGGCGAATTCGAGGCCGGGTTCGACGTGGCGGCGTTCTCGAACAAGACGTCGATCGAGCTCACGTACTACAACAAGAAGACGAAGGACGCCCTCATCAACGCTCCGCTCGCGCCCTCGCTCGGCGGCGCGATCACGACGCTGCTCGAGAACATCGGCTCGACGCGCAACGAGGGCATGGAGCTGACCTGGAACCAGAGGGTGATCGACCGACGGCAGCTTGGATTCGACGTCACGTTGACCGGCTCGACGACGAAGAACCGCATCCTGACCCTCGGGGAGGGCATCACGCCCATCTTCACCGGCAACCGCAGCACACAGTACAACGCGCCGGGCTATCCGCTCTTCGCGCTGTGGGGCAAGACGTACACGTTCAACGACGCGAACCACGACGGCATCATCGTGGCGTCGGAGATGAAGTTCAGCGATACCGCGGTCTTCATCGGGCCAACAGCTCCGACGCATGAATTTGCGTTGAGCCCGCGTCTCGAGCTGTTCCGGCGAAAGCTGGCGATCGCCGCGCAATTCGATCACAAGGACGGCATGACGAAGTTCTATAACACGCTTCGTCATCGCTGCCAGGGTGGTGCATCGTGTGAGGGGCTTTGGGATCCACACGCCTCGCTCGAAGATCAAGCGGCCGCCGTCGCGGACAACCTCAACATCTACACCGGCTTCTTCAAGAACGGCGAGTTCACCCGGTTCCGCGAGTTCTCGGTGACCTACCAACTTCCGGACGCGTTCGCGAGCAAGATCCACTCGAACCGGGCGTCGATCATCGGTACCGGGCGCAATCTGCACGTCTGGACCGCGTATCCGGGCATCGACCCCGAGGCCACCGTCGGCAACGGCGACGCGCGCGGGAGCGAGGAATACTTCTCGACGCCGCCGCTGCGCTACTACACGCTCCGCCTCAACCTGAACTTCTGAGGCGACGACCATGACACATATCCAACTGCATCGCACGGGTTTCATGCTCGCCGGCGCCGCGCTGCTCACGCTCGTTGGTGGCTGCAAGTCGAGTGAGATCCTCAACGTCACCAATCCCGACATTCTCGCGCCCGGCGTGTTCAACACGCCGACCGGCACCGATCCGCTCCGCTTCGGCGTCATCTCCGATTTCACGCTGGCGTTCGACGGAAATACTGATTCGTTCACGACGATGAGCGGCGACATGTCCGACGAAATGGTCGCCAGCGACACGTTCGCCGAACGACTCTCGGTCAATTCGCGATCGCCGATCGACGTCAATTCCTCGACGGAGTCCGTCTATCGCAATCTGCAGCAGGCACACTCCGGGGCGATCAAGGCAGCCACCGTGCTCGGCGCAACGCAGCCCGCGCAGAAGTGGCAGCGCGGCGAGATGTTCATGCTGCGCGGCTTCGTCGAGATCTTCCTGGCCGAAGGATTCTGCTCGGGTACGGCATTCTCGACCGCCGACGACAACGGGGTCGTGACCTACGGCCCGATCTACTCCGCCGCCGATCTGTACAATCTCGCGGTCGCGAGCTTCGACTCGGCCTCACAGCTCGCGGACACGAGCAAACGCGTGTTGTTCGGCACGCAGATCGGCAAGGCGCGCGCGTTGCTGAATCTTGGCAAGTTCGCCGAGGCTGCGACGGCAGTAAACGGCGTTCCGCGAACGTTCCAGCTGTTGACCTTCCACTCGACAGCGAGCACGCGTGAACAGAACGGCATGTGGAACGCCGCGGCCAACGGCTCATCACGGTACAGTGTTGTCACCAAAGAAGGTGGGAATGGACTTCCATACCTCGCTACGACGACCGATCCGCGCATCCCGTGGGCGGCGTCGACCCGCATCGGATTCAATAGTATCTCCACGAACCTGCCCACCGAGACGAAATTCGGGCAGACGACTAGCGGAATCGTGGGCGACGGCACCGAAGCGCAGCTCGACATTCTGGAAGCTCGACTGCAAGGCGGCACGCAGGCTGATCGCGACGCGGTGTTTGCCGGTCTCAATACACTGCGGACGACCAATACGCCGGCGATCGCCGCCATCGCCGGGTCGGCGCCGACCTCACAAGCCGCGGCTGTCGATCTATACTTCCAAGAACGCGCCTACTGGACGTGGCTCACGGGACATCGTCTTGGCGACATGCGGCGATTGGTTAGGCAGTATGGACGCGACGCGGAGACCGTATTCCCAACCGGATTGGTCTCCAACTCAGGGAACCCGTCGGTGACCGGGCAACTCGCCGGCTCGTACGGAACGGCGACGAGCATGATCATTCCGTTCTCCGAGCGAAACAACCCAAACTTCAAGGGCTGTCTCGATACCAAGCCGTAGAATCCACGAACGCAGGTGTCAGGATGAGAGTCGTTTGAAATTCGTCGTGCTGCTGCTCGTTCCAGCGCTGTCAGCGGGATGCTACACATACGCACCGATCGAGCTCGCGGCCGTCACGCCAGGCATGGAGGTTCGTGCGCGAGTATCGGCGGCGACCGCCGCGCAGCTTGGGCCGTCGCTCAGCATGAGTGACGCGCGTCTGCTGACTGGCGCGGTGGTCGATACACAGGCCGACGGCCTGACGCTCAAGGTGCCGTCGGCGCGGATGGGAATCGTCGGCGCGACGCAAGATGAGCTTTTTCAGCAAATCCTCATCACACGCTCGGATCTGCTCGAGCTCGAATCCAAGCGCCTCGACAACGGACGCACGCGGTTGGCGGTCGCCGCGGGCGTTGTGGGTGCCGCGGCGCTGACGGCGGGAATTCTACACGGCCGCTCATCTGGCGCTCCGGCGGTCACGGAGCCGCCGGCCAATTTCAATCTTCGTTTCGCCGGCGTCCGAATCGGTCTCGCTTACCGCCATGCTTCGCGCAGCTCTTCCGCCCACCGGTAGCCCTGCGCCCGAGGTGAGGGTGCCAAATCATTGGGGGTCCGTTTGAGATTCGCCGCGAGTGCACTCTCGTTGGTTGTGCTGGCTCCTCGATTGCTCGGCGCGCCCGAACAGCCCCATCCAAG
>DASYSU010000080.1:0-2939 GCA_036002925.1 Gemmatimonadaceae bacterium | reverse complement strand
GCGAGCGAGTTGATCGCGGCGCTTCGGCAGCGGCCGAAAGAGGCGCGACTCGGGCGCGTGAAGAGTCTCGACGGAAAACGGCTCTCGTTCACGGGCTTTCTCGAGCGTCCCCGCGACGAAGCGGTTGTCGCGGCGCGGAAGGCCGGCGCCGTCGTGCAATCGAAGCCCGGACGCTCGACCGATGTGTTGGTGCGCGGCCGGCCAAATACGCTGCAAATCGCTGGTAAGGACGGCGGCTCCAAGTTGATCGAGGTGCGACGTCTCGCCGCGCAGGGATTCAAGGTGACGGTGATCGGTGAGCGGCAATTCTGGCGGCTCGTCCAATCCGCCTCGCGGTCGCGCGCAAAGAAAGCGACGCGGCCAGTCAAGAAGAGATAAAGACGGTGTAACTCCGCGATCGCGCTCCAGGTCACGTGCGGCGCCGACTTTCGCGAGACGCGGTATGTGCAAATTCGCATTCGAGATTCGTCTCCATGTGAAGCATGTGGCGCAACACGCCACTTGCGGGGTTGCATCAATAACGCCCACATGGAGCACCTGTGACACATCGCCTCTTCGCCGCGGTGCTGTTCGGACTTGTGCCGAGCAGCTTCGCGGTTGCGCAAACGCCGCGTGCGACGCCGACGACCACCGACGTTCCCGTCACGAAGGTCGTCCTCTTCTCCTCGGGCGTCGGCTATTTCGAGCACGCGGGCTCTGTGCGCGGCAACAGCGCCACCGAGCTGCGATTCAAGACGAGCCAGATCAATGACATCCTCAAGTCGATCGTGCTCCAGGACCAAGACGGCGGGCGCGTCGGTGCGATCAGTTATCCGTCGCAGGATCCCTTGGCGAAGACGCTGAGAAGCTTTCAGGTCGACATCACGCAGAATCCGAGCCTTGCTCAACTGCTCAATCAGCTGCGTGGCGCTCGAGTGAGCATCCAATCGCAGGCGGAGAAGCTCTCCGGCATCATCCTCGGCGTCGAGACGCGGGCGAAGGCGGGAGAGAAGGGCGAAACGTACTCCGTCGCGGTGTTGAATCTCCTCACGGGCGCGACTCTCCGCGCCGTCGAGCTACCGTCAATCAACAATCTCACGTTGGACGACCCCCAACTCCAGGAGGAGTTGACGCGCGCGCTGGGAGCACTGGTTCAGGCGCGGGACCAAGACAAGAAACCGGTAACAATCAATTTCACTGGAGCGGGTGAGCGACACGTGCGCATCGGCTACGTCGTCGAGACTCCCGTGTGGAAGACGAGCTATCGCCTGTTGCTCGACGACAAGGCGAAGTTCGGCAAGCTCCAAGCATGGGCGATCGTCGAGAATCAAACGGAGAGCGACTGGAATGGCATCTCGCTCGCGTTGGTCAGCGGCCGGCCGATCTCGTTCATGATGGATCTCTATCAGCCGCTGTACTCGTCGCGCCCGACGGTCGTCCCGGAACTGTACGCGAGCCTGCGGCCGCAGGTCTACGCCGGCGGGATCGCGGTCGACAGCCCGAGAGTCGCGATGAAGACAGCGGTAAGCGCCCCCGCGACGTTACCGAGGATCGGCTACGATCGCGAGGGTCGGCCCACCGCGTCCCGCCTCGAGGAAGTCGTGGTTACGAGTGCCGTGCTCGGAAGCACGATCTCGAATCTGGACGCCGCCGCATCGGTTCAATCAGTGGCGGCGGCGGAACGACTCGGCGCCCTCTTTCAATACACCGTCGCCGACGTGACCCTCGCGCGGCAGAAGTCGGCCATGCTTCCGATCATCACCGACTCGATCGAGCTCGAGCGGCTCTCGATCTATAACGCATCGGTGCTCCGCTCCAATCCACTGAATGGTGTGCTGCTCAAGAACACGACGGGAAAGCATCTGCTTCAAGGGCCGTTGACGGTGCTCGACAAAGGCAGCTACGCCGGCGACGCGCGAATCGACAACGTGCCGCCGGGGCAAGATCGACTGCTCAGCTACGGCATTGATCTGGAGATGCTGGTCGACAACACGAAGAACACACAGAGAGGCGCGGTGCTCACCGCCAAGATCGAAAAGGGGGAGATGATCATCAGCCGCAAGCTGGTGTCGTCGCAGGAGTACGCCGCCAACAACAAAACGGGCAAGGACAAGGTGCTCGTCATCGAGCATCCGATCCGCCAGGGGTGGCATCTCGTGGACACGCAGAAACCGTTCGAGACGACGCCGTCGCTCTATCGCTTCAAGGGAACGGCGGTCGCCAACAAGGTCACCGTGCTGACGGTGAAGGAGGAGGTCGTGCAGGACGAGACGATCATGCTGGCCTCAGCGAATCTCGATCAGCTCGTGTATTATAGCCGAACCGGTGAGGGCGGGGCGGAGATTCCGAAGAGCGTGCGCGACGCGCTTGCCAAGGCGATTCAACTGAAGCAAGCGTCCGTCGACGTCGAGCGAGACATCGCGATGCGCAACCAGCGCGTCGCCGAAATCACGGCGGAGCAGAATCGCATTCGCGAGAACATGAAAACCGTTGCGCCCGCGACACAGTACTACGACCGGCTGCTCGCGAAGCTCAACGAGCAGGAGTCCGCGATCGAGACGTTGCAGAAGGAGCGAGAGGCGCTGATCGGGAGGCGTGATTCACTGCGACGTGAGCTCGATGAATACTTGAGCGGTTTGACGGTTGGCTGAGTCGTGTTTTAGTCCGCCCGCAACGCCTCCGTGGGATCGGTACGCGCTGCCCGACGCGCGGGAATCCAGCTCGCCAGCAGCGCAAAGATCACGAGCGTCGCCGACGCGGTGCCGAGCGTGGTCGGATCCGTGGGCGCGATTTCGTACAGGAACGTTCTGAGGAAACGCGCGAACGCGACGACGAGACCCAACCCGATCGCGATGCCGATTGCGCTCAGCACCAGTCCCTGCCTCGCGACCATTGTCGCCACTGCTCGAGGCTGCGCGCCGAGGGCGATGCGGACGCCGAGCTCGCGCGTTCTCAATGTC
>DASYSU010000079.1:0-2760 GCA_036002925.1 Gemmatimonadaceae bacterium | reverse complement strand
GTCCTCGCCCTCGCCGCCGCGAGCGTGATCGGCGTGATGGTGCTGCAATTCCAGTCGTTCATCGAGCCGCTGGTGGTGCTGCTCGCGGCGCCGCTGTCGTTCGTCGGCGCGATTGGATTGCTGCTGATCACGGGAACGCCGCTCAACGTGTCGTCGTTCATGGGCTTGATCCTGCTCGTCGGCCTGATCGTGAAGAACGGCATCATTCTTCTCGACTTCACGCGACACTTGATGCGCAACGAGGGCTTGGCGCTCGAACCCGCGCTCAGAGAAGCAGCGCGCATCCGGTTGCGGCCAATTCTCATGACGACGCTGTGCACGTTGTTCGGGCTCTTGCCTCTCGCGCTCGGCATTGGAGCGGGAAGCGATCTGCAGCGACCCTTGGCGCTCGCGGTCATTGGGGGACTCGCGCTGTCGACGCCGATCACACTGTTCGTAGTGCCCACGCTCCTAGTGGCGATTCGGGGGAGAGAGCACAAGTTAGTCGTCAGTACCACTAGTTAGTCGTCAGTACTCAGTTGTGAGTCGTGAGCTGAACGACCCAGTGATCAGTGCGAAGTGATCAGTCATCAGTGATCAGTAATCAGCAATCAGTTGTCGGAACTGAATACTGATGACCGAGTACTGACCACTAAGACTGATAACTGGGTTTCTCAGCTCAAGACTGAGCACTGAGTACTCAAAACTAAGTCGCGCGCGATCCCCCCGACGCTCGAGCATCCCGTCAACGCCATTGCTAAATCAAGTTCGCCGCGAAGATGCCCGAGCACGGCTCGCACCCCATCGGCGCCGTCGAGTGTCAGCCCCCAGAGTATTGGTCGTCCCACGAGCACCGCGCGTGCCCCGAGTGCCAGCGCTTTCAATACGTCGGTGCCGCGGCGAATGCCCCCGTCGACCAACACGTCCGCTCGACCAGCGACGGCATCGACTACCGCGGGCAACATCGTCGCTCCGGCCGGGACTCCATCGAGCTGGCGCCCTCCGTGATTCGATACGATGACCGCCGCGGCGCCGTGTTCGATCGCGAGGAGCGCGTCGGCGGGTGAAAGGATACCTTTCACCACGACGGGCATCGGCGAGATCGATCGCAGCCACTCGACATCACGCCAGGACAGCGCCGGATCCCACTGTGTCGTGATGTAGTGAGCGAGCGCCGAGCCGTGCGTCGACGCGTCGCGGTTCTGGTCGGAGTGCGACGTCGGAAAGTTGCCCAGCTCCAAATGCGCCGGCATGCGAAGTCTATTACGCTTGTCACGCTCGCGATGTCCGGCCAGCGGTGTGTCGACGGTGAGGCACAGGGCGGAATACCCCGAGGCCGCCGCGCGCTCGACGAGCGCGCGCGTGATCGCTCGGTCGCGGTAGACGTAGAGTTGAAACCATCGTGGACCGGCGCCGCAGGCCTCGGCGATCGCTTCGAGGCTGCGGTTCGACACGGTGCTTGCGCAGAAAATAGTGCCTTCCGCCGCGGTGGCCCGCGCAGTGGCCACCTCTGCCTCGTCGTGACACAGCCCGTGAAAGCCCATCGGCGGCACGAGGACGGGAAAGCTCACGGCCGTCCCAAGGATGCTCGTCTCGAGCGACCGCTCCGCGACACCGCGCAACATCCGCGGGAGGATCTGAACGCGCGACCAGGCAGCGCGGTTTTCCGCCAGCGTCCATTCGTCGGCCGCGCCGCCGGCGATGTAATCGAAGAGCATTGGGTCGAGCCGCTCGCGCGCGAGCGGTTCGAGGCTGTCGAGATTCAGAATGTCGAGCATCGAGTGTGGTCGAGGTGAATGCCTAAGCTTCGTACGTCGAGCGCGAACGTGGAAGTGTTGGCGCTTGTGGCCCGCGGCCGATGTGTCGAGCTTTCCACTCGCGCACGCCTCGAGTCCCCCACCCGGACCCCGCGACCGACGGATGCTGGATGTTCTGAACCACTGGGTTGCCCACTACGGGTTCCTCATGGTTGCCGTATTTCTGTTCATCGAAGGCGCCGGCATTCCGGTGCCTGGCGAGACCGCACTCGTCACCGCCGCGGCGCTGGCGGGGCGGGGCACACTCTCGATCACCGGCGTCATCATCGCGGGCTGCGTGGGCACGATCGCCGGCGGTCACGCCGGCTATTGGCTCGGCATGCGTGGCGGGACTCCTTTCCTCGCGCGATACGGACGCTGGATTCGCCTCACGCCGCCCCGACTCGAGAAGACGCATCGCTTTTTCGAGCAGCACGGGTCCAAGACGGTCATGCTCGGCCGCTTCGTTGCGTTTCTCCGCAGCTTCGTCGGGATCTTTGCCGGTATCTCGCGGATGCCAATGCGCGCGTTCGCGACGTACAACGCGCTCGGCGGTTCGATCTGGGTCCTGACGTTCAGCGTTCTTGGATACGTCTTCGGCCGCAACTTGCCGCGCTTGGTCCACTACATCGGTCGCGTCAGCCTGCTGCTCGCGATCCTCATCGCCGTCGTGGCCGGCGTGGTCTTCCTCTGGCGCTGGTTCGGTAAGAATCGCGGGACCGTCGTCGCATCGCTCGACCGGCAGTGGGAAGAGGCGACGACCTCTGGTCGCATGAACAAGATGCGCACGAGCCATCCGCGCATGTGGAAGATCGTGACCGGCCAATTCGCGCGAGAGGAATACCTCGCGGTTCATTTGCTGATCGGATTCGCCGTCAGTCTCGCGATCATCGGCATCTTCGCGTCGATCACCGAGGACATCGTCGACAACTCGCCGCTCACGCGATTCGACGTGACGGTGGCCGGGCGCCTCCGCGAATCCGTC
>DASYSU010000078.1:0-15249 GCA_036002925.1 Gemmatimonadaceae bacterium | reverse complement strand
CAGATGACCGAGATTGCCAAGAAGCTCGCCGACAGCGGTGCCGTCGTCCCTGCCAAGACGAAAACGCAATTCGACTCGCTCAACAAAGATTTCGAATCGCTGCGGAAGCGGTTCGGCGTACCACTTCCGGCTCCGGCGGCTGGACGTGGCGGTGGCGGCGGCGGTCGTGGAGCACCGCCGCCCGATCCGGAAAACGTCCTCGCGCGGACGGCGACGCTCAAGAATCAGCTCACGAGCGTTTGGGAAACACCGAGCGCCGCGATGGTGGGACAATACACCGAAGCCAAGGCCGACATGCCCAAAGCGATCGCCGATGCCAATGCGTGGCTCACTCGCGCGGCTGCGGTGAGTCAGGCGCTCAAGAAGTCCGACATCACGCTGACGGTGCCGCCACCGGTGAAATGACACCTGCCAGCAAATAGGGATCAGCTATCAGCAGTATTAGCTGTAGCTAGAGCTCTAGCTGGAGCTATAGCTAAAACCTGCCGACGGCTGATGCCTATTTGCTAGTTCCTGGTGAACTAGCGAACGACGACCATCACGACCTCGATGTCCTTTCCGTCGCGACGGATGGTCATGTGCAGCTGGTCCCTGTGCTCGGTGTCGGTGAGTGCATCGTCGGCGAGAATGGATCGTCCTTCGATCCTCGTGATCACGTCACCCACCCGCAGACCGGCCCGGTCGGCGGCGCTGCGATCACGGACCTCGATGATTCGGGGATAGCCGTCGTACTTGAAGTAGTACTCCCCGTTTGGCCGCTGTTTCATCGTGCAGGACGGCTTGCACTCCACGGCGAAACCAAACTTTCCCACTGCTGGTGTCGCGCCGGCGGTTGTTGTGACACCGCTGCCGTTCACCTCGACCGGATCGCCGCCGATCACGGGCACGCCGCGGCCATAGCCTCTGCCGCCGCTTCCACCACTTCCACCACGTGCGGTCGACGCGCTGGCCGCACCGCCTCCGCTGCCCGAGCCACTCCCACTTCCTCGGCGAACGCCGTCAAGTGTACCTGAGACACTCGTCGCGACCGCCGCCGCTCCGCCCGATCCGCGATAAACGCTGTCACCGCGGATGTAGACGGTGTCGCCCACATACCGGAGCGAGTCCGCTCGACTTGCAAACGTGCCCAGCCTGGACGTTCCACGTATTCGCAGGGTGCGAGTGTCGCATGACGCAGGAACCGAGACCTCGAGCGATTGCCGCTCACGCCCGCGACGCACCGTTAACGAATGCGATCCAGACGTCGGGTAGGCGAAGAGGTCCGCACCGGCTTGCGTCGTGATGGGACGACCGTCCACGGCCTCGATGACGTCACCGACCGCGGCGCTCCCTTGCGCCGCCGCGTCGAACACGATCACGCCATCGACGACATACACCGGACGGGTCGATGCGATAGCGGCTCCAACTCGTGCAACGAGGTCCGCTGCCGGCCGATCGACCTGCGTCACCACCGGCTCGGCGAAGAATGTGTACGACGGACGCTGCCCGGATTCCTGCTTGAACCCGCAGTTCGCGCACTGATACGCCACGATGCCGAACGCCGAGCCTGGCCCATTCGGGCAATTGCTTGCGGCTTGCGCGGAAAGAGACGCCGACAACGCGACCAATCCAATAATCGATGAGAGTTTATGAATGCGCATGATCAGAACCAGATGATGGGTTTGCGAGCGGGCGACGCCGGGGCGACCGCCGGCTGCATGGCAGTCGTGAGCCGTTCCGACAACCCGGCATCGAGGCTGCTGCGCGCGACCGCGTGCGCCGCACCAAGCAGCACGCGACTCGCGACTTCCACGGCGTTCGAATCGACGTGTGCGGTGGCGTCGGCGTACGACTGCGCGGCACGGACGTAGGCCGACCCGGCGCGCTGAAGCAACAATACGCGGTCGGCCACGCTGAGCTGCTTTCGGTCGAGCATCTCCTCGAGCGAATTGCGATGCACGTATCGGCTGCCGGCAAACGTACCGGCAACGAAGACGAGTACCGCCGCAACGGCCTGAAGCATCCATCCAAACGACCGACGCCGCGCCTGAAAGAATCCTTCGCGTCTCAGCCGCTCGACGATACGGTCAGTGTCGCCCTCGCCAATCGAAGCGGTTCGTGGCAACTCCGCGAACAATCGCGCCAACTCCTCGTCACGTGCGGAAACGTCGTCATGATGCATTGGAGACTCCTTCACTCAGTGCCAAGCGGAGCGCCTGTCGGGCCCGTGACAGCGTTGCCTTCGACGTGCCTGTTGCCATGCCGAGCTGCTCTCCGATTTCTTCGTGCGTGAATCCTTCGACGTCGTGCAACACCACCACGAGGCGCTGATGATCCGGAAGCGCCGCCAGCGCGCGCTCGAGATCGATCGTCGACGCCGGCCCGTTCGTCAGCGGCGCCGACATCTCGTCCAACACCTCGGTGTCTCGATCGACGCGCCGCTCGAGATGGTTGAGCGTCGTTCGCACGCCGATCGATGTGAGCCATGTCGAGAACTTCGCATCTCCGCGATACCCGTGCAGCCCGCGACAACCGGCGAGCCACGTATCCTGCACCACGTCATCGACGTCTTGCCGCCGCGTGCCGAGGAGACGCTGCAGCGTCATCTTGAGACGCGGCGTGTGGCGCTCGTAGAGCATCCGAAAAGCCCGCTCGTCGCCGTCGAGAAACCGGCGAATGAGCGCGCCATCGGGCAGCTCGAACGGCAGGTGCGGGAGCGTCACACTAGGTAAGAGGGAAGCTCACGGCAAAGGGTTGCGCCGAGTCAACCAGGCCGGCGCGGATCGACGGCGCGACTCCGCGCCAGGTGCCACGACGATTCGGAAATCGCGCGGCGCCTTGAGTCGCTTCCATAAATAGGCGACGTATGCGGCGCGCCGCCGCGATAACACCTCGGCGGCGAGATCTCTCGCGCTCAACAACGGATCGAGAAACGTGTCGGGCACGGCACCAACCGCGTCTTCGATCGTCTCGCGCGTGAGTCGCGCCGCGAAAATCTCGTCCCATTGGCCAACGACGTCGCGATCGTGAAGCAGGTGCGGCTCCCAAACGATGAACGGGCGTCGCGGCCCGTCCTCGACGACCGCATCCCACGCGTACTGAAATCCCAGCGCCGCGCCGTGATCGATCAGCCACATCCGATCGTGCCACCAAACGAGATTCGGGTTCCGCGCCGTGCGATCCGGATTCATTACGAGCCAGTCGAGCCACAGAATCGCCGCCGCGTCGTCATCGCTGATTTGGCTGATCTCACGCTCGGTGAGAGGCCGCGCGCCGTCGAGATACGCGAACCCCAAGTTGACGCCTTCGCTTGCGGCCAGGAGCTCGGCGAGCTCACCGTCTCGATCCATCGACTCGATGGCGGCCGGAATTCGAACGAGCGACCGTTCCGGAACGCTCAATCCAATCGATTCGGCGAGACCCGCGACGATGATTTCGGCGGCGAGCGGCCCGGTCCCCTGACCAGCGCCGCGGAGCTTCGCGAATCGAAGGCCCTCGTCCGTCTCGACGAGCACCGGCCACGAGCTGCCACGGCGGTCGGCGGACAACACGCGACGTGCGTCCAACACCTTCACGGGACGACTCTCATGGTGGGAACCTAGCGCGCGTTCGGTGGGGCGACTGTTCACGTCTCGTGACACTGTGTGTCCCGCGCGAAGGACAGCGGCCGCGGAGACAATCGACCTCCCAAACAGCTAAGGCACAAGACAACAAGCGGTTAGTCGGCACGACGTCGATGGCCGCCGTCATGCAATGCGCGGGTTCCGACAACCAACGGGAGCCGTCCCAGTGCATCGGCCAACGTTCGCTCACTCCGCCGCGTTCTTCGTCGCGGCCATCGCCATCCCGTGCTCGTCGGTGCTGGCGCAGCAGTCAGACGTGTCCCTTTCGCCATTCGTCTCGTTCCTGCCGGCCACCGGTGCGAGTCCCATGGCGGGCCTGGCCATCGCGTTGTCGGGCTCGGGCAGTTTCGCGCTCCGCGGCAGCGGACACCTCGCCCTCGAGAATTCAAATGCGAGCAGCCTCTATGGGACAAACACGTTTCGTCCCTGGGGAGCAGACGCCGACGCGGTCCTCTTCCTCGGTGGACACTCCTACGGATACAGCCGGACGTTCGCGCCGTTTGTCTTCGCCGGCCTCGGCGTGTCGGGTCGCGACAGTCTCGGCCAGAACATCACGCACCACAATTGGAGCTACGGCGCCGGCGCGTCGATTCCGCTCGGAAGCGCGGTTGATATTTTCGGCGAGTCGCGCTGGCGTATGTCGCGCTACGTACTGCCGACGGCCTCACTCGCTCCGTCGCCGACAAATGAGCTCCGGTTCGGTCTGTCGTTTCATATCGGCTCATCAGGAAACTCGCACAGCCGCAAAGCGTCGCGCGCTTACGATCGGCGGAGCGAGATCACGCCGTCGAGTCTTCCGGCCTCGGTCGGTCGATATCCGGCGTCGACGCGGACGTCTGCCGCCGCGGCCCGTGTGATCGGTACGGCGGATGAATATGTCGGCGTGCCCTATCATTGGGGCGGCACGTTGCCGAGCAGCGGTTTCGACTGCTCGGGCTTCACGCAATACGTATTCGCGAAACAGGGCGTCCGACTGCCGCGCACCTCATACCAACAAGCCGAGGTTGGCCAATCGATCATGCCCGACTGGGACGCGGTCACGCCGGGAGACCTCGTGATGTTCGAGGAGAACGGCCGCATCTCACACGTGGCGATTTACGCGGGACGCAATCGCATCATTCACTCGAGCTCGAGCGGCGGCGGCGTGCGATACGACGATCTGTCGACGGAGCGCGGTCGCTGGTTCGCCAATCACATGGTCGTTGCGCGGCGCGTCACGCCTGACTCGCGCGGAGTTTTGCTCGATCTCGCTCGCGGATTCGCCGAAATTGGTGTGCAGCTCGACATGCCCGATCACGCACCCAAACCGTAACGCTCCGTTAGCGTTGCGTCTCAGGGCGTCGCGAACCGCACGGTTCGAATGATCGCGAGCTCGATTTCAGCCTCCGCCGGCGAGCTGGCTTCGCCGGTCATCCACACATGCGGCTTTGCCCACTGACCGCCGGTGGAGAACCCGCTTCCGAACCGGTTGTACCAAACGTCGGCGACTCGGCCGCCTATGGTCTCCCGGCCGCGCTTCACCTCCGCGCCGGCGACATCGGCCATATCCACATTAGACACTGGCGCACCGCCGCCCGGAGACCGCGTGACGCTGGCTCGTGCGGCGGCCTTTCGCGGATGCTCGCCGGCTCCCCATTCCAGCGTGGCCGACCTGAGACTCGCGCTCTGCCCAATGATTCGCCACTTGGGCGGCAGGCAGAATGTGAACTCTCTTGCCGATACGAGGCGCCACGCCGTGCTGTCCTGAGTGCTCGCGGTCGCGGAGCATAGCGCGGCCGCCGGCGCGGGCAACTGCTGGTCCGCAGATGGCGACGTCCCGCCGTGTGCGCACCCAGCGGCCATCAGGAGGGCGAGGCCGACCGCGCCTCGTGATGAGTTGTTCAAATCAAGCCTCGAGTTTACAAAGTCTTCCTGAGCGCCCGCGCCCCCGCCACTACGCGCCAACATGCGGTCCCCCACGTGCCGATCGCAATCAACATAATCGCGGCGCTGATCACCGTGCCCTTGGGCCACACTCCGCGCGACTCTGCGATCGGGTCCACGATTGCCGCGAGCGCCAACGTTACCAGACGCTCGGCGCGCTGCATCAATCCACCGTTGAGACTCACGCCAAGGGATTCGGCACGCGCGCGGGCATAACTCACGAGGAGCGACCCGCTGATCGCCGACCCCACCGCGAGGACCATCAGCGGTGAGCTCGCGAAATAGAGGATGAGGCCGAGGAACGTGAAGCTTTCGGCAAATCGATCGAGTGTAGAGTCGAGGAACGCGCCGTAGGGACTCGCGATGCCGCGTGCCCGCGCGACGCGGCCGTCGAAGACGTCGGCCACTCCGCCGAGCAACACCAGCCAACCGCCCGCACTGAATGCGCCGCGACTGAGCGCCACGCCCGCGGCCAGGCCGAACACGGCGCCGAACACGTTGAGTGCGTCGGGCGACACATGAGCCGCGATCAGCGCGCGCTCTATCGGCGCGATCACCCACATCAGCCAATCGCGCACCCAACGTCCGAGAAGGACCGTGCGTCCGCGACGCGCCACATCCGCGTCCATGGGCCGGCCGCGGCTGACGACCGCGAACACGGGCATTGTTCCCAATGTGGCGACGGCGGCGGCGACAGCGATCAGGTCTACGGTCGTCATCGGCGGTTGACCAGAACGCGCAGCGCTCTCGCCCAGAGAAAGATGAACGGCCAGCGCCGCTCACGCGGCGACAGCTCGATGCCGACTCCCGTTCGGCGCTCGGCCTTCTCGCGCAGGTAGTCCAGCCAGCGATCGTAGAGCAGCACACTCTTACTCCAGCGCATCATTGCACGCAGCTTGCTCCGACGAAAGTACCATCGCACCCGCGACCGTTGCATAGACGAGACTATACGCGTTGCGCGGTACGCATTGCCCTCGACGCGCAATACCCCGTCCGCGACAAGTCTCGACAGCAAAGGTTCGTACATCGCGAGAAGCACGTCCTGCTCCATCGCGAACAGTTCCGCCGCGCGCGTCGAGTTTTCCACGCGAATCTCGGCGGCGAACGATGTCGAGAGCAACGTACGACAATACGTTGGCGTGTCGAACATTTCCGGCAGGTAAGGGCTCACCCATGCGAACGTGTGTGAGCGCGCGTCGACCAGCGCGTCCTCGACGGCGCGACGTGCGGCTGCGTCGCGCACCCAGGCGAGTCGCGCCGGCTGGCTCAGCCTGCCCTTCGTGAAGTGATCTTTCGAGCGCGACCCGCAAGCGGCTGCGAAATGGTTAAGCGACAGTACGGCGCATTTTCCGCGCACTCTCTGACTCGCCTCGTCGGCATCGCAGAGCACACCGATGATGTTCGGCGGCAGCACACGCGCCACGGTCGACGCCGTGCGCGCGCTGAAGTGCGGCTGGCGATGCGCAACGAAGCGTCGAAACGCCTTCGCGTTGTCATCGACGATGACGAAAAAATCGTACGCGCTGGATGCGGGCGCGCTCGTCGAGTGCGAGTGCGACCCATAATGGAGCACGGCGAGGCATTGATCGCCGAATGCGGCGACGATGGTGTCCGTAACCCGTTTTGCACGAACGCTGATGCCACCGTCGAGGTCGCGCGTCAGCGCTGCGCGCAATTCTGAATCAGCTTGCACGGTGCCCGCCGCGGCCCGAGATCGACCGACTGAGCAGACTGACTAACGACGCAGCGAGAGGGGCGATCGCGTCGCGCCGATAATTCGCCATCAGACAAATCTGAATCCAGTTGCGATCGCGCAAATACGCGCTCTGATAGCTGACACTGAATCCCGCCTCCGTCAATTCTGCTCCGATCTCGTCCGAGCTCACGTCCAGCGGCACGACCACTGTTGTTACAGCCGGCGACGACTCGCTGTCCGGTACAAGGATCTCGGTTCCACCCGCGCGCAGCTGGCCGCGAAGCCACGCCGCATCCCGAACAATGTCCGGCGATGGAATCACCGAGTCGCGCTCGCTCAACGCCGCGCGCAACGCGCGCAACAAGTTGGACGATTGGCTGAACGGCGGCTGCTCATTTCGGGAATACAAGCCGAGGTCCAGGTATCGAGGCAACGAGCAGGACACGGAGATGTCGTGATTGTGAAAGACGAACGCGATCCCAGCCGGAGCGCCGAGCGCCTTGCCGCTGACGCCGGTCGCGAGAAACACATCGGTGAGATCGACCGGCACCGCGCCTATCGAGCTGATGCAGTCGATGCACAGCAACGTGCCGCGCGAGTTGCAGACGTCTCGCAGCATCGCGCAGTCGTTCAACATTCCTGTCGACGTCTCACAATGCACGGCCCAAACCCACCGGATTGCGGGGTCCGCATCGAGCGCGGCCTCGACATCCTCACGACGCAACGTCGTTCCCCACCGCTGTTGCTTTCGCGCGAAGTCGAGGCCCCATCGCGATGCGTGATCGACGAGCCTGTCGCCGAACTCCCCGTTGCTCAGCACGAGGCCGCGCGAACTGATATGCCTTAGCTGTCCGCTCACTGCATCGTTCGCCAACGTGCCTGATCCCAACAGCAACTGTACGTGACGCGCGCCGCTCAGCGCGCACAGGGCGGACCGGACATCGGCCACATCGCGGAGGAATTCGTCGCTGCGATGTGAGACCGGCGTCGCGCCCATCGCCTGTCGCACCTCCGAACGCATCTCGACTGGTCCCGGTAAGAAACTCGCGACGCCGCTCGGCTTTCGCCGGGCCAGCGCGCGTCCCGTCACGCGGAACGTCTCGAGCGTCAAATACATCGGTTGGAACACCGCTCCGTTGCCGCCTACTCGCGGACCAAACGGAATGAAGCCGAGATGCGTGTAGAGCTTCAACTGTCGCTCAGTGCCAGAGATGAGCGCGAGGTCGTACCCAGCGCGAAGACAGTGTTGGCCGATGCACTCGACAAGCCCGCGAAAGACGACGCCCGTTCGATGACTGGGCTCCACGGCCAACAGGCGCAACTCACACAGCGAACGTCCCGACGGCAGGTGCTCGTCGACGTCCGGCAACTTTGCGTCGAGCGAAAACGGACGCGTGCCTCGCGCCGAGAACATGCCGACGACTTTCGAATCACGAATGCAAACCGCGAAGGTGGTCTCGGCTTCGAAGGGATCGACGAGCTCGCCCTCATTGTTTGGCTGGTGCTGCGGAATCTCCTCGACGAACGTGCGGTAGTTGAGCTGTCGTATCTGCCGAAACTCGTCAGGCTCCGAGGCGATCTTGAACTGCAGCGTCGATCCGTGAGTCATCGGTCGGCTCCCGAAACGTTGTGGTGCGCTCCACTCATCTTCGCCGCGAGCTCCGATACCGTGTCGCGATGTGTCACGAGCAACAATGCGGTCATTGCGCACACGGCAACCACGTCGGGCGTCGGATAACCGAAGCCCCAGGCGAGCGCCGGCATCGTCATGAACGCAACCGTGCCGCTCGGCACTTCTTGTCGCGAGATGAGCACGAAGACCGCGGCGAGTAGGAGACCCGCGATCGCCACCCAAGGCGTGAGCACTAGGAGCGCACCGAACGCCGTGGACACTCCCTTACCACCCTTGAATTGAAGTTGAATCGGAAGAACGTGGCCGATGATGACGGCGATCGCCGCGACACCCATGGCCCAAGGCGTGGGCACCAACAGTCCCGCCGCCCAGACGGCCGCCGCGCCTTTGAGCGCATCGAGCGCGAACACGATCGCGAAGCCCATGCGCCCGAGAACTCTTCCAACGTTGCGAGCGCCGGCGTTGCCGCTACCCTGCGTCCGAATGTCCGTGCCGGTGCGGCCGCGAACGATGTAGTATCCCGCGTTCGCGCACCCCAGAACATAGGCACCGACGGCGATACCAACTGTCTGGACGATGGGGGGCATCGGCGGTCGATGTTTACGGAGCCGTATAAAAACTCTGAAGGAACAGATACCGCTCCCGCGGCTCCGGCTCGGGGCGCGTATCCACATCGATGCGCATCCGCGTCACCTTGCCGGCGGCATCCGGCTTTCCCTGCGGCCACGCCGGGAGTCCCGGTCCGTTCGGGTTTCCGGTCTTCACGAAGTTCACGACATAGTCCATCATGACCGCCGAGACTTTCTGATCGTCCGGCGTCCACGCGAACACCGCGTTGCGCGACAAATTGCCGAGCGCGTACTCGATCTCCGTCGAGTGCGGAGCACCATGCGGAAAGGCCGCCCACGGATTTGCGGAAGCTGCACTGGCGGCGGTCGCCGCCGTGGACGCCGGCTCCGAGAGTGGCGGCCGCGGACGGCTGAAGTAATAGCGATAGACCGCTTGCCCGCTCCGCGCATGCTCCTCGAGCCACTTCCATGTGCCATACGCAATGAATTGATCGCTCGCGAGATCGGTTGCCGCGCGCGCGATCTCCTCCGGCGCTGAGCCCGGATATACCGTGAGCGCTTCAGCAGCCCGCGCACCGAAGATCCGACTGAGCGAAGCAGCGAAGTTCTCAGATGTCGGGTTCGCGACGACGGCTCGTCCGGACGACTCCTCGGAGTTCCATCCCGCCAGCAGAGGCACGTGCGCCTGTTTGCCTGCGGCGTAGATGGCCGCCGGCGTTTCGGAGAGAAAAAGGCCGTCGATGTTCGGAGCGAACCGCGGCAATCCGGTGCGCCCCGACGCAGCGAGGAGCTCGTGAGCGGAGAGTGCACGCAACTGCGCGAGCGACGGTGCGGCGATCGCCTTCGCGAATGTCACGCCGCGCTGCTCGGCGTCGGAGAGCGAGGCCGCGCGAAGCGTCGCGCCGAAGAGCGCGCCACTCTCGCCGATGGCGCCGGCGAACAAGCCCTTCGCCGTCGGCGACGCCATGAGCGCAGATACCGAGAAGGAGCCCGCGGATTCTCCAGCGATAGTGACGCGAGCCGGGTCGCCACCGAAAGACGCGATGTTGCTCTTCACCCACCGAAGCGCCGCCACCTGGTCCATGAGCCCATAGTTGCCCGATGCGTGCTCCAGTGACTCCGCGGAGAGCTCTGGATGGGAGAAAAAGCCGAAGATCCCCAAGCGGTAACTCATCGTGACGACCACCAAGCCGCGTCGCGCGAGGTTCTCGCCGTCGTAGCGCGGCTCCGAGCCATCGCCAGCGGTGAAGCCGCCGCCATACACGTACACCAACACCGGCAGCCGTTCACCCGATGCCGGCTTCGGGGTCCACACGTTCAAATAAAGGCAGTCTTCACTCGTGCCTTCATTGCGAAAGACCATGTCTGAATAAATGCGGGCCTGCATGCACTGCGGGCCGAACCGAGTCGCATCGCGCACGCCCTGCCAATTCGCCGCGGCTTGTGGTGGCTTCCAGCGTCGATCGCCGATCGGAGGAGCAGCGAACGGGATGCCCTTGAAGAGGGCGATGCCGTCGGCGAGTACGACACCTTGTACGGCGCCGTTTGCGGTGCGCGCGGTGGACTGCGACCGTGCAACTCCGGCGAGCGTTGCGGTGAGAAACACGGCCGAGAGGACCTGACGGGTCATTCCGAGTCGAGGCATAAGTTCCTCCGTGCGGTCCGAGATACACCGTCGCCGCGGCGTACGCGTCGCGCGAACACGGAGCACTGCCCTTGTCACCACCAACGGCAGCGCTCGGCGACGCCTCTATGATCTCGTTCGATGTGTCGCGGCACAAGGACGGATCGAGCATCAACGTCGCGCACCGGGAGACGATGGCCAGTTTCTGCTCGGCGAATTACGGCCCGCCGAAGAATCCACCCCGCCCGCCACCCGCCCGCCCCGGTCGGATCTGACGGATCGCTTGATTGTCCAGGAAGAGCGCGATGAACGGCGGGAGCTTGCGAATCTGATCCGACGTCAGCAACGCCTTCGCCGCCGGACCGTACTTCGCCATCTGGTCGAGCGACGCATTCTCCGCGCCCCGCACCTTCTCGTATGCCTCGTCCAAATCATACTTCTCGGGCAGGCTGGCCAAATATTTCGAGACGGGCGTCCAGATCGAGTCGATCACCTTACCATAACTCTTATTCAGGATCGCGATACTGTCGGCGACGTCGTTGCTCAGCTTGAGTGAATCTTGCTGCCGCAGCATTTGCTCGAACGGGTTCGGATAGGTCCGCGTGTACTGCGTCTTGATCTGCGCCTCGGTCAGCTTGTTACCCTTGCCGCTGCGCCCCGAACGGAGACGTAAGAAGAGATCCTGACGCTCGCGCTCGGGACCGACGTCGAGCCGTACATCGAGGGTGAGTTGCATCGGCGCGAGATTGAGCGCACTGGCCTGCCGGTTCGAGCCAAACCGCGGATTGACGTCATACTTGTAGGTCTGCGTCATTGGATCGAAGCCGCGCACGAAGAACAGCGTCGGATCGGTGAACGACGGCGCGCCCCAGCCGTGGAGATTGTTCGATCCGTGCAGCGCCGCGTCGATGCCCGTGAGCGGGTTCGCGATGCCGAGCGAGATCGTCGCGCGATCGGGCAGCTTGAGCGTTTGCGACACGAACGACACTCGGAGATTCAAGCTCGTCGACCATGGACCTTCACAGCTGTTCTTCCCGGCGATCGTGCCAAGCTGCTTGCGCAAACAATCGCGGACAGAGCTCGGCGCGTTCGTCAGCAGGTTCTCGATCGCCGACGAAAACGTCGGATCGGTAGTCTTGGACGGATCGTAGATGAACGCGCGATCGTTGTTGTACCCGTCGCCGTTTATGTCGCCCGACACCATCGGTGTGAACGGATTGCCGGACTGGAAGCGGCCGAACGCCGTGACGCTTACCGCCTGATGGAACGTGTAGCCGACGTTGTAGGTGATTTGATGCCGCGCGTCACGATCGCCGCGCGCCCACTGCGTGAGATACGGGTCGCTGCCAGTGTTTCCGCCGCCGAAGCCGCGCGTTTCGTCCACCACCTTCTGCCAGACGTAGGTCGTGCTCCACTGAAACGCCGAGTTGAAGGCGATGGGTGAGACGCCGAAGCTGAGCTGCGTGCTGTGCGATTTGAGGTCGGATAGATAGTCGGTGACCTGCGCGAAGTTCTGCGTGACGCGAGCGTCGCGCGAAATAATCGATCCCGTCGTCGGAAAGATGCTCTCGGGATTCACGAACACCGGTCGCCCCTCGACAGGCAACGTGAACCTCTCGGCACGGTTGAAGTTCAAGTCGATCTGGCTTTGTTGATTCAGGTTGAGCGAGTACGTCGCGCTGCTCGAGAGACGGAACCGATTCGACAGCACGGGCGCGTTCCAGTTCAAGTTCCCGCGCCAGCTGCGCTGCGGGATGTAGTCGGGTGAGAACAACGAGACGTTCGGCACCGTGCTCGTGAACGACGTCACGTCGCCGGCACAGGTCGTCGGAATCGTGCCCGTGCTCGTCAGGTAGTCGAGCCAATTCGCGACAGGTACCGCGCTTCCAATGCAGCTCAACTGTTGCGCCGCCGACGGAAGTCCGGTCTGGTCGACCGCCGCCGCGATCAGTTGCGAGCTCGGAAGATTCTGGAACTGTCCGATGCCGCCGCTGATCTGCCCGCGCGATCCGCGTTGCGCTCCCTCGAAACCACTCACCTGCGGATTCGTCCCGTACGTCCAGCTGAATCCAAGTCGCGGACTCACGTACACGCCGCGCGGCACAGCGTCGTTCCGCGACTTGAAGACCGAGTCGACAATCGGATTGAACGCCGGGTTGCCCTGGAAATGCGACGCGTCGACGCGAATCCCATACGTAACCTGAAGCCGCGGCGTGCGACGATACGCATCGCCGATCCAGGCCGACGCGCCCAGGTCGTCGCCCAACCGCCGATTGACTTGGAGGCGCCGCGTGTAGCTGGCCGGCACGCCGTTGGCGAAATCCTCGAGCGAGTTGTAGACGAACGTGCCGAAGCGGTTCGTCGTGTTGTCCTGCGAGTAGCGGTTGTAGCGAAAGTCGACGCCGAACTTGTAGCGATGCTTGTTGTCGAGACTGATCCACGAGATCTGGTTCTGCAGCTCGCTGTTGACCGTATTCGAGTTGCGTGGCAGTCCGGTGTTGCCGCCGAACAGCAAGTTGGACACGCCCGCACCACCGTCGGCGAACGTCGAGCTCACACGCACCGTTGCCGACGGCAGCTCGATATACGGATCACCCGACGAGACGCTCGATTGCACCGAGCCGCTCGTCTCGTTCAAGAAATTGTCCTTGAAGTACATCGTGTGTCGCATCTGCAACGTACCGCCGTAACTCTTCGTCTCGCCGCCGTGTACCGGAACGGCGGTCGTCGAGAGATTCGTCGCATCCTGGCCACTCCAGCGGCCATTCAACGTCACGTTAAAGTTGTGTCCCGCACTCGGCGCGAAGTCGAAGCTCGAGAGGAATGAACCGTTCTGGTTGAGCTTCTGGTGCGGAATCGCCGGGGTCGAGACCGGGATCTGGTCGCTCTGCAGCATCGAGATCAATCGCTGCACCGAGTCCGACGACACGCCCACTCGCTCGAGCGCCAGCGGATCGGTGTTGAGCAGGTCCTGGAGATTGCTCGCGCGCCGTCCGAGTTGCCACGAGAAGGAATAGAACGACTTGTCGAGTTGGAATGGACCGGACGCGCTGCCGCTGAACTGAAGGTTGGTGAACTGTTGGCCGAGCGCGCGGCCGACGGCGTCGGTGTACTGCAACGTCGGCGCGTCGACCGTTTGATGGATCGATCGCGTGACGTAATTGGTCCCGCTATTGGTGCGCAGCGCGATCTGTGCGCCGGAGAACCCGCCGCGCGACGGATCGAAGCTCGACGTCGTCACCCGCGTCTGCGTTGTGGCGTCGCGGGGAAGATCCGTTCCGGAAAAGTTGAGGCCGTTGAGCGTGATGTTATTCTGGTCGGCTCCGAGGCCGAGCACGGAGATGCCGGACGCTCCACCGTCGGTCCCAGGGATGAGCGTGATGCCCGGCAGCGTCGCGGCCATGGCCGACAAGTCGCCCAGGACATCGAGCGGCAGATTGTTGGTGTTGATCGCCTGATCTCGACCACCGACGTCGAGCTGGTTTCCGTTTCGATCCGGCCGCTCTCGGCCAGCGGTGACACGAACGGCGTCGAGGGTGATGGCGCTTTTCCCCATGGTGGCATCGGCGATGAGGATATCCTCATCGACTTCCCGCTTGACCTCGAAGCGTACGGGCTGAAGGCCAATCGAGGTGTACGCCATCAGGTAGTCGCCGCCGCCGCCGTTGAAAATGATGGAGAAGCGGCCGTCCTTGTTGGTCTTGGCGCTGCGCGACGTCTGGTTCACGAGCGACGTCGCCGTCACGGTGACGTTTTCGAGCGGCTTCTTGTCCGAACCGACCACGCGCCCGCGGATGATATCCGACGCGTCCTGGGCCTGGAGTGGTGCAAAGCGCCCGAACAGCGCGATGAGCAGGAGCAATATCGAACGACGTGATAACACGAGGGACCCCAAAAGCTGAGTGCTTGCTCGACGTGACACTTGTTCTACGCACCAGACGCCCGCGGAGTTGGAGCCGTCCTGCGGCCTGCCGTTCTCGGCCGTCTTCGCCAACAAACACCCAGCCGGTCAGTCGCGCCGAAGGTTGGTGGCGACTCGATTCAGGTAGAGATTGATCGACCCGAACGCGAGGTGGCTCTTGAGCTGCAGCACAGCGTGCGTGGAATCGTCGGCGAGCCAGAGCTCGGCGCGACCGTTCTGCGAGAAAATCCCCGACGTCGTGATTTCCGGACGAAGTACGATGGCGTCGAAGGTGCCGGCG
>DASYSU010000077.1:0-20787 GCA_036002925.1 Gemmatimonadaceae bacterium | reverse complement strand
GTGACGCGTGCCTGTCTCGGTGACGACGAGCGCGGCGGCGTTTCCGTCGAGCGGCGTGACGATCACCGTGGCGTGCCCCGATTCGAGCGCTCGGTGCGCGGCGCGATGCGCGTCCGCGATGACGTCGCGGCCACTGTACGGCGCGATTCGCTCGAGCAGGACGTCGACCGTCCCGCCACACGTGAGTCCGATCTCGAAGGCTTCGTCGTCGTCGAGCGAGATCGACAGGAGCCGGCGACCGCCGGTGTTGATGATCTCATCGGCCGCTTCGACGACCTGCGCGTCGACGCAGCCGCCGATCGTCACCCCGCCCATGAGTTGTCCGTTCTCGCCGACGACCATCTTGGCCCCGACTTTCTTCGACGTGCTTCCACTCGCCGCGACGAGCGTCGCGAGCGTCACCGCGCCGCCGCCGGCTAAGAGATCGAGGTCGCCTATCACACCGCGCGTTGTCATGCTCGTATAGTCTTGTCGCCGATCCGGCCGCGCACAATTGGGGTCAGACTCCAATTACAACGCAATTGGGGTCAGACACCAATTAGCTAGTCCGTCGCCGCGTCTGCCAACGCCCCGAGCCACACGGCGCGGATCTCGCTTGCCCCACGTGCATTCGGCTCGATGAGCGACCGCCGCCAGTACCAGCGTTCCGATTCCGGCGCGGTCACGCCGTGCCCGAGGAAATGTGCGTGGACGTCGGCCAGCAGCACACGCGACGTGCCCATCGCGAGGGCCCGAATGTGATCGTTGAATCGATCCAGGATGTCGATCGGCAGCGGTCCGATGCCATCGTGAACGCCTGGAATCAAACTCGTTCCGTCGGATGGGTCGTAGACGGTCGTGATGATGGTGGTCGACGCTGAGAGCCGGCCGCGAATCGTGTCCACCAGAAAATCATACGCCTCGGCGACATCGCGCTCGATCCGCTCGAGCAGCTCGCGGCGCGGACGATTGCCGTAGGCGCTGAGGAGATCGTTGCCGCCGACCGTGAGCGTCACCAGTGTCGGCTCGTCGCTCTCCTCGAGCTGTGCGAGCTGCTCGCCGAACACCTCGCCGACGGTCGCTCCATCGGAGGCAAAATTCTGGAATGCGATGCCAGGGTATCGTGACACCAGATCATCACCCCCGCTCTCCGGCCAATGCTCGTCAGAGTTCTGATATAACAGCGACGCCGCACCGATCGGGGCGACCCCACCGACCGACGGCAGACGCTCGAGCGCGACGGCGACATCGACCTCGCCCGCGTCGAGCGCGGGGTAGAGATCGATGGACATCGAGTCGCCGAATGCGAGATAGCGAGAGAATTGCACGCGGGTGCCGGTTCTGGTTGCTGGTGCTGGTTGCTGGTGGTGGTTGTTCACGCGCCGTTCTCAGTTGCCAGCAACCAGTCACTAGCAACCAGTAACCAGCGTCACCCAGGCACAGCCAGCCCCCGGGTCGCGAGTATTCGACGCACCACGTCGCCAATCTTGTTGTTCGGAGTGCTCGCACCGGCCGTGATTCCGATGCGAATCGGACCCGCGGGCACCCAGTCGACGAGATCGACCTCGCTGTGCTTGATCGCCGCCGGACGGTAGTGAATCGATCGGCGCTCGGGGTCGATCGCCGTCGCCGTTTCGATGTGATAGGTCGGCACCGTGTCGGCGCAGAGGGCGGCGAGCGACATCGTGTTGCTCGAGTTGAACCCGCCGATCACGACCATCACGTCGACGCCCTCATCGATCAGCTCGCGCACCGCGTCCTGACGTTCTTGTGTCGCACTGCAAATCGTGTCGAAACTGCGGAAGTCGGTTGCTCGCGCCTCGGCACCACGCGCGCGCTCGATCGCGTCTCCGACTTCGGCGGCAATGGCCAATGACTCGCGCGCCAGCATCGTTGTCTGATTCGCGACCCCGATTCGGCGCAGATGTCGATCGGGATCAAACCCCGGCGACACGGCGCGCCGGAATGTAGTCATCAACGTGTCGGCCGACGCGCGTCCCTCGACGAATTCACACACGAGACGCGCTTCGTCCATGTTGCGGACGACCAGATAGTGCCCGTCCGCGTACTTTCGAACCTGCGAGGCGGTGGCGCGCGTCTCCTCGTGATAGTACTTGCCGTGGATGAGCGCGGTGAAACCGTCGCGCGCATAGCTCTCGACGCGCTTCCAGACGTTGAGCACCGACCCACACGTCGTGTCGACGAGCACGCATCCAACGTCGCGAAGCGCTGTGAAGTCATCGATCGTCACGCCGAACGCCGGCATGAGGACGACGTCATCTGTCGTGAGCGCACTGAAGTCGAATGCGCCCGTCGGCTCGGGTCGCATGAGGATCTCGACTCCCATTTTCCTCAAGCGATCGTTCACGTGCGGATTATGGATGATCTCGCCGACCAGAAAGACGCGACGGTCGGGAAACTTGCGACGGGTTTGATACGCGTAATCCACCGCGCGCTCCACGCCGTAGCAGAAACCGAACTCTTTCGCCAACCGGATCGTGACGTCCCCGACCGTGAGCCGAAAGTCGTGCGACCTCAGCAGGTCGACGATGTCCCCGTCGTAATCCGCCGCGAGGTCGCTCTGGACCTCGGATTTGAGCCCAAATCCCTTGCGGAAGTATGTCGTGGTCTCGTCCGGCGGCGTCATGGTTGTAAATCTACTCCCGCGCTCGTAGGATGCGGCCATGGCTCTGCTGCGCCCACCCGCGATCGTGAAGGGCGACACGGTCGGTGTCGTCTCACCATCGTATGCGCCCAAGTCGGGTTGGCTCCAGCGCGGAGTTCGGGCACTCGAGCGCGCAGGTTTCCCGGTGCTGCTCGATCCCGACATCGATCGTCCGCCGCGATTCACCCGCGCCGAGGACAAACGACGCGCCGAGAGTCTCATGAGTATGTGGGTCAATCCGGAGATCAAGGCGGTCATCGCGAGCACCGGCGGCTATGGCGCCGTCCGGCTACTGCCGCATCTCGATCCCGCGGTGTTTCGGAAGAACCCGAAAGCGTTAGTCGGCTACTCCGACATCACCGCGCTCCATCTGTGGCTCATGCGTCGCGCGAATTTGCGTTCGTTTCACGGGCCCACCGTCGACGATCTCATTCCGAGCATTCGCGATCCAACCATGGCCTCGCTCATCACCGCGCTGACGACACCGTGTCCCACGGCACGCATCGGGCGCGAGTTGTCGCGCGGCGTCGTCGCTGGGCGCGCGACCGGCCGGCTCGTTGGGGGAAATCTGTCGCTCGTTCAGCAAACGATCGGCACGTCGTACCAAGTCGACATCGACGGTGCCATTCTCTTCATCGAGGAGACGCGCGATCCGATGTCCGTCGTCGATGAACGTCTCGTACATCTGCGCGCGGCGGGGCTTCTGGAAAAAGTCTCCGGCATCGTGTTCGGCCAACTGTCACTCGATCGGTCGGAGGAGGACGAGTTCGAGGATTTCCTCCTCGACCTCATCTCGGATCTCGACGTTCCCGTCCTGATGGATTTTCCGGCCGGTCATGAGAATCCGAATCTCACGATCCCGTTCGGGACCGACGTGGAGCTTGTCGTTGAAGAATCGCGTGGCTGGATCACCTACCGCGAAGACGCGCTCGTCGCCGCGACCGAATCTCAGTAGACGGGCGTGATGCCGGCGCGCCGCTCGTCCGAGTACAACTCGGGTGTGAGAAACGGCGCGAGCGCGTAGGTCACGAGGATCTCGTACGCGCGTTGCCGGTCAACCAGGTCGGCGGTGAGAATTCCGACGGCGCCCCTCCCACGCTTCGTGTCATGTTCTCCCACAAGCTGGTCCATCGCGTGACCGAGCTCGAGGCCGTCGCGAATCATCAGCGCGACGCGGCGCGGCAACGGCATGGCGAGCGATCCGCCGACGCCCGTCCGTCCAAACTTGTCGATGATGCCGGCCCACGCGCACGTGCGCATCTCTCCATCCGTCTGTTCGACGACGCCGCCCTCGATGCCGATCCCGAGCTCGGCGCCGAGTGCATCGCGGGCCGCCGACGCGCGGGCGAGCGCTCCGCGTATGGTGTCGTCGTCGCCAAAAGGTTGGTCGGCGACGGTCGACGCGACGGCGACGCTGTCGATCCTCGCCTGCGGCGCCAGCGGGGCGAGCACCGCGCGGACGGCACTCAGCTTCACGGGATTCGTCGAGCCGACAGCGACGAATCGAATCACCGAGAGCAACGAACGCGGCTGATCGAGAGGCACGATCAATAAGTATCGATCGGTGAATAAATTTGCCGGGAAGCGCGGCAAATGTACTCCCGCGCCGCCCGCGTCGTTAGACCTCCGCGCGCGCGGCGTGAGCGACGTCACGAATTCTTCCCCTCGCTTGCTGCGCGTCGTGCCGTGCGATATGCTTGTCGTCCCCTGCTGCCGACGATGCTCTCACTCACTTCTGCTTCCGACTCTGGCGTAGCGCCGACCTTCGCTCCGCCGCGCGCAACGACCGAACGTTCGCCGTTTATTTTCGTCGGCGAGCGCTTGTGGCTGGACTTCGTGAATTGCGAGCACGGGCTTCGTCGCCTCGATGCGTTGCGCGATTTCGAGACGATGGTGCGCTGGCTCGAGTCAGCCGCGTTACTCGACGTCGAGCGCGCGAACGGAATTCGACGCCGCGCGCAGCAGCAACCGGCCGGCGCCGCCGCCGCCCTCATCGACGCGCGTCGTGTGCGCTCGGCCCTGCGTTCGCTCGCCGAGCGCGGACCACTGAACGAGCGCATCCGCGCCGACGGCCTGATCGAGATCAATCGGGTCCTCGGACGAAGCGCCGGCACGCGTCGCGTCGAGCTCCGCGGTGACGGCACATTCATTCGCTCGTTCGTTCCGGTCGGCGACGCGTTCGCTGGACTCGTGATCCCCGTCGTCGAATCGGCCGCCGATGCGCTCATCCTCGGCGAGCTTCCGCGCGTTCGGCGCTGCGCCGACCCGCGGTGTGCGCGTGTGTTCTTCGACAACACCAAGAACGGGCGCCGTCGCTGGTGCGACATGTCCACCTGTGGCAACCGCGCGAAGGCGGCGCGGCATCGGGAGAAGCTCAAGTCGCATTGAGCCGTTCGGTCGACGTCGTTCGCACGTACCTGGAGCTTCGCTCGCCGGAGCAGCTACGTCGCGCCGCGACCGACGATCCGCGCGTTCGCTTTGTTCGGCGCGACGGGATCTCCGTTACGGACTACCGTCGATTGTACCGCGACGTTGGCGCTCGCTGGCACTGGCTCGATCGCAATGACTGGCCGGACGAACGACTCGCGGCGCATCTCGCGCGACCCGATGTCGCCGTCTGGGAATGTGTCGTCGGCGACCAAAGCGCTGGCTTTTTCGAGCTCGACCGGAGCGCCGATGGTTCGGTAGAGATCTCTTATTTCGGTCTCGCCGCTCCGTTCATCGGCCGCGGCATCGGCAAGGCCATGCTCACCCGCGCTGCCGACGTAGCGTGGGCGCTCGGCGCGTCGCGCGTCTGGTTGCACACGTGCACGCTCGACTCGCCCAACGCGCTGCCGAATTACAAAGCGCGCGGGTTTCAAGAATACCGACGCGAGCACTACGTCGCGCAGCTGCCCGACGATTGACCTGACGCTTATCCGCGACGGCGACGGCCGCGCGGCTTTCCGGGCGGCCGAAAGCGACGACCCTCGCCCTTGGGCTTGCGTCGCCCATCGGTGCGTTCATCGCCGAGTTTCCGGTGCTCCTTCAACTTCTCGCCGCTGTCGCGCACCCGCCGCTCTCGCTTCCGTTCGTGACGATCGCGACGATGTTCCTCCGCGTTTCGCTCCAGGTCGGCGATTTCTTTGTCCGTGAATGGCCGGTCGAGCTCCTCTTGCAAGTCGGCGAGCGTCGACGCGCGCGCCGCACCGCGAGCGCCCCGCGTCACGATGAATCGCAACGGGCGATCCAGCTTCGGGAGCTCTTGCTCGTTGAGTGTGCGCGCGAGTTTTTCCGGCAACCGCAGGCGAGCAACGGCTTGCAGTCCGGTCGGCGTCTCCTCGACGTCGTAGTGCACCTCGACTTCGCGATCGCGAATGACTGTGGTCGACGGAAGCGCGGCGTAGCGCTCGCGGACCGCGCGCGGCACCACCTCGTCGGCATCGACGCTCACCGGGGTGTGTCGGAACTCGTTGATCGAGTTGACGCTCGCGAGCTGGCGCTCGTAGTGTGCCGTCAGTTCGGCGAGGCCTAGCTTGGGCGTCGTTCCACCGGAGCGCCGGTATGTTTCGCGAATCGAATCGATCGCCTCTTGATTGGCCCGTGCGCCTGGATGCCGCGCTTCACCGCGCGCCAGCGCTTCGGCGAGCACGTGTCTCGCCTTCTGCGCCAACTCGGGCGGAAACGTGTCGATCGCCTCGACCTCGCGCTCCAACTCGAAGCCGTGGTACTCCACCCGACGACGGAGGGCGAGCGGCGCACGCTTGCTGTTGGGATCGTAGACGAGCTCTCCCTCCGTGACCGCCGCGTACGGTCGCAACAGGTCGTAAGGAATCTGCGTTCCCTCGATCGACGCGCGCGGTTTCCCGAACTTGTCGGCGAAGTATCGGATCTCGCCGGTGATCGGACCCCAGCTACCACAGACGCTCGTCTTCGATACGCGCGCCTCGTCGCCCGATGACGTCTGCTCGTCGATCACGAGCGTGAACGGCATGAACTGGGCGAGCAACTGTTGAAACGATCGAAGTGTGTCTTCGCCGGCATTCACCATGCGCGACGGCAGCGACAGCCCGACGGCGCGATACACGCTCGCCATTCCGAGCGCCGCGTCCTCGATCGCCTTGACCAGCGCGCCGCGCCGCTCAGCCCATCGTTCGATGCGTGTCTCGTCGAACAGATGGCGCGGTAACCCGTACACTTCCCCCATGCGTCCGGCGTACGAGTACGCCTCGGCGTAGAGGTTGTACGCGGTGAGGTGGTCGCTGCCGGGCACGATCAGTCCGTCGAGATCGCGCTCGTCGCGCGTCATGCGGTGCAGCGACTCCACCGAGCTCATGACGGCGAGATATGGCAGCAGCTCGTCATCAGCATTCACTAATAGCTCGGCCCATGGGCGATCGACGGGCATCGCTTCGACGGCGCGGCCATAGCCGGTGAGTCGCCCGCGCTCCACGATGCCACGTCGCTCGAGCAGCTCCATCGCCTGACGATAGGCGACTTTGTCGAGCGGGACCGGCAAGTCCAACTCGTCGGCGCGAACGCCAAGCGCCGCGCACGTGATCACCACGCGCTCCGAATCGCCGGCGAGCTGAAATTCGGGCTCGGTCGGCTGCAGCTGATTGAATTGGATGTCGCGATCGGAGAGGATGAATACGCGACCTCCTTCGACCCGTCCATGCACTCGTCCGGCCATCTGAAGAATCTCATTGGCGCCGAGGTGCTCTTGGGTCAGCACGTTGCGGCCGCGATCGATGGCGTTGAAGAACTTCACGTCGTCGATCACCACCGTATCGAGCCCACTCACGTTCAGCGCGCTCTGACCCGCGGCCGTCATGGCGAGGAAATACGGCTTCTGCTCTCCGCCCTCGAGGAATGGTCGAATGATGCGAATCGGCTCGCCACCATGGTAAAACGCGGTGTTGACCCGCGGCGCGAACCGCCGCACGTGCTCGGCCGCTTCCTCGACGCCCCTGCGCGTCGGAACGAACAACGCGACGCCGCGTCGTTGTTTGACGAGCTGACGCAGAAATCCTTCGTCGAGAAACTGCAGCGGTTTCTTGTGGAGCACGCGCACGTCGGCGGCTTTGTCCGGATCGAAGTTGAATACCTCGAGCACATCGCCCGAGTCGAGATACCGCGCGTAGAACGAGGGATTGACGGTCGCCGATAGCCACACGAAGCGGGAGCCGACGCGTTTGCCCAGCGCGAGACAGAGCTCGAGTTCCGCGGACGTCTGATGGATCTCATCGACGACGATTGTGTCAGTTGGGAGAATGTCTCCCTCCTCGAACCAGCGGCGCGCGATGCCGGTCGTGACGATGATCAAGTTCCAGGTCGGCGTCTCCGGCGTCGCCTCACGCTCGCGATTGACGACGCCCACTTTCAGCGGCTCGCCACGCAAGATCTCTTCGGCGATCGGACGAATGGCAAGCGTTTTTCCGGTCCCGGTGCCGGCGACGATTCCAAATCCACGACCGCTCCGGGCGAGCTCGCGAACGCGCGCGCCATGGTGCGTCTCGAGGAACGTGTCGATGTGGAGCTGCACCGCGAGCTCGATCGTCTCGCATGCGGCGCGCGTCGGCGCGATGACGATGACGCGACCCGTCGGTGGCTCCGACTGGACGAACGCTTCGTGGTCGGGCAGCGATGGGTCGCGGACGTTTCGGATCACGACCCTAGTCTAACGAGTGGAGCGCGCGATTACTCCGCGGGCGGCCGCTTGGTCGGGAGAAGAACCGGTGGCGGCTTGACGTCAGTGAATCCTTTGACGTTCGGCGGCAGCTTGTTCTTGTCGCCCGTTTTCGACTTGCTCGTATCGGCGAAGTCGTCGCCAAAGATGACGCGCGCGTTCGCGGGACGATTCTTCACCGCCGACGCGCAATCCGTCGCCGCCGGTTGCTGCGAAGCGGGCACCCCGTCGATCCAAATCCGACACATGCCTTTTGGCGGACGTGCGTCGGCGGGAATAGCGGCCGCAAGTGACTTCTTCGCGCTATCCTTCGATTGCGACTGTTGCGCCATGACAGGCGCGGCACACGCAACGAGAAATCCGATTGTCAGTACCCGTGTCAACTGCTTCATCAAACTCCCCCAAGCTTCCGTCCGAGATCCGGCCGGCGATGACGATTTAGGCAGGGCCGATGCCAGGCGCCATATCCAGTCTCGCGATCGGAAGACTAACGATTTCAAGGACTTATAGGAAACACTGTATACATTTTTCGCCCCCTTGTGTCCCTGGGGTCGGAATGAGGTGTCCTTGTCGCTGGACGGCTGACGCCTAGTCGGCCGCTGGTCAGTCCCCGAAGCTGATACCCGTCTCGCGCGCTGTCAGCACAACGTCATGGCTCGGGTCGACTCGCTTGGGCTCGCGCAGCGCGTCTTCGATCCGGACGGTGACGATGTTCGGTGACTGGAGCGCGACCATGTAGCCCCATTGTTCGGCGGCGACGGCTCGCACCGCGGCGCCGCCGAACCGGGTAGCGAGCAAACGATCATAGCCTGTCGGCATTCCGCCGCGCTGAAGGTGACCGAGCACGAGCGAGCGAGTTTCCTTGCCCGTGACGCGCTGAATCTCGCGGGCGATCGGCTCGCACAGTCCACCGAGGCGCCGAGCCTGGCCCGGGAGCGACTCGCCGATGAGCGAAACCATGCCGCCTCGCGGATACGCGCCCTCCGCGACGACGACGATCGAGAAGTGTCGGCCGGCACGGTCGCGCGACATGATCTTCTCGCAGACTTTATTGATCTCGTACGGAATCTCGGGGATGAGAATGACGTCGGCAGTGCCGGCGACGCCGGAGTGCAGGGCGATGAATCCGCAGTCGCGGCCCATCACCTCGAGCACGATCACGCGGTCGTGCGATTCCGCTGTCGTGTGCAGCTTGTCGATCGCCTCGATCGCCGTGTTGACGGCCGTGTCGAATCCAAACGTCGTGATCGTGCCGTTCACATCATTGTCGATCGTCTTCGGCACGCCGACGATCTTCATGCCTTTGTCGCAGAGCAGCTTCGCGATCGTGAGCGATCCGTCGCCGCCGATCGAGATCATCGCATCGATGCCCAGCTTCTTCGCGTTCTCGATCAATTCATCCGAGCGGTCCTCCTCGACGACCGTGCCGTCGGGCAACCTGCGCGGATAGTGAAACGGGTTGCCACGGTTCGTCGTGCGCAGGATGGTGCCGCCGAGGTGGGCGATCCCTCGAACCGAGTCCTTGCTGAGTGGGATGACTTCGTCTTCGCCCATGAGTCCCGCGAACCCGCGCTTGATGCCGAGCACGTCCCATCCGCGGTTGATCGCGGAAAGGACGGCGGCGCGGA
The DNA here is from genome assembly GCA_036002925.1 of Gemmatimonadaceae bacterium. Classification (GTDB taxonomy): domain Bacteria; phylum Gemmatimonadota; class Gemmatimonadetes; order Gemmatimonadales; family Gemmatimonadaceae; genus JAQBQB01. The sequence continues at coordinate 10,847 of DASYSU010000077.1, read as the reverse complement.
TGACGGCATTGAGGCCCGGAGCGTCGCCGCCGCCGGTGGAAATTGCGATTCGCATTCAGGGGGTGTGGATCATGGGCTCGAGTCGGAGCCTTGTCGCGCCTCGAGCAACTTCACGATCTCGCCCGCCCGTGCATGGCGTTCGAGTTTCGACTTCTCGAATACGGGAATTCCATCCGCGACGACCTCGAACCGCCCGCCCCGGGACGAGATGAGTTTGACGTCGGCGTTGGGAAAGCGGCCACGAATCTCGGCCGCCAAACTGGCGGCCCGAGGTTCGTAGTTTCACATCGTGCAGTATTCGATCGTGATCTTCATGGTTGTTTGCTCAGTGCGTTCCAGTTCGCCATGGCGTTCAAGACGAACGCGAAGCTGCCATGCGTCTCGAAGCGCCACATCGGCCGAATGCCGAACATAACGATGTTGCCCTTGCCAAGAGGCACGTCGACGACCGCCGCCTTACCGGTCATCTCGTCGCCGTGCAACATGCCGCCCGAGATGAGCAGCGAATCGATGTTGGAATTCATGCGCAGAATGACGCGCGCAGCCGGACCAGCGGGCGCTGCGCCACCACGGCCACCGCCGCCGCCCGCACCGCCGCCGAGATTGAAGAGCGCCGCCCCTTGCTTGTAGTAGACAGGCACGTTGTCCTGATCGTAGCCGTACGCAATCGGACTCGTCTTGTCGACGATCTGTGCGCGAAACACAGATCCCCGTGCCCACAGGCTGTCGGCCGGAGCGACGCTGACCGCACCGAAGGTGAAGCCGAGATCGAGCGGCAATCGCGCCGTTGCGCCTTCGGTGATGAACAAGCCACCGCGCGCGATGAAGCGTTCGAGCGCCATCACTCCGTCGAGGCCCATCGAGCCGCGTGTATCGTCGGTCGAGTCCGGAGTGCCGAGGTTCGGAGTCTTCGCCGATCGTTTCCACGGAATGGGCTTGCCGGTGGCCGGCTTCGCGGCAAGCAGCGCGGCCGACGATGTGCCGGCCGACGGGAAGATCACAACATCGTAGTTGTCGAGGATCTTGGTGTCGGCGAGCTTCTGATCTGACATGTAGGTGTACGGAACCCCCATGTAGTCGAAAGCGTATCGTACCCAGCCTTCGTCCTGGGTGTTGTTCCAGGTGTGGATGTAGGCGATCCGCGGAACGGTTACCGGGTGCGAGCGGACTTTCGGCGCGCTGTCGACCGCCGTCGCCTTGAGTCCGAGATCTGTAATCGTCGGACGCGCGTCGCCGCCCTGAACGATGAATGTTCCCGCCGCGAACGACTGGCCATTCGCGCTAAATGCAGAATCGGCGACGCTGATCTTGGCGCCTTTGAGCTTCCATGGAAGCACGGCCGATCGCCAATCGCCCAGATGTGGCACGAGCAAGAGTCCGCCGCTGCCGTTGACTGTGCCGACGACCTTCGCGTCGGCGATCGCCGCTTTCATTGGCTTCGAGAGAATCGTCGAATCCACGACCTTGAGCGTTTGCACATTGTAGAGCTCATCGAGCGTCCAGCCGATGTCGTCGTACGGCGACGGATCGTCGGCGGGCTTGAAGTGCTGGTAGGCGAGAATCGTCCGAACAGTCTGCGTATATGGTTGATCCATGCGGATGATCCAATCACCTGCATGCACCGTCGCCGGCTTGCCGATGGGATCCGCCGGAGTCGCCGGCTTCACTGCGGCGGCGCTGTCTGTTGCAGCCCGCGGAGTTGCTCCAGTCGCACTACTGTCGGCCGCTGCGCCGCGCCCGCCACCGCCACGTCCGCCGCCTCGACCACCGCGTCCGCCTCGTCCTCCACCCGCCGGCGCGTCAGGGGCGGCAGTGCCGCCGGCGTCACCGGCTTGGGCCACGGTCGGATCTCCACCGTCGAACCCACCGCGACCGGCGCCGCGACCACCGCGCCCGGTGCTGGCCAGCACGCCGGTCGAAATTCCACCGGACCGAACGCGCGTGGTGTTTTGTGCCAATAACGCGCTGCCCTGGCGCCCCATGATCTGTGGCTCGACACGCGTCGTGAAATCCTGCGACGCGACCTGAATCTCCGCGCCTTGCATGCGGAAGTAATTCACGAGGTCCGCGGCCTGTTGTGCGCGCCTCTGATCGTGCGGGATGACGTACGCGTAGGGCGGCTCGGAGCGCCCGCGCTTGATCAATCGCTCCGCTTTCGCCACGAAGTCGTCGAGGAACGTTTCCTTGTGATCGGCAACGTACTTCATCCCGAACAGCACGCCCGACTGCTGATAGTTGATGTTGTTGCGGAAGCACCATCTGACACCCGGCACGGGTGGGTTGAAGCGATCCCACTCCTTCTCCATCTGACTGCCCGGCGTGAACGTCGTCGTCATGCAGCCGTTGCCGCCCGGGCCCGTCGCGCTCATCGTCTCGTAGAAGCGCCCGATCGAGTTGTGCAGATTCACCATCGCCAGCATGTAGTTCGGCGCCCAGCCGTCGTAGAAGCCGTGCGTCCACACGCCGGGCATCTCGCGCTTCGCCATCTCGTTCATCTCGTTGTAGGCGAGCGTATGCCATTCGTTCACGACGATCGGATCGAACTCGTCGTTGTACGGTCCCGTGCCGGTCATGATGTACATGAACGGCACCGACTCGTGCAGGTCGTGCACGACCGTCGGATGCCAGTTCAGGAATCCCGCGAGCATGTTGCGCGTCAGCTTCGCCGACATCCCGATCGCGTCGCGATTGTTGTCGTGCGCTGTGTACTGTCCCCAGTAGGAGAGCGGAATCGTCACGCTGTCGGTGACGCGATAGTTGAAGACGTCGACCTCGCGATCGCGGCCGTCGACTTCCGTCTGCGGCGTGATCAGGGTGATCGTGTTGTTGCGAATCGAGCGAATGAATGGCGTCTCCTCCACGGCCAGGCGATAGAGGAGCTCCGTCAGCATTTCGGGACTTCCAGTTTCGGGCGAATGGATTGAACCCGAGAGCCAATAGATGGGCTTTGCGTCCTTGATCAGGCGCGCACGCTCGTTCTGCGACAGCCCGCGCGGATCGGCGAGCTTGCCCAGCATTTGACGATAGTCATCCAAATGCTTGATGGTATTCTCGTCGGCGACCGCGGCGACAATCATCTCGCGGCCTTCTTCGCTCTTGCCGAGCGAAAACACTTTCACCCGCGGCGACGTGCGTTCGACGGATCGGAAGTAATTGTTGATCTCGGCGACGTGCGATAGATGTCCCGGCGCTCCGGGGACATAGCCGAGTGCCTTGAGGGGCGTCGGCACCGACTTCGACGATGGAAGGTGGTCGACGAGCTCAGTCGTGAATTTCCATTTCGGATCGGTCGACGTCAGCTCGCGGATCTTCGCGGTGTACTCGGCGTCGTTCGTCTGCGCTGCGGCGGCGTGGAGAGGAGCAAGAACGGACGCCGCGGCTATGATCGCGGCGCCGGCGAGTTGCCGGATGTTCGACATGCGAATTCTCGACTGAGGAGGACGGGAGGAAGCGTGCTAGAAGTCTACGCTCTTGGTCGAATCCGTGTTGTTCCGTTTACTCCGCGGATTCCGCGGCGTGCTGCTCAACCCCCTGAACGGCGCAAGCTACTTGGGACTCGCGGCGACAATCCGAGCAAGCACCGAGTCGTGTCTCGCGACAACCGATCGCAACGAATCGAGATCGGACTGCAATTGGGCCACGTCGTTCTTGAGTCCACCGATCTCGTTCGCGGCGTCGTTGAGCGCTTGGGCCGTGGCCGCCTCGGCGCGCGGATTGGTGCAGCCGACCACTGAGGCCATTGCGGCCGCGACGATCAGAAGGCGCTGGGAGCGCATGAGAGGAAGATCTGAGGTTGAAGAGCCCGACCGAGAGCAAAATGATGACGCACCGGCTCGTCGTCGAGGCTTCATTCGGGCATGCGCCGCCTGGCCTTCAGCCTCCTCGAGCTCGTGCTGGTGCTCGCGCTTGTTGGCTTGCTCATGGCCATGGCGATCCCTCGCCTCAACGCAATGCGAGACGGCGCATCAGTGCGCGCCGCCATGGCCGACCTTGGCGCCGACTTTTCACTCGCGCGACAATCGGCGCTCACACGGCGCACCACTGTCGCCGTCGTGTTCGACACGGCATCGGGAATCGTCGTGGTGCGTTCCGGCATGCGAACGCTGTCGCGCCATCCGCTGCGCACGACCTACGGGATCGTTCTCGGGTCCAATCGAGATTCTGCAGTGTACGACTCGAGAGGTCTCGGCTACGGAGTCTCTAACGTGACAGTAACCGTCCGCCGTGGTTCGATCGTTGACACGTTAACGATGTCGAGAATGGGGCGGGTGCGTTGGTAGTGCGTCGCACAGAGCCTGGTCCGAACCACGTAACTGCTGTCACACGAACCAAATACGCGTGAACTGACTTCGTGCTGGACGGTAGCCCTGGCCTTCGGTTGTGAACGGGGACAGGTTGCGAGACGCGGGAATCCAGTCTGTTACACGCAAATGTGACCCTCGGTCTATGGGGGTGGGTTATAAAAAAGAACATGAACGACGATGCCGCCGACGTTCAACGTGTGCTGGCGGGGGACGTTGACGCTTACGCCGCGCTGGTCGATCGGTATTATGACCGATGTGCGCGGTTTGCTGTTCGAATGCTGGGCAACCGCGACGACGCGGAAGATGCGTTGCAGGTGACGTTCGTGCGCGCGTATCGGGCGCTCGATCGATACCAGGAGCGAGACCGCTTCAGTGCGTGGCTCTATCGGATTTTAGTGAATCAGTGCCGGAGCATTGCGGCTCGCCGCGCACATCGAGAAAAGGTGTTCGTTCGAGAAGAAGCGGTGCTGCTGAACGCGCCGGATCGTTCGACGAGTTGGACCGGCGAAGATGAAGAGTTTGTTCAGCGAGTGCTCAATGAGCTGGACCCGTTGTTGCGAGAAGCGTTCCTTCTGAAATACATCGAAGAAATGAGTTATGAGGAGATGTCGACGTTGACTGGTGTTGGCGTCTCCGCGTTGAAGATGCGTGTGAAGCGCGCATGCGATCGCCTGCGCGAGCGATGGGAGCGGATCAAGCATGACTGACTCGGACCAACATCCGTATGTCGAGTGGATTGCCCGTGAGGCGCAGCGCCCGGTCGTGACCGACCAGGCGGCTCGTGAGCGCATCATGATGGCTGTTCGCGCCGAGCCGATGCCGCGGCGTCGGACGCGGGTGTGGCAGCGCGTGTTCGAGCCGCGCGCCTTCCGGCTCTCGCCCATCGCCAGCACGCTGCTCGCAGCTGGCCTCGTCGGTATTGGTGTCATTACCGGCAAGGTCGTGAATAACCGGGGCGTCTATCCATCGGTCGGGGAGCCCAAGGCTCCTGCTGTTGTTCAGCAGCCCCCGGTTTCTCCTGATACCGTCGTCAAGTTCGTGTTTGTTGCGCCGCAAGCCAGCAAGGTCTCCGTGGTTGGAGACTTCAACGGTTGGAATGCGACGACGACTCCCATGGTCCGCACCGCGAATGATTCCGTGTGGACCGTGACGCTGCCGCTGACGACTGGTCGTCACGTGTACTCGTTCGTGGTTGACGGATCTTCGTGGAACGCCGACCCGCACGCTCCACTCGCGCCCGATGACGGGTTCGGTCGCCCCAATTCCGTCCGAATCGTTGGCCGAGGATCCGCGCTGTGATCCGCTTTGCCGCCGCCATTCAGCCCGCTCTTCGCCGCATCGGCCGGTCGCTGCTCGCGGGCGTGCTCGTCGTCCTCTGCGCACGAATCGCTGTCGCCCAAGATCCCGATCCGCTGTTGAAGCTGGACCCGAATAGCCGATTCGCAATCGAGCTGATGATCGACTCCGCGAAGGCCGAGGGAATACCGACGCGTCCCTTGCTGTCCCGAGCGCTCGAGGGAATCAACAGGAAAGCGGACAACAAAAAGATCGTGGAAGCGGTACGGAGGCAGCTTGGTCTTCTCCGCACCGCGCGCAGCGTCCTCGGCGGAGTCGGTGAGGATGAATTGATCGCGGCAGGCGCAGTACTCGAAGCGGGCGCGAAGCCGGCGCAACTCGCCGTTTTCCGCGTGCGTCACAAAGACCGGAATGATCTCGCGGCGTTTACCTATTGGGCTGATCTGATTACGCGCGGCGTGCCCAGCGAGGATGCGTCCTCAGCCATAACAAAACTGTGGCAGGACGGCGCCGACGACGCGACCTTCTACAGCTTGTGGAAGAGTGTCCAGTCAGACATACTCCAAGGATTGAATCCCGGCGCTGCATTGCAGAATCGGATTCGCGAAACTCCCGGGCGCGCTCCATCAAGCAAAACGCCGCCCGAGGGGCCGCAGGAGAGGGAATCCTTATAAGCTCGAGACGATATGAACGAGCGGAAGGTCGCCAATTTCGTTCTGACATTAGCGCTGCTGGTTCCCGCGCCGCGGGGGCTTGCAGCGCAACTCGTCTCTAAGCTCGAGGCGGGTCAGTACTCGGTGTCAGACGGCGTCCTTCCGGTGAGCGCCATGCGGTTCGCGCCGACCGTTCAGTTCGAGTTCCCGCGCGCCACCCTCACAGCGCGCGGCGCGGCGTTCCTGTCCGAACAGCAACTGCAGCTCGCCGACGGAATCGTCTCCGGAACGTTTACATCGCCCACGGTCTACGGGGTTCGCGCCGAGATGATCGGCAACGCGAGTCGGGCCCTCGATGACCGCTCGCTCGGGACCGACCAGGTCGATGTGCAGACGCGCGTTCACGTGCTGTTCCACCAGCATGGCGGTCTGTGGTTTGGCGGTGGCGTAGCGCGCCCGTGGCGGGTCGCCGTGATTTCGTCGGCCGACGTCACCGACGCCGGCGCGTGGGCCAAGGTCGGCAACGCGAACGCAAAGTTCGGCGGCGCCACGATGACCGCCACCTTCACGAATTTCTCATTCAACAAGATCGCCTCCGTCCACGATACGGGAAGCGCCTCGCTCTCCTGCGCGTCGATTCCATCGACCATGAGCAATGCCGGAGAGGTGCGCGCCCTGTTCTCGGAGGTGTCTACCGGCGGTGCCTGCGCGCGTCAGTCCCGGTTCGGCGATCTCGAAGGTACGCTGCACTGGGAATGGAACACGGTCGAGCTCACGGCGCAGACGGGCTATCGTTTCGGCGACTCGTACGACGTCACCGCCGATTCTCGTCGCTGGTCCTCGGCCACGGCAACCGTTTGGCTCAACGACCGCATCGCGTTCGTCGGCGGCGGCGGGCGTCAGCCGGCGCTGCCCCTGCGCGGATTGCCGTCACGGACGTTCGGAATGGCCGGGCTCGAGCTCGCGTACTGGCCGACCTCGAAGGGCGCAATTCCGGTCTCGCTGCCGCACGCAATCCTGGTAAAAAACTTCGAGCTGCGTCCGGGCGCGGCGGGAACGCAGAAGATCGTAATTCACGTCGGCGGCGTTGAGACGGTCGACGTCATGGGCGACTTCAGCGACTGGAGCCCGCTCACCCTCGTGCGACGCGGACGCGATCTCTGGGAGCTGTCGATTCCTCTCGCGCCGGGAATGCATCGTATCAACGTTCGAGTCGACGGCGGGCCGTGGATGGCACCGCCGGGAGTCCCGACGGTGCACGATAGCTATTCCGGCGACGTCGGCCTGGTAGTCGTCGGCGGCGATCGGAGCGGACACTAACGGTTGCTGGTTGCTGGTTGCTGGTTGCTGGTTGCTGGTTGCTGGTTGGCGAAAAAAAAGGGGGCGCCGAGGCGCTCCCTTTTGATCTCTACCGTCCGACGTTTCACTAGTCCGCGGCGACCGTTCCGAAATCGAATCCGGGAACCGAGATCCTCGGAATCGGCTGGCCGATCACACGCTCGATCGAGCGAACCATCGCGATCTCGTCTGGCGCCATGAAGGTGAACGCGTCGCCTTCCTTTTCCGCGCGACCCGTTCGGCCGATGCGGTGAACGTAGTCTTCGGCCTGCTGGGGCACGTCGTAGTTGACCACGTGCGTGATGTCGGAGATGTCGAGCCCGCGCTGTGCGATGTCGGTCGCCACCAACACGCGGACCTTACCACTCTTGAAATCCTCGAGCGCCTTGGTGCGCTGCGGTTGCGTTTTGTCGGCGTGCATCGCCGTCGCCTCGATGCCTTCTCGCTCGAGATGTCGCACGACGCGATCGGCGCCGTGCTTCGTGCGGGTGAACACGAGCACTGAATCGAGCGCGGCCTCGCGCAGGAGGCTCGCAAGCAGCGCGCTTTTTCGCTCGCGCGGCACCGGATAAACTGCGTGGGTCACGGTGCTCGCCGCCTGCGAGCGTCGCCCCACCTGCACGACGATCGGCTTGCGCAGATACTTGCGCGCCAGCGCCTCGACCTCGGGCGGCATAGTAGCGCTGAACAGCAACGTCTGTCGGTACGTGGGCACTTGGGCCACGATTCGATTGATCTGCGGCGCGAATCCCATATCGAGCATGCGGTCGGCCTCATCGAGCACAAGCACCTCGAGATCGTCAAACACGACGTTCTGCCGCTCGAGGTGATCGATCAATCGTCCCGGCGTCGCGACGACGATGTCGACGCCGGCCCGCAGCTTCTTTTGCTGCGGATCGAGCGGCACACCGCCGTAGACTGACACGACACTCAGCTCGGAATGCCGCGCGTATTTGTGAACGCTCTCCTCGACCTGCACGCACAGCTCGCGCGTCGGCGTGAGCACCAGCGCGCGCGTGCGCCTGGGACCATCGAGGAGCCGATCGACGATCGGCAAAGTGAACGCGGCAGTCTTGCCGGTGCCGGTTTGCGCGAGCCCCATGACGTCGCGCCCCCTCAACACGAGCGGGATTGCTTGGGCTTGAATCGGAGTTGGTGTGACGTATCCCGCGTCGCGAACTGACTTCAGTACTTCTGCCGAAAGACCAAGATGGTCGAAGGACGACGACTCGGATTCGGTGGTCTGCGGTGCTTCAATTGTCTCTGTTGCCATGATTCCCATCGCTGCGCACCGGGGCCGCGACCCAGGACCATCCTGAGACCGGTGTCTCTCAAAACGTGCCGGCGAGCAGAGGGCGCGCCTGGCGATTGTCTCCGGAGCTCGGCTCCGCGTTCACGAGGGGCCGTTGCGGCCCGCGCCTTTGTCGCGCGTCGTCCCTCGTCGTTGCGACCGTGCTGGCGAGTCGCGCGTTCGCGAATCCCTGCCGCAACATCAGACTGTTCAATTTAACTCATTGTGGCACTTAACGCTAGCTAATTCGCTGACAGGAAATCCCCCGCGATTCGGTACACCGGCCCAGGGTTCTCCTCCAACACGCAATGTCCACCGTCGATACTGTGAACAGTCGCCCCACGCAAACGCCTAGCGGCCGGACCCGCGTTCCGTATCAGACGATCTTTCGTACCGAGGATCACCACGGCTGGCACGGCCAACGACGCGGCGTCAATGCTGGAGACCGGCTGCCAGTCGAATTCGCTGAGCGCGGAGCGAGCGGCGCTCACGAATCCAGGCAGTTGTGTCGGCGCCCAGTACTCGTCTACGTCGCGCTCGGTTGGAAGCGAGGGGTCGCCGTAGGCGACGTAGCGAAGAATGAAGTCCACGCCGACGCGAGGCATCAGCCGGCGGCCGAAAATGTCGATCGCGGATCGTGGGAGAAGTCGGAGAATAGGCAAGTACGAGATCGAGACGAGGCCGACCGGATTCACGAGCACAAGCCGGGACACCCGGGCGGCGTTCTCCAGTGCATAGTGCAGCGCAACCCCGCCCCCCATCGACTGGCCGATCAGCGCGACATTCGATAGGCCCAATGCATCAAACAGCGCGTCGATGTCGGCGCAATACGCCTCGAGAGTATAGGCCCTTCGATCACCTGGCTTGTCGGAGAGACCGTAGCCGCGGAGATCAACAGCGATCGCTCGCAGTCCGCGCGCCGGCAGCAGCGTGAGTGCGTGGCGATACATGTACGCCGACGCGCCCCACCCATGGAGCATCACCACCGGCTTGCCACTCTGTGGTCCGCTCTCGACAACGCGCAAACGGACGCCTGTCGAGAGCTTCACATACCGCGCGGAGATGTCGAGAAGGCCGGCCGGAAACAGCTCGGCGGGCGAAAGCAGATGGCTCACGACGAACGATAATGGGCGTCGCGACGCCGCGTTGCCGAACGTGAAGTTCCGCGCTTCACACCAGCTCGATGGTCCGTCCGCTCAACCGTCCAATGAGCCCGAGCCTGAACGTCACGTCAGCCCAACGTTCGTCGCCGCTCAAATGATCCTCGAGCGGGTACATCGGCCAGAGGAAAGGATTGGTGCTTCGCGCCGCACTCATTCCCTTGTGCGGATGCCAGACGCCTTCGGCATCTCGATCGTCGAGGAAACGCTCGAACAGCTTCGACCAGTTGTCATTCTTTCGCAGAAAGCCGAGTCGAGCCATGAGTTCCAGCCACACGATCGCCGAGACGACATCGTTGTCCGCGGCGTTGCGGTTCGGGAGCCAATCACCGAGCACGAGATGGGGCTGCTCGACGACTTTCTTTCCGTAGAGTTGCAGCGCTTCCTGCCTGGGCAACGGTTGCGCCAAGTGATTGTACAGCAGCGCCATCGCATCGTGATGTTCGTTGCGGAACAGTGGCATGTACGCAAGCATGAGCAGCGCGTACACCGACGGTGGCGCCGCCTCAGCCGGTAGCACATGCTGATTGCCGACACGCGCGAACGGTTTCTGGGCGAGCGGTGATCGCAAATATGCGGCGACGCGCTCCAGAATCCGTCTCGCGGCGCCACGGAGACGAGGGTCGCCCTCATAACCTGCTTGCGCGAGCGTCGCGGCGGCGGCTTCGCGCAGAATCCCGCGACCGCGTCGTGCCAAGTCTTCGTCACTCGCATTCTTGCCGCCGAACTCGAACAAAAAATCAGGATCTTGATCTTCGGCGAGCAAGCGGAACAGAACTCGTCGAGCGTGTGTGAGCGGCGGCGT
>DASYSU010000076.1:0-16454 GCA_036002925.1 Gemmatimonadaceae bacterium | reverse complement strand
CGAGATGGGGAAGAGATCGTCGCCGCGCTTCGTCGATTTGAGGACGCGGTTGCCGCCGATGTAGATCGTCTGCGGATTATGCGGCGAAATGAAGTACGGCGTGTTCCAGTTGAATCGCAGGTCGAGCGCGGCCGAGTCGGCGCGCTGCCGCGCGCGCAGATCGGCAATGCGCTTCTTCTGCGTGGGGTTTTGTGGTGCCGCCGTGTCGCCGCGCTCGATCAACACCGAGTCCTCGTACATGTCGTAGCGTGGGCGATACTGCGGCTTGACGAGGAACGTGCTCTGGCCGGTGGCGTAGTTGAGCCGTGAGATCGCGCCGCCCTGCGACTCGGCGTAGATGATGTTCGGATCGACCGGATCCTGCTGGGTGACGAATCCGTCGCCACCGCCCACCTGGAACCACATCGAGTTCGTGATCGGTCCGGTGCGACGCCGGCTCGGTCCGCACCATGAGCCGTTGTCCTGTAAGCCGCCGCACACGCGATACGGGACCTGAAAATCGTAACTCAGGTTGTAGAGCTGCCCGATAGCGAAGGTGTTGGCAAAATCGTAGCTGCCACCCTGGTCGAACGAGATTGCCACACCGCCGTCGTCGCCGACGATCATGCGATCGGGATCGACGGGGTCAATCCACATCGCATGGTGATCGACGTGAATGCCGACCGTGGCGTTCATGGGGGTCTTGCCGCCGTCGTTCGACACGAGCACCGGCGTCGACGACCAGTACACGCGATCGGGATTCTTGGGATGCACGCGGACTTGAGAATAATAGAAAGGCCGCGTGTTGCTCTCGCTCGTTCGCGTCCACGTCGCGCCGCCGTCCGCCGAACGATAGAGACCTGACGGTGACTTGGCTTTCGGCTTCGTTTTGTCGGGCTTCGGGTTCGGCAGGGTGTCCGCCTCGACCATCGTGTACATCACGCGCGGATTCGACAGCGAGATCGCGATGCTGATGCGACCCTTCGTCGTCTCGGGAAAGCCGCCACCCTTGATCTCGATCCACGTCTTACCTGCGTCGGTCGATTTCCAGAGCGCGGAGCCAGGACCGCCCGAGTTGAGGAAATACGGGCCACGCACGCGCTGCCAGCTCGCCGCCCACACGACGTTCGGATTCGATGGATCGAGCGCGACGTCGACGACGCCCGCCTTGTCCGAGACGAATTTCACGAGCTGCCAGGTCTGGCCGCCGTCTTCGGTCTTGTACAGGCCGCGATCCGCACTCGCGTTCCACGGCGCGCCGAGGGCGGCGACGTAGACGATGTTTGGATTCGTCGGATGCACGACGATGCGCCCGATCGACTGCGTCTTCTCGAGGCCGATCAGCTTCCATGTGATGCCGCCGTCGGTCGACTTGTAGACGCCACCGCCGGGCGAGATGGTGTTGCGAGAGTTAGGCTCGCCGGTCCCCGCCCACACCTGCATCGTGTCGCTCGGCGCGATCGCGAGCATACCCATCGAGATCACACGCTGGTTGTCGAACACGGGGCGCCAAGTCACACCGTTGTTGGTCGACTTCCAGATTCCGCCGCCGGCCGCGGCCGCGAAAAACGTCTTCGACGGCGACGGAACGCCGGCGACGTCGGAGATGCGACCCATGGTGTTCGCGGGTCCGACGTTGCGCCAACGGAACCCGGCGATCGTCGTCGAGTCGAGCTCGAACGGTTTGGCCGGCGCGGCGGTCTGCGCAGCAGCGGTCGACGTGACGGCGGCCACGAGGCACGCGACGGAAGAGGAACGCGAAGGACGCATAGGCGGGAAGGGGCCGGGGTTGCGATCAGGCGCTACTCTATCCGGCTCTGCGATTGGGCGCTAGACACGGGGCGATGATGGGGCGACACGCGGGCGAGAGTGAAGCAGCACCTTAGGCCATATCTCAATCACAGCCCGACGAGGATTCATGACCACCAAGCCGGTTGCCCAAGATCCATTGAACGAATTCAGCGTCCGCTTTCACGGAGATCTTTTGCGTCCTGGTGCGGACGCCTATGAATCGGCGCGCAAAGTATGGAACGGAATGATCGACCGCCGGCCGGCCGCCATCGCGCGCTGCAAGACCGTGAGTGACGTGCAGGACGCGCTGCGGTTCGCGCGCGAGAACGATGTGCCGGTCGCGGTTCGAGGAGGCGGGCACAACGCCGCCGGCCTCGGCGTCTGCGACGCCGGCCTCGTCATCGACCTGAGCGCGATGCGTGACGTCATCGTCGACCCGGTGAAGCGAACGGCACGCGCCGGTGGTGGCGCGACATGGGCCGACTTCGACCGAGCGACCGCCGCGCACGGACTCGCCACGACCGGCGGCGCCGTTTCGACCACTGGGATCGGAGGATTGACGCTAGGTGGCGGACTTGGATGGCTGATGCGGAGCTACGGCCTCGCCTGCGACAACATGATCGGCGCCGAAGTCGTCACGGCTGACGGCAACGTCCTTCGCGCGAGCCCGACTGAGAACGCCGACTTGTTCTGGGGCCTTCGCGGCGGTGGTGGAAATTTCGGCGTCGTCACGACGTTCGAGTTCGAGCTCCACGCTGTCTCGACCGTCTTCGGCGGCATGCTACTCTATCCGCTTGCGCGAGCGCGCGACGTTCTCCGCGTGTATCGCGATGTCACGCGATCGGCGCCGGACGCACTCACAGTCTTCGCGGCGATGATGCACTCGCCCGACGGATTACCCGTCATCGCGCTCGTGATCTGCTACAACGGCTCACCCGAAGCCGGCGAGCGCGCGATCAAGGGATTCCGCGAATTCGAGAAGCCGATCGTCGACGCCCTCGGCCCGATGCCGTACACGGCGCTGCAAACGATGTTAGACGCGGGCTTCCCGTCGGGATTGCAGGTGCACTGGAGGTCGGAATTCGTCACGTCGATTCCGGACGACCTCATCGAAGCGGCGGTGTCGGCGTTTGAAGAAGTGCCGTCACCGCTCAGCGCGATTCTCATCGAGCAGCTCGGCGGAGCAGTGAGTCGCGTGCCGCGCGCCGGAACCGCGTTCGATCAGCGCGACTCGGACTACAACCTCGTCATCATCTCTCGATGGGCGAATCCGGCGGAGGCCGACGCGAACGTCACGTGGGCGCGGAAGACATCGAATGCGGCAACGCCGTTCACCACTGGACGAGTGTACGTCAACTACATCGGCGCTGGCGAAGCACCGGATCGAGTGCGGGCGGCGTTCGGCGCTGACAAATTCGCGCGTCTGTCAACGATCAAGCGGAAGTACGACCCGAAAAACATCTTTCACTCGAACCAGAACATACCGCCCAGCGAGGGCTAGCGACCGCCGGCCTCGCTCAGCTCACCGGTGCCGACGTCTTCGCGCGACCAACAACGAGCGTGATGTTGTCCGACCCGCCACGCTCCAGCGCGAGCTCGAGCAACGCTCGGCACAGCTGCTCCGATGACTGAATGCCGAGGATGTGCTGCTCGATCTCGCGATCGCTGACGTGCTTGGTGAGACCGTCACTGCACAGCAACACGACCGGGCTGACGCCGCGAATATCGATTCGCGTCACGACGGGTACGGCGGCGGAGCCACCGATCGCGCTCGACAACACGTGATTGAATGGTGATTCCGATACTCGCTCCGCCGGCAGCACTCCCTGATCGACGAGATCCTGCGCCATCGTTTGGTCGCGCGTCACCTGCCGAAGCGCACCGTTGCAGCACAAATACGCGCGGCTGTCGCCCACCTGCACCACATAAAGCCACGGCCAAACTACGATACCGAGCGTGAGCGTCGTCGCCATGCGGATGTCGCCGCGAATGGCCGACTCCACTGAAACTGTCTCGTGCGCTTTGAGCGCAGCCGCACGCAGTGCGTCGAGGAACACCTGATCGCTCGACGTTCCCGCCGTGTGATAACAGCGCAGCGTCGACGAGACGTATGCGGTGATGGCTTCTGTCGCTAGCCGGCTTGCCTCGCTCCCGCCCTCCTGGCCGCCGACTCCGTCGGCGACGAGCAGCATCGTCGCCAAGCGCTGACCTCGGAGGGGAAGCCGGTCCATGTCAGCCAAGCTGGTTCCGTGGACGATGACCTCGGGGTGGACCGTTCCGACGAGAAAATGGTCCTGATTCTCCGTTCGAACCTTGCCCGGGTGCGTCAAACCAAAGAGATCGAGCTGGCTGTCCGTGGGCCGGAGGTCGTGCTCACTGGTGGTGAACGCCGCCTCGACAGACTGGGCGGATCGCGAGGAGCGTCCGGACGAAAAAAACTGGGACAGCCTCATGGCACTCCCCTCCCGCGAATAGTGACGATCGGCAGTGATCGGAAGCATGGCCGGAAAACGATCAAACTGCAAATGCGAGTCCTGGGACCGTTCCGTGGTCGCCCAAACTGAGGGAGGCCAAGGAACTTGACGGCGCTGTCGGTCGCCGGTAGCATCATCCCCTCGTCACACTCACGAAGGGAGTCGGATCTATGCGTAGCATCACCACAGTTGTTCTGACAGTCGGCGCCATCTCACTCATCGGCTGTGAGCGCTCGACACCCGTCCAGCCCATCGCGGCCGGACTGGCGGCGTCATTCTCGAACGCGCCGGCCGCACCGCCGGGCAAACCCGAGATAGACCCCACATGGGCGAACGGCAAGACAGTCTACATGATCGGGCCACACGCCATTCCGGGTGCGCGCGAGTCGATGCCGAACCTCTACGAGCGCGCCGAGGAGTTGTACCTCGTCGTGTTTCCGCGACCGATCGGGGCACCGCCGCCGGTGCCAGGTGCGCCGCCGATTACGCTGCCGTCCGGCTACCAACCACAGTGCAACCCGTGCTTCCACCCGGGACTACCGCCGCTGAACGTCTACCACGATCACATCATCACCGGTGCCCCGGGAATGGGCGTGAACGGTACGGCCGGCGAATACTTGGCGCCGTGGAAGATCATCATCGTCGTCTATGATCCGACCTACGCGGCGTCGCCCAATTTCAGGCCGATCACGAGCGCGGCTGATCTCGACGCGGCAGAACATCCGGGGATTGGTAAGCTGCTCCCGTTCAACCAAGGCGCAGCCAATCCCTACGAGTTCGAGACGGGTAACCTGCTGATATGTCCAACTGTCTCGTCCCACGCGTGACGTCGCACTGGACCAGGTGTCGCGATTTCGTATGAGGCGGCGCGCGCCGCACCGCAGGTTCGATTACGAGTGACGTTGGAGATGGTGACAAGGCAAACGGCGGAATGACCTCAGTCATTCCGCCGTTTTCACTCTGCCGATGTTGCACCGATGCGAGCTCGTGCGAGGAGTTGCGAGGACCTCGGTTCGTGAGCATCGTCAGCAGGCAACCCACTGACACGCCAAATCACGAGACCCATGCTTCGTTCGCTCACGCGCTCCATGTTGCTGCTCGCGCTAATCGCCGGCGCGATTCAGGCTCAGAAGAAAAAGGAGAAGGACGTCAAACCTGGCGCGGTCGAGCTCATTCGCCTCGAGAACGCGTGGGCGGACGGCCTCGTCAAGCGCGACACCGCGTTATTCGAGCGGCTCCTTGCCCAGAAGTTTGTCTATACGGAAAACGACAAGCTCACGCGCCGGGCCGAGACCCTCCACGATCTCGTAGCGGGCGGCGACACGGTGACCGCTGCGCGCAACGAAGGGATGGAGGTCCATCAGTTCGGCGCGGTGACCGCCGTCGTCACGGGTTGGTTGATCGTCGAAGGGCGCAGCAAGGGCGCTGCGTTCACTCACCGATACCGCTTCACCGATACGTGGGTGAAGCGGCAATCTCGGTGGCAGATTGTGGCGGCCCAGGATTATCTGGCGCCGAAGTAACCAACCTCAGATATCGAGATTCTTCACGAACTGCGCGTTGGTCTCGATGAACACGCGCCGTGGCTCGACATCGTCACCCATCAGCGTCTGGAAAATCTGATCGGCGAGCACGGCTTCCTCGATGTTGACCTTGAGCAGCGTCCGACGCTCCGGATCCATCGTCGTGTTCCAGAGCTGATCCGGATTCATCTCGCCGAGTCCTTTGTAGCGCTGGACGTTCACGCTGCCACGCCCGTCGCCGTTGCCCAATCGGGTCGCGATCTCGGCGCGCTCCGCTTCGTCGTAGGCGTAATACTCTTCCTTGCCCTTGGCCACGCGGTAGAGCGGTGGCTGCGCGATGTAGATGTACCCTGCCTCGATGAGCTCGGGCATCTGCCGGAAGAAGAACGTCAGTAGCAAGGTCCGGATGTGCGCGCCGTCGACGTCCGCGTCGGTCATGATGATGATCTTGTGATACCGCGCCTTCTCGACCTCGAACTCGTCCTTGATGCCGCTGCCGATCGCCGTGATGATCGTGCGGATCTCCTCGTTCGAGAGCACCTTGTCGATACGCGCCTTTTCGACGTTGATGATCTTGCCGCGGAGCGGCAGAATCGCCTGGAAGTCACGCCGGCGTCCCTGCTTCGCGGAACCACCAGCCGAGTCGCCCTCGACGAGGTAGAGCTCGCAGAGCGCGGGGTCGGTGAGCGAACAATCGGCGAGCTTGCCCGGCAGGTTGCCGACGTCGAGCGCCGACTTGCGCCGTGTGAGATCGCGTGCCTTGCGCGCCGCCTCACGCGCACGCGCCGCGGACACGGCTTTCTCGAGGATGATGTTCGCCGTGCGAGGATGCTCGTCGAGGTAGGCGGCGAGCCATTCGTTGACCAACGTCTTGACCGCTGACTCGACCTCGGAGTTGCCGAGCTTCGTCTTGGTCTGTCCCTCGAACTGCGGCTCGCGGACTTTGACCGAGAGCACAGCGGTCAATCCTTCGCGAACATCGTCGCCCGAGAGAGTGAAATCCGCCTTCTTGAGGAAGTTGCCCTTCTGCGCGTGCGTGTTGATGACGCGCGTCAGCGCGGCCTTGAGACCCGTGAGATGCGTGCCGCCTTCGTGCGTGTTGATGTTGTTCACGAACGAGAACACGTTCTCGTTGTAGCCGTCGTTGTACTGCATCGCGAGCTCGATCCCCACGTCGTCGCGCGTGGTGTCGACGTACAGCACTTCAGGGTGGAGATTCTTGCGCGACGCGTTCAAGTGCGCGACAAACTCCTTGAGACCGCCCTTCGCGTGGAAGGTGTCGGACTTCTCCTGCCCCGCGCGCTCGTCGGTGAGCGTGATCAGTACGCCCTTGTTGAGAAACGACAGCTCGCGCAGGCGCATGGCCAGCGTGTCGTACCGAAAATCGAGCTCTGTGAAGATCGTGTGGTCGGGCTTGAACCAGGTTTTCGTTCCCGTCTCCTTCTTGGGAACGTCGCGCAGCACCTTGAGCTTCGTGGTTGTGCCGCCACGCACGAAGTCCATGTAGTACTCCTTGCTGTCGCGCTTCACCCACACCTTGAGCTTTTCCGACAGCGCGTTCACGACCGACACGCCGACGCCGTGCAGTCCGCCGGAAACCTTGTACGTGTTCTTGTCGAACTTGCCGCCGGCGTGCAGCACGGTCATCGCGAGTTCGAGTCCCGGTATCTTCTCCGTCGGATGGATGTCGACGGGAATGCCGCGGCCATTGTCCTCGACGGTGATCGAATTGTCGGGATGAATCGCGACGCGAATGTTGTCCGCGTAGCCGACGAGCGCTTCGTCGATCGAATTATCGACCACCTCGTACACGAGATGGTGCAAGCCGCGTTCGGACGTCGACCCGATGTACATGCCCGGGCGTTTGCGAACAGCCTCGAGTCCTTTGAGGACCTGGATTTGTCCCGCGTTGTACTTCTGTTCGTCGTCGTCGCCGCTCTTTGTCGCCATTTGTCACCCTGAAAAAACTGCCCGTATAAACGCCGAAAATGTTGTCGGATTCAACCTTGGAAAATTACTCCAAAACGCGACCGCATGCAACTGGTTGCATAAACGCCAAGTTTTTGGAAAGAAAGGATTTACGCAGCGGTCGCATTCGATCTAATCCGGTCGCGCGAGCAGCCATCGAATTCGCCGAACGGGCGTCCGATCCGGCTTCGCGTTGAGCGACCGGAGCAGCTCCGGCTCGAGCAGCGACAACTCATTCATCCACGCGTTCGTCGTCACGTGTACGAACAGCGTTCCGTTCGCCGTGATCGATTGTGGCGACGTCACCGCGGCGATCTGTGGACCGACCAGCGACGGCCATTCCGGGATCACGCCGGCCTGGTCGACTCGGTCAGCCAAGCCGCGTTGTCCGAGCCAATCCGCGACGATTTTTCCGATGGCCTCTGGCCGCTTCTTCCTGTCACTCACGCGAACACATGACGTTCAATTTCGCCACCGGCAACCCGAAATCGTTCGAGACCGGTGAGCTCGGCTGGAATATCGCTCTCGCGTGGAACCGCGAGAATTGTTTGGCCCATGCGTTCTGCCGTAAGAACCGACAACACGCGCGATGCGCGCCGAGTGTCGAGCTCGGCGAATGGATCGTCGAGCAAGAAGACCGGGGCGCGTCCCGTCCGCTCGCGAAAGGTCGACGCCTCGAGCATGCGCAGCGCAATCGCGGCCGATCGCTGCTGACCGGCCGACCCAAACGTGCGCAGGTCGCGCGGCGTTCCGTCAGACCCGCTCAGCGTGATGGCAATGTCGTCGCGGTGCGGCCCGGCGTGCGTCAACCCGCGACGCAAGTCGAGCGATCGCTTCTCTGATAACGCGGCCGCCAATGACTGCGCGAGGTCGTTGCTCGGGTTCACCGAGCTGGCGTACCGAACTCGCGCTCGACCCGTCTCGCCGATCTCTCGGCACAGCTCCTCGAATCGTGTTTCGATCGACGCCACCCACATTCGGCGTTCGGACCACAACCGCGCGCCATGCTCGGCGAGCGCGGGTTCCCACACTGCGACGCTCGCGTCGGACGCACGACCGGTTCGCGCGGTCTCGCGCAACGCGGCGTTGCGTCTCGCCAACGCGGCGCGGTAATGCTGCAACGCTGTGAGATAACCGCGCGCAGTGAGTGCCAGCATGATGTCGAGGTAGCGTCGCCGTGCGCTCGGCGATCCGGCCACGAGCTCGACGTCGTTTGGCGAGAACATGACCGACGGAAGTGAGCCAAGCGCGTCGCTCAGTCGTTCGGGTACGACGCCATCGATGCGCGTTCGCTTCCGCTTTGTCGCACGCTCGTATCCGACGCCGATCTCGTGACGCGCGTTGGTCTCGACCGTCGCGCCGATGTGAAATGCGTCGGCGCCGAATCGCACGAGGTCCTGATCGCGGGCACCGCGTGCCGAACGCAAGATCTGCAGGTAGTAGATCGACTCGAGCAGGTTGGTCTTCCCTTGACCGTTCTCACCGACGAGGACGAGGCCTTCCGCGGCCGGCGCGAGCTCGACGTGCGCGAGATTCCGAAAATCGCGGACGTCATGGCGGATCAGTCGCGCCGCCAATCCACTCACGCGCCCGTGAACCGCGGCGGACGCTTCTCGAGAAACGCTTGCGTGCCTTCTCGCTTGTCGTCCGTCGCGGCAAGCAAACCGAACGCCGTCGCCTCGATGGTGAGCGCTTCATCGAGCGTGAGATCGCACCCACGGTTCACCGACTCGATACAATACGCGACCGCAAGCGGCCCGTTGGCGAGAATCGTGTGCAGGATCGTCGTCGCCGCGGCCATCAATTCGTTCGCCGGAACAACGCGGTTCACGAGCCCGATCCGATAGGCTTCGCTCGCATCGATCGTTTCGCCGGTGAGCAATAGCTGCAACGCTCGGCCCTTTCCGATCAGTCGAGGTAGCCGCTGCGTTCCGCCATATCCCGGAATGAGTCCCAGCTTGACCTCGGGCTGCCCGAACTTCGCCGCCTCCGAGGCGATGCGAATATGACACGCCATGGCGAGCTCGCATCCACCGCCAAGCGCAAACCCATTCACCGCGGCGACCGTCGGCTTTGGAGATGTCTCATAGCGGCGAAACACGTCTTGCCCACGCTGCGCGAGCGCCTTCGCCGAAACGGCGCCATGATTCGTGAGCTCGGAGATGTCGGCTCCGGCGACGAAGGCGCGCCCCGCGCCGGTGAGAATGATGCCTCCGACTTCCGTATCTTCTCGCGCCGACTCGATCGCGTTCCCGAGCTCGGCGATGACGCGGTCGTTGAGCGCGTTCAACTTGTCGGGGCGATTGACGGTAATCGTCGCGATCCGGTCGGCAACGCTGTAGTTGATCGTTTCGTAGGGCATGTGTGAATCTACAGGGTGGAGGGTGGAGGGTTGAGGGTGGAGGGGCGGTGCGTGGCGCTCCGCGCTACCTATTGAAAGGCACAGCATCAAATGCCGTTAAGTGGCGCGCAGCGCCACACACCTTCCCTGGTACCCTCCACCCTCAACCCTCCACCCTGCTGTAGTCGGACCGGTTATTGCCTCGCGAAGACGCAATGTGGATTCGACGACTCGGCTCCAAGCGCTCCGGCTTCCGCTACGTCGATGCCGACGATCGGCGCATTCGCGATCGGCGAACGCTGGAGCGCATCGACGCTTTGCGCGTGCCGCCGGCGTGGCGCGACGTGCATATCGCTGCCAGTCCGCGCTCGGCGATTCAGGCGTGGGGCTTCGACGCGCGTGGACGCAAGCAGTATCGGTATCACGAGCGCGCGGTTGAGCGGCGCGAGCTGCGGAAGTATCATCGCGTGCGCCAGCTGGCCAAGGAGCTTCCGCGTATTCGGCGCACGTTGCACGCCGATGCTCGGCCGGGAGCGCCGGCACAGGCGGTCGACGCCGACACGGTGGCCGCGACGGTGCTGCGTCTCATCAGCGAAACGTTTTTTCGGGTCGGCGGTGAACGGTACGCGCGCGAGAACGGAACATTCGGTATTACGACGTTGCGCAAATCGCACGTCGATCTGGCGAACGACACCGCGCGATTCGCCTATCGAGGCAAAGGGAACATCCGACAGCGACAAGTCGTGCACGACCGCGAGCTGGTTCGGTTGGTGGCGCGACAACTCCGCACACCGGGCACGCGACTTTTTCGCTATGCCCACGGCCGGCGGTGGCGTCTGCTCACGGCGCGCGACGTCAACGAGTATCTGCGGCGCCGCGTCGGACGCTTCAGCGCGAAGGACTTTCGCACGTGGGGCGGAACATTACGCGCCGCGACGGTGCTCGCGGAGCTCGGGCCTGCGAAGACTCCGAGCGAAGCGAAGCGAAATGTCGCGCTCGCGATGCGGCTCGTGTCGTCGGAGCTCGGCAACACACCGACGATTTGTCGGAAGTCGTACGTCCATCCAATCGTGATCGCCCGCTACCTCGATGAGGGCGAGACGATTCCGCTGCCGCGCGCGCGCCGACGGGCATCGAATCGAGGACAAGCGCATTCGCCCGAAGAGCGCGCGTTGATCGACTTTCTCGACCGTCACTTCCCGGAGCGTCGCCGCAAGCCGCGCGAGGAGGAATGAACGCGTTTCGCCGGCGCGGCTTTCGTCGCGTCGCGTCGAATCCTACGTTTCGCGCATGGAACTCATCGAGGCGGTCGCGTGGTCGGCCGACGGCGAAGGCGTCCGCATTCTCGATCAGCGAGAGCTTCCGTCGCGCGAGATGTACCGCGACCTTCGCTCGATCGACGAGGTCTGTGATGCGATTCGAACGCTGGCGGTTCGTGGAGCGCCGGCGATCGGCATCGCTGGGGCGATGGGATTGACGCTCGCCGTCGACGCGCACGACAATGACCGCGATACAGCCCGCTCGAGAATGGTCGTCGCGGCTGACCGGATCCGCGCAACGCGTCCGACCGCTGTGAATCTCGGGTGGGCGTTGGACCGGATGTTGGCGGTCGTCGCGAACTATCGCCGCGCGTCGCTGCGTGACGAGCTGCGCGCCGAAGCGACACGAATCCTCGACGAGGATCGCGCCATGTGCCGCCGCATCGGCGAGTACGGCGCCACGCTCATCGGCGACGGATCGCGCATCCTTACGCACTGTAACGCGGGCGCCCTCGCGACCGGTGGCATGGGAACGGCGCTCGCGGCGATTTATGTGGCCGCGCAACAGGGAAAGCGCGTCGATGCGTACGTCGACGAGACGCGACCGTTGCTGCAAGGAAGCCGCCTCACCGCATGGGAGCTCGCTCGCGCGGGAATCCGCGTCACCGTGTTGGTGGATAGCGCTGCCGCGGTTCTCATGCGCGCGGGGAGGATCGATCTCTGCCTCGTCGGCGCCGATCGCATCGCGGCGAATGGCGACGTTGCGAACAAGATCGGCACCTACACGCTGGCGATCGCGGCGCGGCATCACGGTGTTCCATTCTACGTCGCCGCGCCAACGAGCACATTCGACTCGGGCACAGCCGCCGGTCAAGAAATCATCATCGAGCAACGTTCGGCCGACGAGGTACGTTGCGGCTTCGGCGCTCAGACGGCTCCCATGGATGCCGACATCTTCAATCCGGCGTTCGACGTCACGCCGGCGAATCTGATTACGGCGATCGTCAGCGACCGCGGCGTCCATCATCCGCCATTCGATTTCTCTCATCGCTCCTGACATGCGTCACATTCTCGCGATCGATGAAGGCACGACCGGGGTCACTTGTCTCATCATCGGTGAGGACGGTCGCGTTGCAGGGCGAGGCTATCGCGAGATAAAGCAGCATTTTCCGCGACCCGGTTGGGTCGAGCATGATCCGTTAGAGATCCTTGAATGCGTCCGCGTTGCGGCTGGCCAGGCAATTGCCACGGCCGACGGCCTGCCAGTCGCGATCGGCATTACTAATCAGCGCGAAACCGTTGTGATCTGGGAGCTGGCTACCGGACGTCCCGTCCATCGCGCCATCGTCTGGCAGGATCGACGCACCGCTGAGCGGTGCCGGGAGCTGTCGGCGCGCACGGATTGGATTACAGAACGCACGGGTCTCGTCCCGGATCCGTATTTCTCGGCGAGCAAGATCGAATGGTTGCTCCGCGAACAACGCTTGCTCGAGCGATACACTCCGGCCGACCTCGCCGTCGGCACGATCGACAGCTGGTTGATCTGGCAACTGACCGGCGGCGGCGTACACGCGACCGACGCCACGAATGCGTCGCGGACGATGCTGTTCGACATCAACAAGCAGCAATGGAGCGACGAGCTCTGCGACGTGTTCGGCGTCCCGATGGCGATGCTTCCCGAGGTCAGACTCTCAAGCGGCGACTTTGGCGTGGCGCGTGGCGAGCTGCTCGGCGCCGACGCGCCGATTCTCGGCGTGGCCGGCGATCAACAGGCCGCGCTGTTCGGTCAGGGTTGTTGGACGCGCGGTACGGGCAAGAACACCTACGGAACGGGCGCGTTCTTGTTGCTCAACGCCGGTATGAAACGGCCAACCGCTGGCAGCGGATTGCTGACCACGATCGCGTGCGATGCGTCGGGCGGACCGGCATATGCCCTCGAGGCCGCGATCTTCATCGCTGGCGCGGCGGTGCAATGGTTGCGCGACGGACTCGGCATCATCGAGACCGCGGCCGATACGGAGACCCTCGCGCGTTCGATCGAGTCGACCGATGGCGTGTACTTCGTGCCCGCGCTCACGGGACTGGGCGCGCCGCACTGGGAATCGCGCGCACGCGGAACGATCGTCGGACTGACGCGGGGAACGGGACGTGCGCACATCGCCCGCGCCGCTCTCGAGGCGATGGCGTACGGAACCGCGGAAGTGCTGGCGAACATGCGCGACGAGAGCGGAGCGTCATTCGAGCGCCTACGAGTCGACGGCGGCGCGACGAACAACGACTGGCTGATGCAATTTCAAGCAGACATCCTCGGCGTGCCGGTCGAGCGGCCGGACATGGTCGAAACGACCGCGCTCGGCGCGGCCGGATTGGCCGGACTCGCGGCCGGTGTGTGGCGAGACGCCGACGAGTTCCTCGCGACCAGGCGATTTACGCGCTTCACGCCACGAATGGATCGTTCCGACGCGAAGCGATTGATGGCAGGGTGGCAACGCGCGGTCGGAGCGGCCGTGGCCTGGGCGCGCGACGATGGACAGGCGGAGTGACATTGGGGATGGCCGATCTCAAGACTCACTGTCGCGCACTCGCGGAATGTCGCTTGTGCGGACATCCGAGCGACGTCGTGCCGATCGTATCATCGGCCGCGCGGCCCAAGGTCATGCTCGTTGGGCAGGCGCCGGGGAAAGTCGAGGCGGCCGGCGGGAAGCCGTTTGCCGGCCGCGCGGGGAAGACCTTGTTTCGATGGCTCGAGCGGGCGGGCATCGATGAAGAAACGGCGCGTCGCCGGATCTACATCGCCGCGGTCACGCGCTGCTATCCTGGACCGAGTCCGAGCGGCCGCGGCGATCGCGTGCCGTCGGCCAAGGAACAGGAGACCTGTGCCGTCTGGCTCGACGAAGAGCTGCGCATCATTCGGCCAAGGCTGCTGATTCCCGTCGGCCGACTCGCGATCACGCGATTTCTTCCCAACCTTCCTCTCGACGAATTGATCGGGCGCACACATGATGTAACACATGTCGGCGGGAGGTCGCTGGCGATCCCGTTGCCGCATCCTTCGGGCGCGAGCAGTTGGATTCACATGGGTGACCACCCGCGCCTCCTCGAGCGGGCGCTGGATATGATCGGCCGAGAGCTCCAGCGGCTCGGCATTGGCGCGGGTCCATCCGCACGGAGTGTCGCCTGATGCGAGCACTGGCGTTGTTGTTCACGCTGCACTTCGGTGACGAGCATCGCGGTGGCGACCGTTGGTTCTCGCCGGATAAGGCGAAGCACTTCTTCATGGCGGCGTTCGTTCAGAGCGCGTCGTTCAGCGCGATCCGGTCAACGCGCGTACGGTGGAACGGCGCGATCGCCGGGGCGTCGGCGGTGACCGCGGCAGTCAGTCTTGGAAAAGAGGTGTATGACGCTCGTACAGGCGGTGACGCCAGCGTCAAAGACCTGGTTTGGGATGCCGGCGGCGCCGCCGGCGCGACCGTTCTGTTGCGACAGACGGAGCGCTGACGCACGGTCGGTGCCCTCGAGTTATGGTTATATTGAAGTCCCGCGAGCCGGCGTGAACCGAGGGCGTCGGCGACCAAGAGCTTCGAGGCTCTCATCATGAAACCACGCACAAAATTTCTGATCGGTGGCGCGCTGGTACTCGGCGTTGCCGGCTACTTGATGGCGAGCTCGATCAAGGACACAGGCGTGTACTACATGACGCCGACTGAGCTTACCGCCAAGCTCCAAGCCGACCCGTCGTTCGTGAACGCGGGCGTGAAAGTCGGGGCTCGCGTCGTGCCCGGTTCAGTGCAACGCGCCGCCGGTGGCAAGGAGTACGCGTTTCGCGTAACCGACGGTAGCTCCACGTTCCCCGTCGTGTATCGCGGCATCGCGCCGGACACGTTCACTGACAGCGTGGACGTCGTCGTCGCCGGCCGCATGGGAACGGACGGCACCTTCCAGGCGACGGAACTGCTGGCCAAGTGCGCATCGCGCTATGAGAACGCCCCCGAGAAATACAAGCAGACGCCAGGATACAAGGCCGGAGCACGTCGAGCGTGATCCTCATCGGTGAGCTGTCGCTCTGGGTCGCCCTGTTGATGGCGGCCTGGTCGATGACCGTGTCGTACGCCGGCGGTGCGTTGCGCCGTGACGACTTGGTGTCGAGCGGCGTTCGCGGATTGTACGCGACGTTCGCGATGGTCCTGCTGGCGTCGATCGGATTGTGGACCGCGCTTTTGACGAAAGATTTCTCGCTCGAGTACGTCGCCGGCCACATCAGTTCGACCATGCCGAACGTGTACATCTTCACCGCGTTCTGGAGTGGCCAGGCCGGATCGATGCTTTTCTGGGCGCTGATCTTGTCGATGTACGGGACCGTCGCGATCGCGACGAGCCGCTCGCGCAATCGCGAGCTGGTTCCCTGGGCGACCGGCACCATCTCGGCGATTCTCGTCTTCTTCGTCGCGACGACCTGCTTCAAGGCGAACCCGTTCGTTCGGCTCGATTTCCTCCCGGCCGACGGCCGCGGAATGAATCCCCAACTGCAGAATCCGGGCATGGCGATTCATCCGCCCAATCTGTACCTGGGCTACGTCGCGACGGCCATTCCATTCGCGTTCGCGATTGCTGCGCTGTTCTCGCGTCGGCTGGATGCCGAGTGGCTCGGGGTGGTGCGGCGATGGACGCTCTTGTCGTGGTTCTTTTTGACGATCGGGATCATTCTCGGCATGTGGTGGGCGTACGTCGAGCTCGGATGGGGCGGCTATTGGGCGTGGGACCCGGTCGAGAACGCGTCGTTCCTCCCCTGGCTGACCAACACCGCGTTCCTGCATTCGATCATGATTCAGGAAAAGCGCGGCATGCTGCGGAAGTGGAATGTCGTGCTCGTCGTCGTGAGCTTCCTGCTCGCGATCTTCGGCACGTTCATCACGCGCAGCGGCGTGATCGAAAGCGTGCACTCATTCGCGCAGTCGCCGGTGGGCACCTGGTTCGCGACGTTCTTCTTCCTGGCGACCGGCATCACGATCTATCTCGTCGGCACGCGGCTGCAGGATCTCGAGGCGAAGGTCGAGCTCGAGAGCATGGTGAGTCGCGAAGCGGCGTTCCTCTACAACAACCTGGTTCTGGTCGGGATCGC
>DASYSU010000075.1:0-6391 GCA_036002925.1 Gemmatimonadaceae bacterium | reverse complement strand
GATCGGCGTCGTCGAACCCGGCGCTCGCGCCGCGGTGGCGGTGACGACGCGAGGACGCATCGGTGTGATCGGTACCGTCGGCACGATCAAGTCGGGTGCGTATGAGCGTGCCATTCGCGCCATCGACTCCGATGTCTTCATCACGGCGCGCGCGTGTCCGCTCTTCGTGCCGCTCGTCGAGGAGGGCTGGACCGATCACGACGCGACGCGGCTCGTCGCGCGTGAGTACCTCGAGCCCTTGATCGCCGCCGATATCGATACGTTGGTGCTCGGCTGCACACACTACCCCCTACTCAAGCCGCTCTTGCGCGAAGTCCTCGGCCCGGATGTCCGGTTGATCGACAGCGCGGAGGAGACGGCGGCGGAAACCGCGAGAACGTTGGCGGCCGCGAACCTCACCGCGTCCGGCGCCGCCCATCCGACCTATCGCTTCGTTGCGTCCGACGACCCGCTGCAGTTTCTCCAGCTAGGTCAGCGTTTTCTCGGAGATGCGATCGAAGGCGTTGAGATCCGCACTCTCGGCTGAGCCATCCCATTGACGCATTGCGATTCGCTCGTCGGTGATGTGCAGAAATGTCGGCGCATCGAGCCACGAGCCGGGATTGGCGTACAGCGTGCCGCCCGGCAAGCGTTCGAGCGTCGCGACATGAGAATGTCCGAATATCACGAGCTCACGCGACGGATCGGCCTCGGCGGCGCGAATCGCCGCGTCGCGCAGCCCGCGTCCCTTGTCGAACGCGCTGTATGACCGGCTGGCGTTCGAGCTGTGAGTCGCGAGCGGCGTGGAGAGATCCGGGTGCAACCAACGAAAAGCGCGGATTGCCAGCGGATGTCTGAGTACGTGCCGCAGCGCGCGATAGCGCCTGTCTTCCTTCGGGCGCAATCCATCGCCGTGCTCGATTCGCGCCCGCCATCCCGCGATCTCGCCGATCCACGGGCCGAATCGGTAGTCGACGCCGACGTCCTGACGCAGCACGTCGCCGCCCCAACAGTCGTGGTTTCCGGCAATCATCGTCACGGGAACGCCCGCGTCGGCCACGTCGGCAAGCGCCGCGATCGTTCGAAACCCGCGGCGCGGAATGACGGTGCGCCACTCGAACCAAAACTCGAACAAATCGCCGTTGATCACGAGCGAGCCGGCATGGGTCGCCACGTGTCGAAGAAACGAGATCACCGCACGCTCGACTTCATCTCCCGCGAAGCCCAGGTGCGCATCGGACATGACGTAACACGGCGCTTGAAGCACGCGCGAATTCTACCGTCGTCGTGTTCGCTTTACAAACAAACCCGTCGTGACGATCTTCGCCCGGTGACGAATGAATCCTCCGTTGTGGCGCCCGCGCCGCTGTACCACGACGTCGAGTTCCGCGTTCGTTACGCCGAAACCGACCAAATGGGTGTCGTCTACCACACGAACTACCTCGTCTGGTGTGAAGTCGGGCGAACCGATTTCATTCGATCTCGAGGCATGAGCTACGCCGACATGGAACGAGCGGGCATTGGCCTCGCCGTCGCCGAGTTGTCAGCGCGCTTTCACGCCGCCGCGCGCTACGACAACATGATCCGCGTTCGCACGACATTGGCCGAGGCCCGGTCGCGTCGTGTCGTGTTTGATTACGTGATCACGAACGCAGACACCGGTGAGCGGCTCGTGACGGCTCGCACTGCTCTCATCGCGGTTGATCCAACTGGTCGCCCGGTTTCGTTCCCGGCGGGCGTTCGCGCATTGTTCGAGCGTGCCGAATGAAAGTCCGCGCCATCCTCAACGGAACGCTCTTGGCGGCGGCGGCATGCATGCCGCCACGGCTGGCGCCGCTCAGCGGAGTACCGGTGCCGGCCGAACGGCTGCCGCGCGCCACGCTGGCGCCCGGCCACCGCAAGCTGGTTTTCAACTGGGAGCTCGACGATCGCGAGATGAGCGGCCGGGGCGAAGGCGCGGCTCGGATCGCGACGCCCGATACCGCGCGACTCGACTTCGTTCTCGCCGGCGGCTATGGCAGCGGGGCAGCCGTCCTGCTCGGCGATGCGCTCCAGATGCCGCCCAATGTGACCGGCGGAGACCTCATCCGTCGATTGATGCCGCCGCCGCCGCTGCTTTGGGCCGCCTTGGGCCGCTCGGCGTTGCCAAATCTGCCCGACACCGTCATTCGTGTTGAGGGCACGACCTTGCGTGCCGACGTGGGACGTCCGGTTGCGTGGCGACTGACATTCCGCGGCGACACGCTCGTTCGCGCCGAACGCGTCGACGGTGGGCGGGTAGCAGAATGGGTCGAGCGAAGCGACTCCACGCACATTCGCTACAGGAACGAGGGATCTCGCCGTTCCTTGAGGCTCACCATCACTCGCAGCGAAGAGGTTCCGGGATTTGATGCGTCGATTTGGCGGTTTGATCGGTAGTGCGGCGCTCCTCCTACTTGCCGGCTGTTTCTACCATTTCGCCGGCGGCGGTTTGCCGCCGCACATCCACACCATGGCTATCGGCGCGTTCGATAATCAGACGGCGTCGCCTGAGATCCCGAAGGAGTTGTACGATCTCATGCATCGTGAGCTCCAGCGACGCCTCGGCGTGCGCGACGCGCCGACCGATCGCGCCGACGCCGTGGTCCGCGGCGTCATTCAGTCGTACGATGCCGACGTCCCGGTCGGGTTTAGCGCCACGTCGGCCCAGGCGACGAGCGCGCGCCGACATCTGCAAATCACCATCGAGGTCGAGATCGTCGATCAATCGAATGGGCACGTGCTGTACACCAACAAGGCCCTTCGCCAAGAGGCCGACTACGACGAGCGTGCCGAAGCCAATGGACGCCAGCAAGCGATCACCAAGATGGTGCAGCAGATCGTCGAGGGAGTGCAGAGCAATTGGTGATCTCTCGTCGCGGTACGAGCTCCATGGGCTGCTTATTCAGCCTGCTCATCGCCGCCGCGGCGATTTATTTTGGCGTGAACATCGGTGGGGTGTACTGGCGCTTCTACGAGTATCAGGATGACATGAACATGTTGGTGAAGTTCGCCCCACGAACCTCGAACGAGAATCTCATCGCGCATCTCCGCGCCAACGCCGACTCGCTCAACCTGCCCGACGACGCGCGACGCATCATCGTCCGTCGAAGCGAGACGATGCTCGGTATCGAGGCGGAATACGACGAGCACATCGAATTCCCCATGTACGCGCGAGACATCCATTTTCATCCCCACGCCGAAGGCCCATTGTGAGCGAGGTCTCCGACCCGCTCGACAAAGTCATGGGTTGGGAGCGCGCCCGGCGGTGGCGCGAAGGTTCTGGGGGCCGCGTCGCGTTCACAAATGGAGTCTTCGACCTGCTCCACCCGGGGCATATCGATGTGCTCCTGGGCGCTCGGCGCCAGGCGGACGCCCTCGTCGTCGGCGTCAATAGCGACGAATCAGTGCGTCGCCTCAAGGGGCCGCAACGCCCGGTGCGGAGCGCGGCGGAGCGCTGTTACGTGCTCGCTGCGCTGGCGATGGTCGATGCCGTCGTCGTGTTCGATCAGGACACGCCGCTCGAGTTGATCACCGAGCTGCGTCCCGACGTTCTCGTCAAGGGAGGCGATTACTCGGAGTCGTCGATCGTGGGTGCGAGCGACGTTCGCAGTTGGGGAGGAACCGTCGCTATCATTCCGCTCACCCCAGGACATTCGACGACTTCAACGATCGAGCGATTGCGTGGCCCCTAAACCAGCTTCTCCTCGGACGTCGCGCCGCGACGACGAGATGCGTCCGGTGACTCTCGAGCGTGGTGTGGCACCGTATGCGGAGGGCTCCTGTCTGGTTTCATTCGGCGCGACACGAGTCCTGTGCACGGCTTCGGTTGAAGATGGAGTGCCCGGATGGCGCCGTGGTCGCGGCGAAGGGTGGTTGACGGCCGAATACGCCATGCTCCCCCGAGCGACGCGCACAAGGACCTCGCGCGAGCGCTCGCAGCTCGGTGGGCGCACGCAAGAGATACAACGGCTCATCGGACGCAGTGTCCGCGCGATGCTCGATGATTTCCGGTTCGGCGAGTTCACGGTCAAACTCGACTGCGACGTCCTTCTCGCCGACGGGGGGACACGCACCGCATCGATCACGGGCGCGTGCGTCGCGGCCGTCGATGCCTTCGCGTGGCTCGTCTCCACGGGCCGCATCATTGAGACGCCCGTCAAGCGCCGCGTCGCCGCGGTGAGCGTTGGAGTGATCGGCTCGACCACGCGACTTGATCTCGACTACGAGGAGGACGTCAGCGCCGCGGTCGACATGAACGTCGTGATGAGCAGCGAGGGGCGCTTCGTCGAGGTGCAGGGCACCGGCGAGAACGGAACGTTCGATCGCCCTGAGCTCGACGGGCTCCTCGATCTCGCGCTCAAGGGGATCAAGGAGCTCGACACGGCACAGCAACACGCGCTCGCGCGCCCGCTCGCCGAATAAGTGGTGCGCCCGTTGCTGCTGGCGACTCGCAGCGAGGGAAAGCTGCGAGAACTGCGGCCGCTCTTCACCGAGCACTCCATCGAGGTCGTGGACTTACGGGACATCGGCGTCGTCGAATCGCCGGTCGAGGAGACGCTCGAGACACAGTCGACGTTCGAGGAGAACGCGCTGGCCAAGGCCAGATATTTTTATTCGCTCACGGGTCGCGCGACCGTGGCCGACGATTCCGGTCTCGTGGTTCCGGCGCTCGACGGTCGACCCGGTGTCATGAGTAAGCGATGGAGTGGACGGACAGACCTCGCGGGGCAGGCACTCGACGACGAAAATAATCGGCTGCTGCTCCGGAGTTTGGAGAACGCTCATGATCGTTCCGCGCATTACGTGTGCGCGGCCGCGTACGTGGACGAGCGTCGCGAGATCGTCTGCCGCGGCGAAGCCCACGGAAAGATTCTCGACGCGGCACTCGGCGACGGCGGGTTTGGTTACGATCCATACTTTTTGTCGACCGAGTTGGGTCGCACGTTTGGTCAAGTGAGTGCGGCGGAAAAGGCGCGCGTGAGTCACCGCGCGCGGGCGTTCGCCGCACTGATTCACCGGCTCGGCCCCGGCTGAGTTTTGCGTCGCCATCGCCGGTTGATTCACGGGTTCGCCGTGGATACATTGGAAGGCTCGCGGGGCGTAGCGTAGCCTGGTATCGCGCCTGCTTTGGGAGCAGGAGGTCCCCGGTTCAAATCCGGGCGCCCCGACTGAGGTCAGAGCGCGCGGTGCACGTGAATCGAAGGGAATGGCGGGCAACGATGTAGCGGCCGTTGCCGCGTACGATGCGGCACCATTGTGAATGAAGCGCCAGTAGCTCAGGTGGATAGAGCAACAGCCTTCTAAGCTGTGGGTCGGGGGTTCGATTCCCTCCTGGCGCGTCACACCGTGTGCGACGTAGTTGCCTGTGAGCGGAGTGCTCCGGGCCGTTAGCTCAATTGGCAGAGCAAGCGACTCTTAATCGCTAGGTTGTAGGTTCGATTCCTACACGGCCCATGGTGTCGTGCTGATCGGGTGGAGTTGGTGAAGGAGCTACAGCGGTCGTGGCTGGGGCCGTTCGGTTTGAGACGTGGATGGGGTCCGAGCTCACTGTTGTGTTTGTTCGCGTTTGGGTTCGAGAGTACGGTCGGGTAGCAGGTGACGATGGCTTCGATGGTGTGTTGCGGTTGGGTGCCATCGGGGTTGTATGGGTCGATGCGATCAGTTACTATTCAGACCCGCCGTGAACGCCGTGGGCGAGATGAGGACGCGATTCAAGCGACTCGTTTTTTCGCCGAGAGTACGGCTCAGTTTCATGCGGCCGAAATGGTCGACATCGGCTTGACGGCGCGGCTGGTCAAGGTTACAATTAAAGGCTGTCGCGCAAGCGACACCAGAACATTTTTCAACGCTGTTTGATAATTGAATTTGGGAATCTGGATGTGCGAGGCGAACTCGATGATCCGGTGCTCGTTCGGAGTACCGGGAAGAGTTTGAACCGAACATTTCTGTGATTCGGACACGCTGTTTTTACGCAGTTACACACACTGCAACAGCGTGAAGACAGCGGAGTCTGAGAGAGCTTTTGTCAAACACTCGTGGAGAGTTTGATCCTGGCTCAGGACGAACGCTGGCGGCGTGCTTAACACATGCAAGTCAAGGGGGCCCGCAAGGGCAACCGGCGAACGGGTGCGTAACACGTGAGCAACCTGCCGATCTGCGGGGGATAGCCGGCCCAACGGCCGGGTAATACCGCATACGTTCTCGAGGAGGAGTCTTCTTGAGAGGAAACCTTTATTGGGCGGATCGAGGGGCTCGCGGCCTATCAGCTAGTTGGCGGGGTAATGGCCCACCAAGGCTCTGACGGGTAGCTGGTCTGAGAGGATGGCCAGCCACATTGGGACTGAGAAACGGCCCAGACTCCTACGGGAGGCAGCAGTGGGGAATCTTGCGC
>DASYSU010000074.1:0-2030 GCA_036002925.1 Gemmatimonadaceae bacterium | reverse complement strand
GCCCGGTCGGCGGAGGATGCGGTCGACCAACACATGAAGCACATCGAGCGCGCGTTCTCGATTCTCAAGTGGGAGGCGCGCACCGATGCACCCGACTGGATGCGACGAGTCGCGCTGGTCACGACGCTTCATGGAATGCATTACACCGGCTTCATGTTCAACGACTATGCGAAGATGCTCGAGACGTCGCGATGGATCGCCACGCAAATCCCGGCCGAGCGGGTGTTGCTGTTTCTCTCGGCGTGGGACGGCCGGTATTACTGGGAGTATCCGAACTATCGTGTCTCCGATCGAATGGGCGGTGAGGCAGGATTTCGCAAACTGATCACCGAGACCCGCGCGCTCGGTTTCAAGGTGATGCCGATGTTCGGCGCCAACGCGGCGAACCGCAAACTCTCGACGTGGTCGACTATCGCCGACGGCGCGACGTCGAAGATCGACGGCGACGTGTACAACTTGAACTGGGTGGACTGGAACAACGATCGTCACCAGGACGGCTGGCTCGCGTACATGAACCTGGGAGTCGATTCGTGGCGCAATTGGCTCGAGGGACGAATCGGTGAGATGATCGAGCGTTACCGCGTCGACGCCTACTTCTTGGACATCGCCGGCGGACATGTGAACAGCACGAACGGCGACATGCATGAAGGCACGCGCCGACTCGTGATGGATTTGCGCGCGACGCATCCGACGGTCGCGTGCGTCGGTGAGATGCCGTACGACGCGCTGCACGGCTTCATCCCGATGTACCACGCCGGCGGCGGACCTCGGTGGCAACCATACAGCCGGTTCTTTCAACACCTGAGTAGTCCGGCGCCAGGCCGCGGCTCGAGTGGCGTGCACGAATCGGGGTTCGGTCGGTTCAACCCCGAGACACTGTCGCTATCGCCGAACGCGATCCCGACGTTGCAGGTTGTCGACGACACCTTCCGCGACCATCGCGACGTGATGGCGGCGATCATACAGCGCGCGAAGCAGCGAGCCGGCATCACATGACCGATTCGCTGGCGACGCTCCGAGCAGCAGTGCTCGAGGCGAACGTGGAGATCGGGCGCCGGGGTCTGGCGCCGTTCACCTTCGGAAATGCGAGCGGCATCGATCGCGCACACGGGTTGGTAGTGATCAAGCCGAGTGGTGTCGCGTACGAATCGCTAAGCGCAGCGGACTTGGTGGTGACCGATTTGAGCGGCGCGATCGTCGAGGGGTCGTTGAGGCCGTCGTCGGACCTGCCGACGCATCTCGTGTTGTATCACGCGTTCGAAGAGATTGGCGGGATCGTGCACACGCACTCACACTTCGCGACCGTGTGGGCGCAGTCGTGCCGCGAAATCCCCTGCCTCGGGACAACGCATGCCGATTACTTTCACGGACCGATCCCGGTCACGGCGCATTTGACGCGCGACGAAGTCGATGGCGACTACGAGGCGAATACCGGCCGCGCAATCGAACGGCGATTCGCCGGCATGGATGCGCTGCGGATGCCCGCCGTCTTGGTCGCCGGCCACGCGAGCTTTTGTTGGGCACGCGACGTGACCGCCGCGGTCGAGACGGCATCGCTGCTCGAGGAAGTCGCGCGTATGGCGTTTCACACTGTCGTGCTCAACGCAACCGCGGAGCCGATCCCGGACTCACTGCGCGACAGACATTTCTTTCGCAAACACGGAACAGCGGCGTATTACGGGCAACCGGACAACAAATGACCACAGAGGACACAGAGGACACAGAGGACACAGAGGACACAGAGGAGAGTTTATTGCTGATTGTTTGAACCCGCGGCACATACCTTCCCTCGCCGCGCGGATGATTCCGCGTGGCTCCGCAGGGTCCGCGGATTCCGCGGCTGCTGTCCACGTCTGCCCGCAGATCCTTCTCTTGCGTCAGGATGACGCGGCGCGCCCGCGCACCTCGGAGGCGATTCGTCTGAGCTCCGGGAGTACAGTGCCGAGATGGACCGGATCGGAGTGCGGATCGCCCATCGCGAAGTAGAGTGACTTGTAGATCGAGTAGAGCCGCTCGTATGTCGCCTGCTC
>DASYSU010000073.1:0-40845 GCA_036002925.1 Gemmatimonadaceae bacterium | reverse complement strand
GAGCGGCGGTCTCGCCTCCGCGCTCGACGGCAGTCGCAACCGGAATGTGCTTCCGTTTCCGGGCGTCGATTCGACGGCCAGGTCGCCGCTCAGCAGCTCGGCCAGCCGTCGGGAGATTGGAAGGCCCAGGCCGGTCCCGTCCTGCAGTTGCGTCTTTCCGAGCTGGACGAACTCATGGAAGATGCGCTCCTGGTCTTCCCTCGAGATACCCTCGCCCTGGTCGATGACTTCGACCTGAACGCCGCCGTCCGCCGGTCGCGAACAAAGAACTCTGATTGGGCGTCCACGCCCAAACTTGATCGCGTTCGACAACAGGTTGAGCAGAATCTGCCGCACGCGTCGCGGGTCCGAGACGACACGAATCGGCGCGTCGCCCTCGACTTCGAGCGAGAGCGACGAGCCGTGCTCGTCGGCGAGAGGCCTGACGGTGACGAACAGATCCTCGATCAATCCCGGGAACTCGACCGGCTGCAATCGAAGGTCGATCTTACCGGCTTCGATCTTCGACAGGTCGAGCACATCGTTCACCAACTCGAGTAGGTGGCGCGCCGCTTTCTGTGATCGCTCGATTCCTTCGGCCTGCTTCTCGTTCAGCGGCCCATAAATCCGCTCCAACAATAGCGTGCTGTAGCCGAGGACCGCGTTGATCGGCGTGCGAAGCTCGTGACTCATCGACGCGTAGAATCGGCTGCGCGCCGTCATGGCGCGCTCGAGGTCCAGCTGTCGCCGATGCAGTTCCTCGTTCAACGTCTTGAGCTCGCGCGCCGAGTCGGACAACGATTCAGCTTGGTCCCGCAGCGCCTCCTCGTGACGCACACGCTCCGAGATATCGCGGACGATCAGCGTGTACGTCCGACCAGTCTGCGTATCGAGACACGACACCGACGCTTCGATGGGAAACGTCGCGCCGTTGGCGCGGCGCGCGGTGAACGAGTGCGGGAGTACGGCAATTGCCGAATTTCCCGCGTCGCCGCGCTGCTGGTCGGCGGCTGAACACAGCGTCGACATCGTGTCTGATCCGACACTGTCGGGGAAGAAGCGCGTGATCGAGCTTCCGATCGCATCGGCCGTCGACGTGCCGAACATTCGTTCGGCGGCTCCATTCACGAGCGAGATGTTGCCGTCAGCGTCGAACACGACAATGGCGTCCATCGCCGAGCCGACGATCTCGCGGAACCGAGCCTCGGACTGTAGGAGCTCGCGCATGTGGCGCAACTCCAGATCTTGTCGCTCGATATCACGGATCCTCTGTTCCTGTTCGGCGATGCGCCTCCGCTGAGCATAGAGGTCCACGAACACTTGCACCTTCGACCGAAGGATCTCGGGCTGAAACGGTTTGGACATGTAGTCAACCGCGCCCACCGAGTATCCCTTGAACACGTAATCCTCGTCCTTGCTGATCGCGGTGAGGAAGATGATCGGCACGTGTTTCGTGCGTTCGCGCGCTTTGATCATTCGCGCCGTCTCGAATCCGTTCATTCCCGGCATCTGGACGTCGAGGAGTATGACGGCGAATTCGCGCTCGAGCAGGCATCGCAACGCATCTTCACCGGACTGGGCGCGTACCAGTCGCTGGCCGAGCGGCTCGAGGATCGCCTCCAACGCGAGCAAGTTCTCGGCGCGGTCGTCGACGAGAAGAATGTCGACCTGTTCGGCGCTCGTCACCGAATCTCCGAATGACGGCCGTTCGTCACTGGCAACGACGCCAATGTCTGGGCGATCTGTTCTATCGTCAGGACACGCGCGCGAGGCACCGATTGTAGCGCAGCCGCGGGCATCGTCGGACTTTCGGCCGTCGCCGGCAGTTGAACCATCGCCAGACCGCCGCGATCGTAGATTCGCTTGAGGCCGCGGGCCCCGTCGACGTTCGCTCCTGTAAGTACGATGCCAACCGAGTGCTCACCGTAGTTGTCCGCTGCCGAAACGAACGTCACATCGATCGACGGCCGGCTGTAGCGCACGGGCTCGTCGGTCGAGAGGGCGAAATGACCGCCCTCGATCAGCAGATGATAATCGGCCGGCGCGATGTAGACATTGCCGGGCTCGATTGGGGCTTTGTCTTCGGTCTCACAGACGCATAGTCGCGAGCTGTCCTGCAGGAGCGACGGCAACAGCTGACCCGAGCGTTTGTGGCGATGTTGCACGATGACGAGCGGCAGCGAGAAGCTCGTCGGCAACCCACCGACCAGCTCGCGAAGGGCGGCGAGGCCGCCCCACGAAGTTCCGACGACGATGATCTCGTATGCCACGACTACCTGACTTTCCGATACAGCCGCTCTCGCGGATGCAGCTTCTCGTAGCAAGGCTCGTACTGCGAAAACCGCAGCGATTCCTTGCTGCCGAGCGCGAGAATGCCGAGCATCACCAAGCTGTCGTAGAAGAGCGTGTGAACGCGATCCTGGAGGTCGCGATCGAAGTAGATGAGAACGTTTCGACAGAAGATGATCGTGAATTCGGCGAACGATCGGTCGGTCACGAGGTTGTGCTGCGAGAACACCGTGTTGCGCGTGAGCGACGGGCTGAACAGCGCTCCATCGTATTTGGCCGTGTAGTACTCGGAGAACGATCGCTTGCCGCCCGCACGGATGTAGTTCTCGGTGTATTCCTGCATGCGATTGAGCGGGAAGATTCCCGCGCGCGCTTGCTGGAGCACGGCGGCGTTGATGTCGGTCGCGTAGATGCGTGTGCGCTCGAGCAGGCCTTCTTCCTCGAGCACGATCGCGGTCGAATAGACCTCTTCGCCAGTCGAACACCCCGCGTGCCAAATGCGAATGAACGGATACGTCCGCAGCAGCGGGACCACGTCCTCGCGAAAGACCTGGTAGAATCCCGGGTCGCGGAACATGGCGGTGACGCTCACCGACAGGTCGAGCAGCAGCCGCTCCATGGCCGCCGCGTCGTGGAGCACGAGTGCCTGCAGCTCGGAGATCGAGCTCAGGCCTTCGGCTTCGGTCCGCTTCCACAGACGTCGCCGAATCGACGCGTACGCGTACGATCGAAAGTCGAAGCCATAGTGACGAAAGACTCCCTCCAGCAACAGCTCGATCTCGATCCGCTCGAGCTCGGCGTTGTATGAAATCGGTGGCCCATCGAGTGAATCCTCGGGCGTCAGCGGTACAGCCATACCCTCATCAGGCTCAGGAGCTGTTCCGTGTCCACCGGTTTCGTGATGTAGTCCGATGCTCCAGCTTCGATGCACTTCTCACGATCTCCCTTCATCGCTTTGGCCGTCAGCGCGATGATTGGCAGGTTCCTGAACTCTGAGTGTTCTCTGATGTTGCGCGTGGTATCGTACCCGTCCATGCCCGGCATCATCACATCCATGAGCACGAGGTCGATGCCCGGCGTGGACTCGAGCTTGGCAACCGCATCGCGGCCGTTCTCGGCGAACGACACGTTCATGCCATGTTCCTCGAGCACGCTCGTGAGCGAGAAGATGTTTCGCACGTCGTCGTCGACGACCAGGATGTGCTTGCCCGCGAAGACCGCATCGGTCGTGTGCAGGCGCTCGAGCATCCGGCGCTTTTGTTCCGGTAGCCGTGCTTCCACCCGGTGCAGGAAGAGGGCCGTCTCGTCCAACAATCGCTCGGGCGACTTCACGTCTTTCACGATGATCGTCTCAGCGAACTTGCGAAGACGCGTCTCCTCGGCCTGGCTCAGCTCCTTCCCCGTGTAGATGATGATCGGCAACTCCGCCATCGCCGGGTTGGATTTGACGGTTTCCAAGAGTTGGAACCCGTTGCTTCCACCATCGAGCCCGAGATCGAGCACCATGCAATCGAAGTGCATCGTCTCGAGCTTCTCGAGCGCCTCCTCGGCGGTTCCGACCGCGGTGATCTCGACATCTTCGTCGGCGATGAGCTCGACCATGCTTCGACGCTGCGCTTCGTCGTCCTCGACGACGAGGAGCCGCTTCACCTGTTCGTCAATGAATGTCGAGATCTTGTTGAACGAATCCTCGAGCGCCTCTTTGGACACCGGCTTCTCGAGATACGCGATGGCGCCGGCCTTCAATCCCTGTTGGCGCTCGCGAATCCCGCTGATGATGTGCACCGGAATGTGGCGCGTCTCCGGATGATGCTTGAGTCGGTCGAGCACGCCCCATCCATCCATTCCCGGCATGTCGATGTCGAGCGTAATGGCGTCGGGATGGAAGGCGTGGGCGAGATTCAATCCACTCTCGCCGTCGAGGGCGACGAGTCCCTTGAATCCTTTGTCGTGCGCCATCTCGAGAAGGATCTTGGCGAAATTCGTGTCGTTCTCGACGATGAGCACGACGCGATCACCGGGTTCGACGGAGTCACGGTCGTCGTTGAACTCAGGCCGCGGCTGTGCGCGCTCTTTCGTGGCCTCAGCGCGCTCCATTGTGGCGACCCCCGAGTCGTCGTCCCAGGGTTGCGTCGCGCGTATCGTGCGCCGCATGCCGCGCGACCCGCGTGCTTCGCGAATCCGTTGTGCCTCGCGCGATTCGGCATCGGCGCCGCCCTCGAATACGATACGCGCTCCGGTGTACTTGATTGGAAGGAAGAGCGTGAACGTGCTTCCCTGGTCCGGCGTGCTCTCGACGCGAATCTCACCGCCGAGTAGCCGGGCGATCTCGCGGCTGATCGAGAGTCCGAGACCGGTGCCGCCGTACTTGCGGCTCGTGGTGCCGTCCGCTTGCTGGAACGCTTCGAAGATCAGCTTCTGTTTCTCCTTCGAGATCCCGATTCCCGTATCACGCACCTCGAAGGCGATGACGCCCTCTTCGGCGCGATCCAGCGTCCGGCTCGCGAAGCGACGCGACGTGTCCGGACGCTGGACTGACAGCGTCACCCCGCCCTGGGACGTGAACTTGAATGCGTTCGACAACAGGTTCTTGAGGACTTGCTGCAGCCGTTGGTTGTCGATGAAGAGCGACGATGGAACGTCCTGGCCGATCTTGACCTCAAAGCCGAGGTTCTTTTGCTCGGCCACCGGGCGGAAGGTTCGCTCGACGAAGGTCCGCACGTCGCTCAACGGAACATCTGTCGGGTCGACTTCCATCTTTCCTGCCTCGACCTTCGAGAGATCGAGGATGTCGTTGATGAGGTTCAGCAGGTCGGTGCCCGACGAGTAGATCGTCGATGCATACTCGATCTGCTTCTTGCTGAGATTCTTGTCTTTGTTCTCGGTGAGCAGCTTGGCGAGGATGAGCAACGAGTTGAGCGGCGTTCGCAGCTCGTGCGACATGTTCGCGAGGAACTCGCTCTTGTACTTCGAGCTGAGCGACAGCTGGTCGGCTTTCTCCTCGAGCGCAACACGCGACGCCTCGACCTCGCGATTCTTTTGCTCGACTTTGGCGTTCTGTTCGGCAAGTAACGACGCTTTCTCCTCGAGCTCCTCGTTGACCTGCTGAAGCTCCTCTTGCTGCTCTTTGAGCAGCTCCTCGGATTGCCGAAGCGTCCGCGCCTGCGCCTCGAGCTCGTGGTTCGACTTCTTGAGCTCCTCTTGTTGCTGCTGCAATTCCTTCGATTGGCTCTGCAATTCCTGCGTTAGCTGTTGCGACTGCTCGAGCAATTCCTCGGTACGCATGTTCGCCTGGATCATGTTCAGCACGACGCCGATCGATTCGGCGAGTTGGTCGAGGAACGCCTGATGGATCTGACTGAACGGCAGGAAGCTCGCGAGCTCGATCACCGCCTTCACCTCGCCCTCGAACAGGATCGGCAGCACGATGATGTTTCGCGGCGGCGCTTCGCCCAAGCCCGACGTGATTTGGATGTAGTCGTCTGGTACGTTCTGCAGCAGGATCGGTTGCTTCTCGAGCGCCGCTTGGCCGACGAGTCCCTCGCCCGGCGCGAAGCGATTCGCGACGTGTTTCCGCGCGCGGTACGCGTAGCTGGCGATGAGCTTGAGCAATGTGTTGTCGCCGACCTCCTGGTCGGCGATGAAGAACGCGCCGTGGTGAGCTGACACCAACGGGGTCAGCTCTGACATGATGAGGCGAGACACGCTCTCGAGGTCTTTCTGCCCCTGCATCATGCGGCTGAACTTTGCCAGGTTGGTCTTGAGCCAGTCTTGTTCCTGGTTTCGCTCGGTCGTTTCACGCAGGTTGGCGATCATCTGATTGATGTTCGTCTTGAGCTCATCGAGCTCGCCTTGCGCGTCGACGGTGATCTGTCGCGTGAGGTCGCCCTTGGTGACCGAGGTCGCGACGTCGGCGATGTTGCGCACCTGCATCGTGAGCGAGTTCGCCATCGCGTTCACGCTGTCGGTCAGCCCCTTCCACGTGCCGGCCACGCCGGGAACTTCCGCCTGACCGCCGAGTTTGCCCTCGGTCCCCACTTCTTTCGCGACGCGCGTCACCTCGTCGGCAAACACGCGGAGGCGGTCCACCATGTTGTTGATGGTGTTCTTGAGCGACAGCACCTCGCCTTGCGCTTCCACCGTGATCTTCTGCGACAGGTCGCCGTTGGCAACCGCCGTCGTGACGTCGGCGATGTTGCGGACCTGAGTCGTGAGATTCGACGCGAGCCCGTTCACGTTGTCGGTCAGATCGCGCCAGACACCCGCGGCACCTGGAACCTTGGCTTGTCCACCGAGTTTTCCTTCGGTGCCGACCTCGCGCGCGACGCGCGTCACTTCCCCCGTGAACGCGTTCAGCTGATCGACCATCGTGTTGATCGTGTTCTTGAGCTCGAGGATTTCTCCGCGTACGTCGACAGTGATCTTGCGCGAGAGGTCGCCCTTGGCAACGGCCGTCGTCACGTCGGCGATGTTGCGGACTTGCACCGTGAGGTTGCCCGCCATCGCGTTGACGTTCTCGGTCAAATCCTTCCACGTGCCCGCGACACCCGGCACCGTCGCTTGACCGCCGAGCCGGCCTTCCGTACCGACCTCGCGGGCGACGCGACTCACTTCGTCGGCGAAAATGCGAAGCTTCTCGACCATGTTGTTGATCGTATCCTTGAGGTCGAGCACTTCACCGCGCACTTCCACGGTGATTTTCTGTGACAGGTCGCCGTTTGCGACCGCGGTCGTCACGAGCGCGATGTTCCTCACTTGGTTCGTGAGGTTGGCTGCCATGAAGTTCACGTTGTCGGTCAGATCCTTCCACGTGCCGCTCACCCCTTGCACGCTCGCTTGCCCACCGAGGATTCCGCCCGTGCCGACCTCGCGCGCGACACGCGTCACCTCGGACGCAAATGCCGAGAGTTGATCGACCATCGTGTTTACGACTTCTTTGATTTGGAGAATCTCGCCCTGCGCCTCGACGGTGATCTTGCGCGTGAGGTCACCGGTGGCGATCGCGGTCGCGACCGCGCTGACGTCGCGGAGCTGGACCGTCAAGTTCGCCGCCATGCCGTTGACGTTCTCGGTGAGATCGCGCCACGTGCCGCTCACACCTTCGACGCGAGCCTGTCCGCCGAGTTTTCCTTCGGTCCCCACTTCCTTCGCGACACGCGTGACCTCGGAGGCAAACGCGTTGAGCTGATCGACCATCGTGTTGATGGTGTTCTTGAGCTCGAGTACTTCGCCCTGCACGTTGACCGTGATCTTGCGCGACAGATCGCCTTTGGCAACGGCCGTCGTCACGTCGGCGATATTGCGAACCTGCGCCGTCAGGTTGGACGCCATCGCGTTGACGTTGTCCGTGAGACCCTTCCAGGTGCCGGCCACGTCGGGCACGTTCGCTTGTCCGCCAAGGATTCCCTCGGTTCCAACTTCGCGCGCCACGCGGGTGACTTCGGCGGCGAAGCCCGACAGCTGGTCGACCATGGTGTTGATCGTGTTCTTGAGTTCGAGCACTTCGCCGCGCGCTTCGACCGTGATGTGCTGCGAGAGGTCGCCGTTGGCGACCGCCGTCGTCACGAGCGCGATGTTGCGAACCTGATTGGTGAGGTTCGACGCCATCGCGTTCACGGAGTCGGTCAGATCCTTCCAAGTCCCGCCGACGCCGGGCACGTTCGCTTGTCCGCCAAGCACTCCTTCCGTTCCGACTTCGCGGGCGACGCGCGTGACCTCGCTCGCGAAGCCATTGAGCTGATCGACCATGCGATTGACGGTCGAGCCGATGCGGAAAAATTCGCCCTGCACTTGCTTGCCGTCGATCTCGAGCTCGACCTTCTGTGACAGATCTCCTTCGGCGACAGCTTTGATGACGCGCGACACTTCTGACGTCGGTTGCACGAGATCGGTGATGAGACTGTTGACCGAATCCACCGCCGCGACCCACTGACCGCCCACGCTGGTCATCGCCACGCGATCGCTCATCTTACCTTCGCGACCGACCGAGCCGCTCACACGCGAGATCTCGTCGACGAGTCGCGACTGCTTCTGCACCACGCTATTGAACACCTCGATGATGTCCGCCACGAGCGGATCACCGTCGGGTACGAGCTGCACGGAAAAATCGCCGGCGTTGACCGCCCGGAGACCCGCAAGCAGTCGATTAAGCGAACGCTCGCGTGAGGCTCGGCGATCCTTGGACGGCGCGCTCGACGCGACCGGGACCTCGATGTCGCCGGCGTTTTGCGCTTTCCGTTTGCCATTCGACTTCTTAGTCCGTGGGCGCCCTCGATCGGTTTCAGCGCCGGCGGGAATTGGGGTTTCGTGCTCGAAGATTTCTGGACTGTCGCCGACGCCCACGGGTCAGCTCCTGACGATAGGGTACGATGCCGAACGGCCACCGACGCGCGGTCGTGGCCGAATGCGCTCTCTGGGATGCGTGCGGATGCTGGTCGCGTGACGCGCGAGCGCCAGGCGTGCGAGACGAGCTCGCCTTGGGGGTACTACTTCAAGAGTGATGCCGGGCGCGAGCGGTCAGGTGCTACCGATGCCCGGGCGCCATCGCCGTCGCGTCGAGCGCCGCGCGCAGTCCGCGCGCGAGCTTCATCGCGTCGTCGTCTCCCCAGAAGTGCATGAACAACACATGGGGCTGGTCCATCAGCA
The DNA here is from genome assembly GCA_036002925.1 of Gemmatimonadaceae bacterium. Lineage (GTDB taxonomy): Bacteria > Gemmatimonadota > Gemmatimonadetes > Gemmatimonadales > Gemmatimonadaceae > JAQBQB01. The sequence continues at coordinate 31,932 of DASYSU010000073.1, read as the reverse complement.
GGTGGCTGTGGAGCGCCGTCACCGCGATCCCATTCGCCTGCAGCGCACGGATCACCGGATTCACCTCGGCCGGAAGGAGCACGAAGTCGCCCGTCGCCACGGCACGGCCGTTCGTCGTCGGCTGGATGTTGATCGCCGTGGCCAGACCCATCGACGGCGGAATTTCCTCGCCGGCCTCGCGAATGGCTTCGGGCCGCGGCACACTGATCTGGTAGACGCCGGTGTTGCCTTTGCCCGTGACACCGAGGGCCGTCGCGAACGCCGTCGTGTCGAGATCGAGTCGTAGCGGCGTTCCGACCTGCGGCGGCGTCATCGGAGTCTTGGTACCCGTGAGCGCGTCATGTAAGGTCTGCGCGATTTTTTCCGCGTCTCCCTTCCCCATGAAGTGCATGTAGACGACATGAGGCGCTTCGCCGACGATGTGATTGTGAAGCGCGGTCTGCTCGATTCCGCCCTTTTGCAGACGTGCCATGACCGGCTGCACTTCGTCCTCGGTCAGCACGAGATCTCCCATCGCCATCGATTGGCCGTCGGTCGTGCGCTTGAACGCGATCCACGAGCCAAGCGCGAGCGCGGGACGGAGTTGCGTCCCGTTCAGCGTGACCGAGAGGTCTGACCGCGGGAATGCGAACTTGTGGACGTTGCCTGGCTGCGGCGCGCCGGAACGGCCGAGCGCGCGATCGGCGGCGCTCCAGTCGGGCGTTTGAGCATGCGCCTGTGTGACGACGGCGCTGCACAGAGCAGTCAACGCGACCGCGCGAATGACCGAGTTTCGCGGCATGGCCCCTCTCCGTGTGTTCGTGTGTTGGCCGACTGAATCGTACATCCCGACTGTTCCTCTTGCGCGCGGTTGACCCGCCACAACATTTTGGCCGGCCTCTCCGCTCAACATCTGAACATAGCCCCCAACATTGTTGAAGGTGCCCGCCCATGCGCCTCGCTACGTCCTCGCCACTGCGACTCCTGGCCCTTCTCGCGCTGACGTCCCTCGCCGCCTGTAGCGCCGATTCCATCACGGATCCACTCTCGCCGAGCGCAAATCGACGGCCACCGAAGAACACCGCGCACGATCCGATTCTCTTCGTTCATGGTTGGAACGCCAGCAGCAGCACCTGGACGACGATGATCAGCCGATTCAAGAAGGATGGCTGGTCGGACGCTGAGCTGGTGAACTGGTCGTACAACTTCAACCAGTCGAATGCCACGACAGCGCAGTTGATCGCCAACAAAGTCGACTCGATCCTGGCGGCGACCGGGGCGACGCATGTCGACATCATCACCCACTCGATGGGCTCGCTGTCCGCGCGCTACTACGTTCGCAATCTCAACGGCGACGGAAAGGTCGACGCGCTCGTGTCGCTTGGCGGACCAAACCACGGCACGACCACTGCCGATTTCTGCTTCAGTACGTCATGCATCGAGATGCGTCCCAACTCGACGTTCACCACCGATCTGAATTCGATCGACGAGTCATGGGGAACCCCGCGCTATGCGGTGTGGTGGAGCCCCTGCGACGAAGTCATTTCGCCGCATTCCAGCCCGCTTTTGAGTGGCGGCGCGCTGAACACTGAAACGACGTGCATGCAACACTCGCAGCTCCACGAGGACGCCACGGTTTATCAGCAGGTCAGGGATTGGGTGAAGACGGCGGTGGCGCCGTAACGAGGCGCACAGGGATTCCGCCGTTTCGCGTTTGGAATCGTTCCTCGAATGCGAGACGCGTCTGTTGCTCGAGACGCCGATCGGCGGACAGTAACGCCAGGGTCCATCCCGATCGCTGCCTTCGAATGACGTTGCCGAGCTGCGCGTAGAGATTTCGCAGCTCGTCGGACTCGCCCACGCGAACACCGTATGGCGGGTTCGATACCACGAGACCCGGCGGCTCGGCAGATGTCAACGCGGAGATCGGCTGAACGTTGAACTCGATGTCGTCGGCCACGCCCGCGCGCGCAGCGTTCGCGCGCGCGGCGTCGATCGCGCCCGCATCGCGATCCGCGCCGGCGATCTCCACTGGTGACGAGGGCAACTCGCCAGCACGCGCATCGTCGAGAAGCTTGGTCCACACCTGTTGGTTGAACTCGGGCCAGCGGAGAAATGCGAAGCCGCGATCTCGGCCTGGTGCGATGAGACGGGCCAGACGTGCTGCCTCGATGGGAATCGTTCCGGAGCCGCACATTGGATCGACGAGTGGGACGTCGCCGCTCCAGCCGGAGCCGAGAAGTGCGGCGGCGGCGAGCGTCTCGCGCAACGGCGCTTTTGCTATTTGTTGGCGATAGCCGCGTCGATGGAGTAGCGGTCCGGAAGTATCGACGCTCACGGTGCAGACGTCGTGCAGGAAGCGGACGACGAACAATTGATGATCGGAGCTATCGGTGGCTTCGTCGTCATCATCTGCCGCTTTCGCTTTCGCGATTCGCGCGCCCGGTACGCGGCGCTCGACCGCTCGCGCGAATCTTTGCGCAACCGCGTCGCTGTGATACAACTTGGACTTTCGACATGTGACGCGGAACTCGACCGACGAGCCAGCGGCGATGAATCGGTCCCAAGCAATTCGTTTGGCGTGGAGCTCGAGCTCATAAAACGCCGTCGCGCGAAACTCGGACACTCGGACCAGCACACGGCTCGCTGTGCGCAACCAAAGGTTGGCGCGCGCGATCGACTCAATTGGCCCGTTCCAGAGTACGCCGCCTTCGTCGACGGTTGGCCGGATCGCCAAGCCTCGGAGCTCAGCCGCGCACAATGGTTCGAGTCCGGGTGCGGTGACCGCGAACGCCGTGACCTGGTTAGGCCGATTGTGTACCTTCATCACAACAAGCTAACGGTATGAGAAACCAGCTCCGTTCATTGATATTGCTCGCCGTCGTCGCCGCGTGCGCGCGCCGCGATCCCACTTCGTCGCCGGCGGTGCGCGTCGACGACTTCGGTGTTTTGAATGCCGCGAAAATCGAGCTCGTCGAGGAAGGCGGGATCGCGGCGCTGTTGATCGATCGCGTGGTTCGGCACGACGATCGTTTCTTCCTGTACACGCAGCGCCACCTTTGCGGACAGACCTGCGCCGCACCGATGGACTCCGTGACCGGAACCCTTTCGCCCGCGGCGTCGGATTCACTGTTCACGTTGGTCTGGGCGCAGCAGCCGTTCAATCTCAAGGACGACTATGGAACGACGCACGGCGCTGCCGACATGATGGAGTACACGCTGCGCATGACGTTCGATGGAACGACGAAGACCGTCCGCGCGGACGACGGGACTATGCCGCCACAGATGCGTCAGATCTTGGACGCACTTCGCGGGACGATTTCTGCCGCGCGGAAATGAGGCGATAGCCGAGCAGAAGACTGAACACCGCGAGGTAAACGAGCGGGAAAAACGTGTCCTTCTTCACGGCCCAGAGGTAGTGGGTCGTCCCGGTGATGGCCGCGACGTAAACCAACCGGTGCAAACGCGCCCAGTCCTTTCCGAGTCGCCGCACCCACGCTTTGGTCGAGGTGAGGGCGAGCGGCAGCATGATCAGCCACGTCGCCATCCCAATCAAGATGTATTTGTGCTTCACGATCTCGCGCCACATGTCGCCCCAGGCGAAGAACCAATCGACGCCGGCCCACATGCTGAGGTGCACGCAGGCGTAGAAGAACGTCATCAGCCCCAGCGTGCGGCGATACTTCGCGAGGAAGTTCCAGCCGAAGCTCTTGCGGAATGGCGTGATTGAGAGCGTGACAGCGAGTAGGCGGAGCGTCCAGAGGCCCGTCTGGATTTCCGTCTCGCGAATCGGATTCGCGCCGAGTTTGTTCTCATAGAATCGCCAACCGATGAGCGCGAGCGGCACCAGCGCGACGATGACAAGCGTTGTTTTGTTGAGAGACGTTGCCGCCATCTTGGCCCGCGATCAGAAGTTCCTTCTCAAATCCATGCCGGCATACAGGCTGGCCACTTGGTCGGCATACCCGTTGAACATGAGCGTTTTCATACGACGAAACTGCCCGATCCGCCGCTCGCTCGCCTGCGTCCACCGCGGATGGTCGACTTCAGGATTCACGTTGGCGTAGAACCCGTACTCGTTCGGCGACGAAATCTGCCAGGTGTTGCGCGGCTGCTTGTCGACGAACGAAATGCGCGTGATTGCCTTGATCCCCTTGAAGCCGTACTTCCAGGGGACGATGAGCCGAAGCGGCGCGCCATTCTGATTGGGCAACGTCTTTCCGTACAACCCCGTCACCATGAGCGTGAGTGGATGCATCGCTTCGTCCATGCGCAGGCCTTCGACATAGGGCCACGGTAGAATCGCCAGCTTCTGCCCGGGCATCTCGTTCGGCGCGTAGATGGTCGTCAATTGCACGTACTTCGCCGACGGCAGCGGCTCGAACGTCTTGATCATCTCGGCGAGTGGAATGCCCTGCCACGGAATCACCATCGACCACGCTTCGACGCAGCGGAAGCGGTAGACGCGATCCTCGAGCTTGTATGGCTTGACGAGATCCTCGAGGTGGTAGTCCGCCGGTTTCTTCACCAGGCCGTCGACTTTCACCGTCCACGGCTTCGTTCGGAAATTCTTCGAGTTCGCCGCCGGATCTTCCTTGTCGGTGCCGAACTCGTAGTAGTTGTTGTAACCAGTGATCTCTTCCCACGTATTCGGCTTGTCCTCTTGCCGCGCGAGGAGTGGCAGTGCGGACGCAAAGCGTCGAGAGCCGGCGAGGCCCACAACCGTGATGCCCGCAACCGCCAGGAATTCTCGCCTGTTCAGGTAGGCGTCCTCGGCAGTGATTTCTGACGCGGGAATGTCTCCGGGCTTCTTGATGAGCATGGCTGTGCTGTTTGAGTTCTTCGGAATCTATATGGCAGATCTGGCATGTCAGGTTGAACGATTCGGGCGGCCAACTTTGCCACTTTGGCAAACTCGACCGGGCATACTTGGTGCCCAACCTGCCGCCGTCGCGCTGCACGGGGCAGCGCGCTCACTCAACCACCCGCCAACCGGCGGCGATCTCATAGGAGGAAGGTCCATGCTGACAACCCGGTCTCTCAATTCCACCCTCGATCGCATGTTGACGCTCAACCGTGCGCTCGATGAGGCGTTCAGCTCGACGTGGAACGATAGCCGTGTTTGGGTCCCGGCCATCGACGTCGTCGAGAAGAAGGACGCCTATCAGATGTACGCCGAGCTTCCCGGTGTGGATCCGTCGCAGATCGACATCAGCTTCGAGCAGAACGTCCTCACGATTCGAGGTGCCAAACGCGCGTCGATCGAGGCCGGCAATGAGGGCGAGTTTCGAGTGTATGCGGCAGAGCGCGTGACTGGTGCGTTCGAGCGTTCGATTAGGCTGCCTGAGTTCGTCGACGGCGAGCACATTAGCGCCGAGTTCAACAACGGCCTGCTCATCGTCAGCGTGCCCAAGGCGCAAGCCGCGCAGCCGCGTCGAATTGAGATCCAGAAGGCCACGCATCGCCCCGCTGAAATCTCCAACGTGACCGAGAACGGCACCGCGAAGACGGCCGCCAACTGAGCTTCGCAAACTGAGTCTGGGGTGGGGAGCGCGAGCGGCTGATCAGCGCTCGCGCTCGCTGGTGTCGGTCCGGATCATGCGAGACCGACATCGATGCCGCTGACAACTCGGACCAAAGCGCGCTGCGTGCTGAGCGAACGCTTCGGTCATCAGGATTTTCAGAAAGGCCAGTGGGAACCGATTCGCGCCGTCCTCGAAGGAAAGGACGCGCTCGTCGTCATGCCGACCGGCAGCGGCAAGTCGATCGTCTATCAACTGCCCGCCCTGCTCCTCCCCGGACTCACCATCGTCGTCAGTCCGCTGATCTCGTTGATGAAGGATCAGCAGGACAAGCTCGCGGCGCACGGCGTCGACGCGCTGGCGATGCACTCGCACTTGTCCGACACGGAGGCGCGCGACCTCGCGCAACGTGTCGAAGACGGCAGCGGTGAGATTCTCTATCTCACGCCTGAGCGGTTCAAGGACCGAGACTTCTTCGAGCGATTGCTGACTCGTACGGTCAGTCTCTTCGTGATCGATGAAGCACACTGCGTGAGCCAGTGGGGTCACGACTTCCGGCCCGACTACCTCACGCTCGGTTCTATCATCACGCGTCTAGGACGTCCGCCCATCCTCGCGCTCACCGCGACCGCCACCGCCGAGGTGCGCGACGACATCGCGCGCCAGCTCGGCATGGTCGATCCGCACATCACCGTCACGGGATTCGCGCGGCCGAATTTGCGCTTCGAGGTAAAGCGAACGGTGAACCAGACGATGAAGGACGACGCACTCGACGAGTTGCTCCGTAACGAGCCTGGTGTCGGCGTCGTCTACGTCGCTACCGTGCGCGAAGCCGAGCGACTCCACGAGCAATTCAAGTCGGAATTCCCGGTTGGCCTCTATCACGGAAAAATGGCCGGAGCCGACCGCAAGGAGATGCAGGATCGCTTCATGGCCGACGAATTCAAGGCGATGATCGCCACCAACGCGTTCGGGCTCGGCATCGATAAACAGGATTTGCGTTTCGTCATTCACTATCACTTTCCCGGTTCCGTCGAGTCGTACTACCAGGAAGCCGGCCGCGCCGGTCGCGACGGTGTTCCGGCGACGTGCACGCTGTTCTATCGTGTGGAGGACAGCCGCGTTCAGTCGTACTTTCTCGGCGGCAAGTATCCCGATGTCGAAGAGGCAGCACGCGTGGCGATCGTTCTCGAGCAGGTTCCGATCGACGAGACGGTTCTCCTCGACGATCTTGCCAATAAATCGGGCGTGCCGCGACGCAAGACGCGCATCGTTCTCGTGCTGTTGAAACGGCACGGCCTCGTGCGCGAGTATCGTGGTGGAAGTTGGGAACGGCTGCAGAATCACCTGACGTCGGTCGACCTGAGCGCCGACCTCACCGACTACGAGGTTCGACGCCTGCAGGACCGCGCGAAGTTGCGAGCGATGATCAACTATTGTCAGAGTGCACAGTGTCGTACGCGATTCATCCTCGACTATTTCGGTGAGGACGTCGACGCCGACTGGCACTGCGGCAACTGCGACGCGTGCGACGGCGGTTTGGTCATCGACCGCACGCGAGACAACCCCTCGATCGCAAACGCTGCCGGTTAGCGACGGCCGTGCCGGAGTTGATCGAGTCCTTGTCGCGCGAGCGGATAGCTCGAGTCGGCCGCTAATACCGTCTCGAACAACTTCGCTGCGACATCCGAGTGCCCCATCGAGGCCTCAGCCATGCCCAGCCGGCTGATCACTTGAGGATCGTTCGGCGTGATCTGTAGTGCTTGTTTCAGATAGGCCGCCGCATCGGAGAATCGACCGATGGTCTGCAGGGCCCGAGCAGCGAAGACGTATGCGGTTGCATCGTCGGGCGCCCTCGCGAACGCGCTGTCCGCGGCGGTGATCGCGCTGTCACTCTGTCCGGCCTGTGCGAACGCGAGGCTCAGAAGGCCGAACATCAAGCCAGATGTTGGATCGAGGTGAATTGCCTGTTCGATAAACGGGCGCGCCTCGGCGCCACGGTTCTGCTCGACCAGCGCGGCGGCGAGGTAGCGTCGCGCCTCGAGCTGCGATGAATCCATCTGGGCGGCACGTTTCAGCACGTCGATCGCCGAGTCGAGCTGTCGCGTCATGAGATACGTGAGTCCGAGCGTCGTCAATGACGCACTCGTGCCACTGAACTCGGCGAACTGTTTCACGTACGGCAGCCCGAGGTCGGGGCGCTTCATCGCGAGAAGGACGGTGCCAAGTTTCTCCGTCGCGGCCGCGTCGCCGGGGTGGATGCGGAGCGCTTGGACGAGCAACGACTCGGCGTCGGTTAATCGGTTCTGCGCGATCGCGATCGTTGCGCCCCGAACGCGCGCGGGGACGAACGCGGAGTCTGCGGCCATTGCGAGATGCAGCACACTGTCTGCCGCGGCGACGCGCGGCGGATTCGTCCGCAGAAGCGCCGACGCGAGATTGTCGTAGGCACGACCGTTGTTCGGTGTCTTCTCGACCGCGTCGCTCCAACGCGCCACGAGGTCGTCGTATTGGCGGCTACGCTCGGACGTCGTCGCGATCAGCGCCGTTGCGCCAGCGGCAATCGCCGCCAGGCGAATCGAGCGCGAACGTGCGAACACGATGGTCCAAGCAAAACCGACAACCATGCCTGCAATCGAGAATCTGATGGCCCAGCGTAGAACGTCGCTCGATGCAAGATGATTCGCGGTCCATCCGGTCGCCGCCAGATACACAATGCCTACGCCCACAAGGATTCCGAGCTGATGTCGGGGTTTGTTGCTTGCGTCGATCTCGCGGCGAATGTATTCGGCGCCGGCGACGACGAGCACAATCACCGCCGCGATCGCCAAATACGCGCGACGCTCGGCAGCCATCTCCGTGCGGATGGGAACGAAGCTGGACGACGGTGCGAGAATCAAAAAGAACCACGCGCCGAGGAAGCCGAACCACCGCCATCTGTCACGTCGCCATGCGGCGATTGTGGCGGTTGCCGCCACGCCGAGCACGATGAGTCCGGGAATTCCAATTGGTCCGTGAATGGGCGTGCGTCCATAATCGAACGTCAGTCCGTCGGGCCATAGTAGCAATCTTACATAATGTGGGATCGCCCACGCTTGCGTGTACAGGTATGCCTGCCACGTCACTCCACGATCGAAGCCGATGGTGGTGCCGCGACTGCCGCGAACGATGAGCGCGATCGCGTACAGGTCGGTCGCGAAGAGTGCCATGTAGAGCAGACGACGACGGCGATTACGCCACAGCGAGCGCCAATCGGTCGTGAGAAACGCGCGATCGTACAACAGTACCGTGAACGGCGCTGTGATCATGACTTCCTTGCTGCCCATCCCGAGTAGGCACAATGCGATCGACAGGATCGACCATCGGGCGACGGACTGCGTCGTATCACGATCGTTGCTGTCGGTCGGCTTGCTGACGGGCCAAGCTCGAATCGCCGCGTACAAGGTGCCGAGATAACACAGCGAAACGAGAAGCTCCGTTCTCTGGGTGACATAATCGACTGCTTCGGTCTGAATCGGATGAACGAGCCAGAGACCTGCGACGACGACGGCAATCCGCTCTGACGCGTCGCGCCACTCGTCAGGTACCCGTCCAAATCGCAGCGTTCGACGGATGATTCCAAACAGCAGCAGCGCGGCGGCAACGTGCAACAGCATGTTCGTCGCGTGAAAGACGATCGTCTGCTCCGGTGCGGCGGTCTCCGGCGCTTGCGCAATACCGAGCCACCGGTTGAGCGCGTAGTTCAGCGCGAAGCTGTAATTGACAACGGGGCGGCCTGAGACAGCGGTCTCGCGCGCCGGCGGCCGCAGCGCGACGGATGGCCAGAGTTGTCGAATTGATGGATTCTCGCTGATCGCGAGCTCATCATCGAAATCAAACGGCGCCTCGAGCGCCGGTCCGAACGCAATCAGGCCAAGGACGCAGAAGACAAGAGTGTAGAGCGAAGTGTGACGCGTAGTCACGTGATGACGATCGCTGGACCGCGGGCTCGCGTCACACTGGGGGACGCTTGGGCAGTTTCAGCGTGAACGTCGATCCTTCGGCGACGGCGCTCGCGACGGTCAGGTCTCCGCCCATGGCTCGTGCCAGGTCCCGGCTGATCGCGAGTCCGAGCCCCGTTCCTTCCGTTGGCCGCGAATAGCCGGTATCGATGCGCACGAACGGCTCGAAGATGCGTTCGAACTTGTCCGCGGGAATGCCGCGACCCGTGTCTCGTACGTGGATCAGGGCGAAGTCACCGGCGTCGGTTGCGCTCAGCTCAATCGACCCATTGTTGCCCGTGTACTTGATCGCGTTCGCCAACAGGTTCAGCACGACCTGTTGCAGCTTCTCGCGATCGACGAACACGGTGAGGGTTGGATCGACCGGCGTGTACTCGTAGTGCAGTGAGCGATCGATGAGCTGCGGCATCACGAGACCCTCCATCGCGCTCAACGATTCATGCAGCGGCACGTGGGTCGTCTCGAATTCAACGTGACCCGCCTCGAGCTTCGCGAAATTGAGCACGTCGTTGATTAGCGCGAGCAGCAATCTCTGGTTCTGCTGAATGCGACGCAGATCATCACGTTGCGCATCGCTCACTGTGCCGCGGAGTCCCATCTCGAGTAGCTCGACGTAGCCGGAGATCGCGTTCAGTGGCGTGCGCAGCTCGTGACTCATGTTCGCAATGAATTCGCTCTTCGCCCGATTGGCCGCTTCCGCTTCGTTGCGCTGCCGATCCGCCTCGGCGCGCGCCGCCTCGGCTTCACGACGTGCAGCGCGTTCGGATTCGTACAGTCGTGCATTCTCCACGAGCAGCGCCGCGTGCTGGATTTTCGCCGCGAGTTGCGCGTTCTCGAGAGGCGCCGCCATCTGATCGGCCAGCGCCGACAACAGCCACTCATCGTCGGCGCCGATCTCCACATCCGAGCGGCGCATCACCGCCAAAAGCCCGATGACGCGACCCTGAACGACCAACGGCACGCCGAGGAATCCTTCCGCTGTGCCGAAGAGGCCTTGAAGCCGGCTCACAAGCGACTCGTCGAACGACGAGCGAAAACGGCTGACGATTTCGTCGGACACGCCAAACGACGCGTGGACACGGAGCAACCCTTCGTCGTCGGCGAGCATCAAGATCGCCTTTTCCGCATCGAGCAGGTCCGCCGCCTGCTCCGCGGCGTAGCGTAGAATCTCGGACAGCGAAGCGGCATACGTGAAGCCGCGACTCAAGTTCGTCAGCCGCTTGAGGCGATCCTCACTCACCGTGGATTGGCCGGAGGTGCTCTGCCGCAGGGACGCGCTGTCGTCCTGCGTGTTCATTTGATCCGCGCTCCGTGTTCGCCGATCTCAAACTCACGCGTGTCACGCTCATGTCCACTACCACGCATCTTCACGACGCGAATCGTGCGGTGGCCAACCTTCTCAGCGCTCCATGCGAGGTAGATCAGATTGTCGGACATGTAACTGAAGCGCTGGTCGTTCATAATGACGCCGCCGGTAAATCCCTCGCCCGATTCCAGCGTGAGTATGGTCGTGACCCCTCTCGCGGCAAAGTGTTGGATGAGCGAGTAGAGGTAGTCGTGCAGTCGCTGGGAGTCGCTCGCCGCCGCCGCGAGATCTCCAACGGCGTCGATCACCAAGCGCTTGATCGCACCGGACTTGATTGCCTCGAAGATTTCGACCACGATGCTGTCGATCTGGAGCTCTACGGGCGAAGCGTAGAGTAGGCGGAACCCCTGATCGCGCACGCTGTCGGGGTCGGCGCCCAAGTTCGTGATCGCGCGGCGCAGTTGGGCAGGATTCTCTTGGAAATTGACGTAGAGAGTCTGCTCGCCCCGCCGCACACCCTCCAAAGCGAACTGCAACGCGAGCGTCGTCTTCCCCGATCCTGTCATGCCGACGATGAGCGTCGTTGTTCCGGCCAGCAGGCCACCGCCGACCATCTTGTCCAGCCCCTGAGCTCCGGTCGGCAAACGCTCAGCAAGCGATTCATAGGCCTCGGGTACACGTGGTGCAACGAGGCGAGGATAGAGATCCAGTCCCGTGTTGGTGATCCGGAATGCGTGGTGCCCTTCGCGATACGCGCTGCCGCGCAGCTTGATCACGCGCAAGAACCGCTCGTCGCGCGTGCTCCTCGGCTGCCGGGCCAGCTCGACGATCGCATCGGCGACGGCAAACTCCGGGAAGCGTTGGATGTCGTCTTGCGTGTATTCACCCAGCAAGAACGTCGTCACGTCGTAGGCCGCGAGCAGCCCCGCGATCGCCGAGATGAAGCGCCGCGATTCGTCGACGGACATGGTCAAGTCGTGAATCGCGCGGAACGAATCGATGACGATCACCTTGGGCGACCGCGTCTTGATGGCGTCGGCAAGCCATTCAGTGAGCGCCGCCGGACCGCGCTCCGACAACGTCGAACCCAGGTCGTCGTATTGAATCTCGTTGCCCAGACGATTGGCGTCGAAGAAGTCGAATCGCTGGACGTAGCTCACCACTTTGCTCATCGGCTCCGAGAGCGTGGTGACGTACAACAGCGGCCGGTCTCCGGTCGAGTTGTGGAAGAGCAGCTGCTCGGCGAAGATGGTCTTCCCCGTTCCGGGCTGACCCATCACGATGTTGATGGAATTGCACGGGAAGCCGCCGCCGAGAATCTCGTCGGCCTGCGGATTACCGGTCTTGATGCGGGGAAAGAGGTCGTCGCCCGGGGCGCTTTCGGGGAGCAGCTCTGTGGTCATGCCTCGTCTCCGGTGTGTCCCAGCACGCTCCGCATTTGCAGGAGTTGACGGACCGTCTCGACCAAGCGCTTCTCGGCGAGCGGCTTCATGAGAAAGGCGTCCGCGCCGGCTTCCTGCGCGCGAGACTGCACCGCGAGAATGCTGAAGACCAGCATGACGATGTGCTGTAGCGTTGGATCGGTCTTGACGGTCCGGCACAGGGCCAGCCCGTCGAGCTTTGGAACCAGAACCTCGGTGATGATGATGTCCGGCCGGAGGAGACGCGCGCGCTCCAACGCGTCCAAGCCGTCAGCGGCAAAGTTCACCGTGAAGCCTGCCTCGTTCAGGAAGTACGACTCCAGCTCTCGAATGTGGGGGTCACGCTCCACCACGAGGATGATGGCGCTTCCCTCGCGGTTCAAACCTGATGGGTGATGCTGCGGTGACAGATCCGACACAGCGCGAAGAGAGGGTTCCATCAAGAGGTCGCTCGAGCCATGGTCCAGTTTGATATGGCAAGCGACGTACCGATAGGCCAGCGCAATTCGACCATCATCGAGCAAGCAGCCCGGCGACCAGCCCGCCTGCAACCAGCCATGCCGAATTCACGCGGTAGCGAAGCAACAACAGGAGCGAGAGGCCGGCGATCACCCAGGTGACGACATCGGGGAGCGCGGCCCGTCCCAATTGAAATGTGACTACCGTCATCAACGCGAGCGACGCGACAGTGACACCGTCGAGCGCGGCACCGGCCGTTGGAGACCGACGAAGGCGCGGGATCAGTGGCCCGCTCGCCGCGACGAACACGAACGCGGGCAGAAAAATACCCGCGGTCGCGACCACGCCACCGCGCCAGCCGGCGATCACGTACCCGACGAACGTCGCCGTCGTGAACACTGGACCCGGAGTGATCTGCCCAACCACAATCGCGTCCAGCAGTTGTCGATCGGTCAACCAGTGAAGACGGTCGACGAAGTCGGCGCGGAGGAACGCTAGCAACACATAGCCGCTCCCAAACAAAACCGCCCCCGTCTTTGCGAAGAGACCGAAAATCGCAATGAGCGATGCGGAAGGTGTGGTCGTGCTCGCAATTCCCGCGGAGGTAAAGAACAACGGCGCCGGCGCCGCGGATCGTGCCGGTCTTACCGCCGCCGCCGCGACCAAGCCGCCACCGATCAGGACAACCAACTCATTCGCCCCGAGTGCGGTCGCCACGACCGCGACGATTCCGGTCGCGGCGAGCAGTCGCGATTTGATCGCGGCGCGGGACAGTCGCACGAGCGCCTGCACCACGATCGCGATCACGACGGGCTTGAGCGCGTACAGCACACTGGCGGCAATCGGAAGCTGGCCGAATCTCACGTACAGGTAGGCGATCGCCATCACGATCAGTGCAGCGGGCAGAATGAAGCACGCGCCGGCAATCAGGAGGCCGATCGGCCCGCCACACACATGCCCGATGTGAATCGCCAGCTCGGTCGAGTTCGGGCCGGGAATCAGGTTCGTCGCGCCGAGGTAGTCAAGGAACGCTTGGCGCGAGAGCCATTTTCGGCGCACCACGATTTCCTCTTCCATCATCGCGATATGCGCGGCCGGTCCACCGAAGGCGATCGTTCCGAGCTTCAGGAACACGCCGGCGATGTCTCGACGGGAAACGTTGGCGTGGGCGGACGTCGCCACTCAGTGAATCTGGATCGCCATCGCCCGATCCAGCGGAGCGTTCACCTGATCGGCCGATAAAACGACGAGCTGTCCATGCATCATCGGGAGGTGCGCCGGCACGCTGCACGAGAACTCGTAGATCCCCGGCGCGCGAACGACATATGTCGTATCAATGCGTGACTGTGGCGGGAGCTTGACGAAAAAATCTCGCAGCACGAAGGCGTGGTCGTCGTCCTCGGGATTGATGAGCGTGAGGTGAAGCGTGTCGCCCGCAACCGCCGTGATGGTGCTCGGCGAGAACGCGTACACTTCCTTTCCGGCCAGCACGCCGCCGGGCGCGAAATCCTTCTCGAGAAACGGGTACGTCTTCGCGAGCTCTTTGACGAGCAGCGGCACCGTTGTGAGCGCGACCGGCCGCGCTCTCGGCACGTAGGTTGTCGACGGTCGGCGCGGCGGTGCGCTCGGCGCACACCCGACGAGCGCAAGCAAGGACAACGCGATGTTGGGAAGGCGCATGGTTTCAATTATCATAGGTCGACCTTCATTCATCCAGATGATCGTTCAGGCGCCCGTCGCAGACATCCTTCACCGCCAGTATCTGGGCAACCAAGTCCAGGCGTGGCTGACCGCGGCCCTGACGGCGACCATTCTGTTCGCCGTCTTCATCGTCGCGCGTCAGCTGCTCGTATCGCGGCTCGGCAAGCTTGCCAAGCGGACGACGAATCAGATCGACGACATGGTCGTCGCGCTCATCGGCGAGACGCGCGCGTGGGTGCTGCTCGTGCTCGCGGTGTACGTCGGCTTCTCTCCGCTCAGATTGCCGCCGCGCGTCGAGCTCTACTTGCCGCCGGTCGCAAAGCTCGTCCTGCTCTGGCAGGCCGCGGTCTGGGGAGTGGGCGCGATCAGCTTCTGGATGAAGCACCACCTCGAGCACCGCACCGGCACGGGTGATCGCGCCGGCATCGCGATGATCAACGCCGTGGGCATCGGCGGAAAGGTGCTCCTCTGGATTCTCATCGGGATAACGGCGCTCAAATCGGTCTTCGAGATCGAGATCACACCGCTGATCACAGGGCTCGGCGTCAGCGGAATTGCCGTCGCGTTGGCCGTGCAGAACATTCTCGGCGATTTGCTGGCGGCGCTCGCGATCGTCTTCGATAAGCCGTTCGACGTCGGCGACAACATCGGCGTCGATACCATTACCGGTACCGTCGAGCACATCGGGCTCAAGACGACACGCATTCGAAGCATCACGGGCGAGCAGATCATCATCGGCAACGGCGATCTGCTCAAGAGTCGTCTGCGCAACTTCCGCCGGATGTATCAGCGCCGAGTGCTGTTCAATCTCGACGTCACGTTCGACACGCCGCCCGAAGCGCTCGCCAGGCTTCCCAAGATGATCGAACAGATCGTCTCGGCGCAAAGTCCGGTGAAGTTCGACCGGTCTCATGTCTCGAGCTTCAGCGAGTCCGCAATTCGCATCGAGACGGTCTACTACGTGCTCGATCCCGATTACAAGAAGTACATGGACGTCCAGCAGGCGATCAATCTCGACGTGCTGCGACAGTTCGCCGCGGCGCAGGTCAAGTTCGCGTTCCCGAGTCGGACCGTGTATCACGAAGGTCCAATCTTGAAGGACTTGGCCCTTGGCCGGCAGCCACAAGCCTCGGATGGCTGAGCATTCGCTCTAAAACAGCGACTTGATCCATCCGCCGTCGACCGCGATCGACTGGCCCGTGATGTAGCTGGCGCGATTCGATGCGAGGAATGCCGCGAGGGCCGCGAACTCCTCGGGCTCGCCCAACCGGCGCATCGGGATCTCTTTCTCGATTCGCGCGACGATGTCTTTCGGCGCGACACCTTCTTTTTTCGCCGTCGCATCGGCGAGTTGCTCTACTCGCTCGGTGCGGGTGTATCCCGGCAAGATGTTGTTGACCGTGATGCCGTCGGTCGCGACCTCGTTGGCGAGCGTGCGCGCGAATCCTGTGACCGCCGCGCGAATGCTGTTCGATAGAATCAAGTTGTCGACCGGCTGTTTGACCGTGATCGACGTGACGTTGATGACGCGTCCCCACTTTCGCGCGCGCATTCCCGGCAGCACGGCGCGCGTCAGCTCGACGGCGCTCCGCAACGTGAGATTGACGGTGCGCTCCCACGCGTCCCACGCGTGTGTCTCGAAGGCGCCGGCCGGTGGACCGCCGGCGTTCGTCACGAGAATGTCGACTTGTCCGAATGTCGCGAGCGCCTCCGCCGCGACCCGCTCGAGCTGCGCTCGATCGGACAGGTCAGCCACTACGGCGTGAACATCGACCGCGGTGCGCGCCGCGATGTCCTTGCGCGCCGCTTCGAGATCGCTGGCGCCGCGCGCGCAGAGAATGAGCCTCGCCCCTTCATTCGCGAGCTCGAACGCAATGGCGCGACCAAGCCCGCGACTCGCTGCGGCGACGAGCGCGACCTTCCCGCGAAGCCCGAGATCCATTGCTATTTCCGCAGGTACGCGTCGGTCTTGTTGAGCCAATCCTGGCGCGGCGGATCGAAGATGTCGACGTCGAGCGTGTCCTCGACCGCCTCGGCCTTGTGCGGCACGTTGGACGGGATGTGCAACACTTCGCCGGCGCGTACCATGACGACTTGCGATTCGTCGTCGCCGATCCAGAACTTGAGCGCGCCCTGAAGGATGTACGTGATTTGCTCGTTCTCATGTGAGTGTTTTGGAACGATGCATCCTTTCTTCAAGTAGACGTGGGCCAGCATCATTCGATCGCCAGTAATGAGTCGTCGGTCGAGCACTGGCGAAACAGTTTCCAGTGGAACCTCATCGACCCTGTACCAGGTCACGGTTCGGGCGTTTGTCGTCGTCATGGTTGGTAGGTGAGAGTGGTCGCCAAGGAGACGTAAGCCTGCGACGTCGGGCAGGCGAGAGCAAGCCTCGGAATCCGTGAGGCACGGCGGTCTCTGTCGCACACGAGCACGGTGTCGCGAGATCTTGACGCCCCATGGTCCGCGGAAAACATTTGTCGATGATCCGACGGCGCTCGGGCTCTCGAATGTCGGTCACCCTCCACGCAGAACGGCCGCCCAAATCCCTCTGATGATGATGGCGCATGACTCGACTCCGGGCCGGAGCGATCTGGCCGCGGAGACGATCGACGCAGTGCGCTTGGCATTGCTGCAGTTCGTCGAAACTCCATCGGATGGCGAGCCGTTGCGACGAGCCCTCGACACGATGGCCGCCGAGGCGCACGCAAAATCGATTCTGCCCGAACAGCTGCTCATCATCTTGAAGGACGTGTGGTACGCCTTGCCGAATGTGGCGTCGATGCGCGATCCCGCGGAGCAAAGTCGATTGCTCCGGCAGGTGGTGACGATCTGCATCAAGGAGTACTTCGGCAACTAGGACAGTGCGGCGGTCAGTTGCAAATCGACGTTGCCCTTGAACGCTCTCGACACCGGACAATTGACCTTGGTGTCATTGGCGAGGCGCTGAAACGTCGCGTCGTCCACATTGGGGACTTTTGCGCGTACGTCGAGCTGGATCGTCGTGATCGTCCAGGCGTCGTTCACTTTTTCGACGGTGCAACGCGCCGTCGTGTCGATGCTCGTTGGAGGCGTGCCGTTCTTCTCGAGTGCGCCGCTCAGAGCCATGCTGTAGCAGGCCGCTTCGGCCGCGGCGAGTAGTTCCTCGGGATTGGAGCCTTGACCGTTCTCGAACCGCGAGCTAGCGCTGTATTGCCCAGACAGCCCCGTCGCTCCGTTGAAGCTCCCGCGTCCTCCCTTCAGCCCTCCCTCCCACTTCGCGCTGGCGCTGCGTGTCGGCATTGTACGGCTCCTCAGATTGTGAACCATCGGGCGCGTGACTTGACGCCGCCGAGCGCGCTCACTTGAATCCACGAATGAACGACGCGACGTCAGCCACGCAAACTCAACTCCCACCAACCATCGCGCGCGTGCTGTCGCGGTTTCAGGCAATGGGACGTGAGGAAAAGATGCAAGCGCTGGTGCACTACTCCAAGAAGCTGGAGCCCCTGCCCAAGCGCTTCACCGAAGTCGACCGTGGCAACTTCACGGTCCCGGAGTGTCAAACGCGCGTCGACGTTTTTCCAGAGTACCGCGACGGCAAGATGCATTTCTACGCCGATCTCAACGTCAGACAGTCGCCGACGATCGCCGCCTTTCTCGCGATTCTCTTCGCGGCCATCAACGACCAACCACCCGCCACGACGCTAGCGATTCCCACTGACTTCGTTCATCGAATCATGGAAGGGATCGGGTTGTCGGGTCGCGAGGTCGGGTTGAACGCCATGGTTGGTCGAATCCGGGAGTACGCGCGGCGAGCCGCGCAAGAGACTTGACCGCGGGTGGCCACGCGCGTACGGATCCTCGCCGCGTCGGACATCGATCGCGCGATCGACATGAGTGTGGCGATCGATGTCATGTCGGCCGCATTCGGCCAACTCGCGAAGGGTCGAGCAACCGTTCCCCAGCGTCTCGGCCTCGAGACCGACACGGGCCTTGTGCTGGCCATGCCCGGCTTTTTACCCGACGACCACGCGCTGGCGATCAAGGTCGTCACGGTGTTTCCGGAGAACTCACGCCGCGGGCTCCCGTCGGTCTTCGGCCTGGTCGTCGTTCTCGACGCGTCGACCGGCGCCCCGCTCGCGCTGCTCGAGGGCGGTCGTCTCACCGCGTTGCGGACCGGCGCGGCGTCGGGTTTGGCAATGAAGTTCATGGCGCGAAGCAACGCGCGGACAGTCGCGCTGTTCGGCGCCGGAGTTCAGGCGCGCACGCAGCTCGCCGCCGTCCGCGCCGTGCGCGACATTGCCGAGGTGCGCATCGTGTCGCGACGCGCCGAGTCGGCGGAGCGGCTCGCGAGTGAGCTCGTTGGTGTGGACGCTCGTGTCTTGCACGATCCGAAGCACGCGATCCGCGGCGCCGACATCGTCATCACCGCGACGACGAGCCCGACACCGCTATTCGCGGGAGCGGACCTCGATCCGGGCACGCACGTCACCGCGATCGGCGCCTACGCGGCAACGATGCGCGAAGTTGACTCGATTACCGTCACGCGAGCGCGCGTCGTCGTCGACACGCGACTCGGTGCTTTGGCCGAGGCGGGCGATCTCATTGTCCCGATGCGAGAAGGTGTGATCCGCGCCGATCACATCGTCGCCGAGTTGGCGGAGCTCGTGAGCGGCGCGGTTCGCGGACGTACGTCCGACGAGGAGATCACGCTCTTCAAGTCCGTAGGTCATGCGGCCCAAGACGTCGCGCTGGCGCGATGCGTCCTCGACGTCGCGACGGCGCAAGACTTGGGCGTCATGGTGTCGCTGTGAGCGCGACCGCCGACGTCGTCATTATCGGCGGCGGCATCATGGGCGTGAGTACGGCGTACCACCTCGCGAAACGCGGCTGCCGAAACGTGGTCGTTCTCGAGAGCGGCGAGATGTTCGGCCTTGGCTCTACCGGCTTGAACGCAGGTGGTGTGCGCTACCAATTCTCGACGGCGGTCAACATCGAGTTGTCCAAGTTGAGCATTGGGATGATGGAGCGCTTCGCCGACGAGACGGGTCAAGAAGTGGCGTTGCGCCGATGTGGCTACCTGTTCTTGCTCGACACGAACGACGACATGCGGCGGTTCGAGGCCAATGTCGCATTGCAGAATCAGCATGGCGTGCCAAGTCGGGTCTTGAGTCCCGACGCAATTCACGAGTTGGTACCGGAAGTCGACCTCACCGGTATCATCGGCGCGACCTGGTGTCCACGCGATGGGTTGGTCGATCCGCATGGGTTGCTTCAGGGCTACATCTCATGCGCGCGCCATCTCGGAGTGAAGCTCGAGACGCGTTCCGCCGCGACGGGCATCGAGGTTAGCGGTGGGCGGCTGCACAGAGTCGTGACGCCGAGCGACGAGTTCGAAACGCACGCCGTGGTGATCGCCGCCGGTCCGTGGTCGGCGCAGGTTGGCGCGCTTGCCGGTGCCGACGTGCCAATCCAGCCGATCCGCCGTCAGATCGCCGTCACGAATCCGATACCACATCTGCGATCCGATTTTCCATTCGTCATCGACTTCACTCGCGCTCTCTACTTTCACCGCGAGGGCGCCGGCATCCTGACCGGAATGTCGAACCGTGCAGAGGCGCCAGGTTTCGACACGACGGTCGATGAAAGCTGGCGTCTCACGCACCTCGAGAACGCGGTGGCGCGTCTCCCAATGCTCGAGGAGGCCGAGTTGCTCGCCGAGTGGGCCGGCCTCTACGAAGTGACGCCGGACGATCAACCGATTCTCGGACGACTGCCGCACGCCGACGGGTTGTTCATCTGTGCGGGCTTCAGTGGTCACGGTCTCATGCACGGACCCGGCGCCGGGCTTCTCATGGCAGAGGAAATTCTCGACGGGAGCGCACATACGATCGACATCGAGCCATTTCGATGGAGCCGGTTCGCAAATGGGTCGGTCGCGGGCGAATTCAATGTCGTGTAGCACTTCAATGAATTCTTGAAAGCCGGAGAGTCCGTTCCACCGTTCCACCGTCTTACATTGCTCCAATATGCCGCCTTCCATCAGCAACGAGATCGAGCTCGATGATCGTCTCTCGGCGCCGCGGCGCGAGACGATCGCCGCGCTCGAACGATGTCCGGGCGACATTGTCGTCCTCGGCGCCGGCGGCAAGATGGGCCCGACGCTAGCGCGAATGGCGGCGCGCGCGACGATGACACCGCGAAGAATCATGGCGGTGTCACGGTGGTCGTCTCGCGGGGCAGAGCGCGCACTGAACGACGCCGGCGTCGAGACTGTCCAATGCGACCTGCTCGACCGTGACGCCGTCGCCCGGTTGCCCGACGCGCCCAACGTGATCTTCATGGCGGGCCAGAAGTTCGGCACGACCGGCGCACCGGCGACGACGTGGGCGATGAATACGCTCGTCCCGGCCAATTGCGCCGAGCGGTATAAGAGTTCTCGAATCGTCGCGTTCTCGACCGGGAATGTCTATCCGCTCACGCCCGTCGCTGACGGTGGCGCTCGGGAGGATGACGCCCTCGGACCTGTCGGCGAGTACGCGGCCTCGTGCGTGGGGCGGGAGCGCGTGTTCGAGCTGTACTCCGAGCGGTTCGGCACGCGCGTCGCCGTCGTTCGCCTCAACTATGCGGTCGAGCTCCGGTACGGAGTGCTCGTCGACCTCGCGCTGCGCGTCTATCGCGGTGAACCGATCGTCGTCGACATGGGCCACGTCAACGTGATTTGGCAGGGCGACGCGAATCGAATCGCGCTCGAATGCCTGCCGTGCGCGAGCGCACCACCGTTCGTCGTAAATGTGACCGGCACCGAAGTGCTGTCGGTACGCTCGCTCGGCGAATGGTTCGGGTCGCGATTTGGGAGGCCCGTCAATTTCGTCGGCGCCGAGCGACCCGATGCTCTCTTGAGTAACACCGCTCGCATGCAATCCGCGTTCGCGGCGCCCGAAGTGCCGCTCGACCAGATGCGCGAGTGGATCGCCGACTGGATCGAAGCCGGCGGACCTCTCCTCGGCAAACCGACTAAGTTCGAGGCGCGCGATGGAAAGTTCTGATCGGCCAAGCGTGCGCCAGCACATTCGTGCGGGCCAGGTGATTCCGGCGCATCCGCTCGCTCTCGACGCCGCCCGCCGGCTCGACGAGCGCCGACAGTGCGGTCTGACACGTTACTACGTCGATGCCGGCGCCGGCGGTGTCGCGGTCGGAGTCCACACGACGCAATTCGCGATTCGTGATCAGCGTGTCGGCTTGTATCGACCCGTGCTCGAGTTGGCAGTCAATGAAGTGCGCTCGGTGCTCGCCAAGTCGCCTCGCACGTTCGCGATGATTGCCGGGATCTGCGGACATACCGCGCAGGCTCGCACCGAGGCGGAGATCGCGACGGCCCTTGGCTACGACGCGGGTCTCCTCAGCCTCGGGGATTGGCGTAGCGAGACCGAGCCGGAGCTACTCGACCACTGTCGTGTCATCGGCGAGATCATTCCGCTCTTCGGATTCTACCTCCAACCGGCCGTCGGTGGACGAGTGCTCTCGTATCGTTTTTGGCGGGAGTTCGCCGAGATTCCGAATGTGTGGGCGATCAAAATCGCGCCGTTCAATCGGTATCAAACGATCGACGTCGTGCGCGCGGTCGTCGAAGCCGGTCGCGACGACATTGCGCTCTACACCGGCAACGACGACAACATCGTCGCCGACCTGCTCACCCCATTCCCCATCAGGGTGGGCGGCGTGACGACGACTCGTTGGATCGACGGTGGCTTGCTCGGTCAGTGGGCGGTGTGGACTCGTGCTGCGGTGACGCTGCTTTCAACCCTCAAAGCTGCCCGTACCGGCAACGGGATCGATGCCAAGCTGTTGTCGCTCGGGGCTGCACTCACCGACGCGAACGCGGCGATCTTCGACGCGGCCAACGGATTTCGGGGCTGCATCCCGGGCATTCACGAAGTGCTGCGACGCGACGGTTTGCTGGACGGGATCTGGTGTCTCGATCCCGAGGAGACGCTGTCGTCGGGCCAGGGGGAGGAAATCACGCGCGTGGAGCGGAGTTACGCGATGCTGACGGATCGCGGGCTGCTTGGTGAGGCCGGTTCGCTGTGAGGCTGCTCGCTGTGAGGCTGCTCGCTGTGGGGCTGCTCGCTGTGGGGCTGCTCGCTGTGAGGCTGCTCGCTGACGCTCGCGGGTGAGGCCGCATCGGGCTAAAGCCCTCGCTGGAGTGACGTGAACCTGCGTCACGCGTTCTCGAGTCACCCCAGCGAGCGAAGCGACGCGGCCTCACCGTCGGCGCGAAGCGCCGACTGCCTCACAGCGAAGCGGCCTCACAACCTGCCCAACCGCCCGTCCCCTAAAAGAACCGCGCCGTCCAACTCCGCCCCGCCGGCTGCTCGAACCCCGTCCGCCACTTGGCCGCATCCGTGAGGCTCGTGTCGAACACCGGCGTCTCACGGGCAACGTCACCGCGCCTTACGCGCTCGCCGAATTCTTCCGGCGTCGCCGTCTCGATGCCCGACTTGGTCCGATAGAACACCCGTCCGCCACCAACGAGCCGCGACCCGATCGTTTTTTCGAGTTGCTGAAGCGTGCGAAACAGTCCGTCAATCGAGCAACCGGAGGCATTCTCGGCGGTGACGTCGACGCCGATGGCGAGGAAACGGCCGTCGCGCCACTCCCGAGCGCACCGCAACGGGACTCCGTGCGCCTTCCAGTCAGCGAGGAATTGATCGACGGCGGCCAGCAGCGTATCCGCGGAAGCGCCAAGAAGCGGCCGGTCGCTGGCAAATACCCAAATTCGGGCCGAGTCGGGAAGCGTCTCGAACGGAACAATTGGCATGCGCGAAAGATAATTCCCGCGCCAATCGATCAGCCCTTCAGAGTCCCGGTCCCAAGGATAGCTCGGTATCGACTGGCCGAACTGGCGCATACGACGGCGTCGTTCGACCAAATCGGCGGTCCACTTCGGCGAGGAGCGCCGCGGGCGAAATGGGCTTGGCCAGATATCCATCGCATCCTGCTCGTCGGCTCCGCTCCGCGTCATCGGGCAACGCATGCGCGGTGACTGCGATGATGGGAATGTGGCGAGTGACGGGATCGGCCTTGAGGATGGCCGTCGCCTCCCAGCCGTCGAGCTCCGGAACCGAAATGTCCATCAGGATCAGGTCGGGCGCGCCGTCTCGAGCTTGCTGCACGCCCTGCGTGCCGGTGATGGCCTCGAGAACGTCGTACCCGGCATAACGAAGCGCCGTCGCATAGATGATACGGTTGTCCTCGTTGTCTTCGACAAGTAGGACCGTCTTCGGCGCATTGATCACATGAACCTCGTTGTCCGGTGTGGTGCGTTGGCCACATAATCCTGTAATGCACGTCACTCTGCAAGATGTGGACGCCGACGATGTGGGCGGCTTGAGGGGTTCCGGGCTTCTCGACTCCCAAAACGGACAGGGCCCCGGCATTTTGACGCCAGGGCCCTTGACCCTCGTGGCTGCGCTATGGCCGCAACGTCTAGGGCTTTCCGAGCTGTAGCAATGGCATGGCACCGCCCGACACCTGCGGCATCTTGCCGTCCCACTTCTTGGCCATCTCGTACTGAACCAGGTTGGCCGTCACGCTCCGCGACAACAGTTCGTTTGCCTTCGCTTGGGCTTCGGCTTCGGCGAGAATTGCCTTGGCGTGGCCCATCGCTTTGATCGAATCGCCCTGCGCCTGGAAGGTGTTCTTCTGCAGCTCGTTCTGCGATGTCAGCGCCTGCTGCTGCATAACGTTCTTCTGGTTGATCGCCTCGATCACCGCCGGCGGCGCGCGTAGCTCGTTGATCGTGAACTGCTTCACCACGATTCCATACTGCGCGAGTCGCTGCGACAACAGCATCGTCGTCTGGTTCACGGCTTCGGCCTTCTTGGGACCGATGACCGCCGCGATCTCCTCGTTTCCGATGACCTCCTGCAACGCCTGACGAATCGACTGCTTCACGTACCCGTGCTGGATCGATTGAATGTCGCGCCGGAATGTCGTGTAGAGTCCCGGTGCCTTGTCGGGATCCAGCTCGAAGCTCATCGACACGTCGAGCGAAATCGGTTGTCCTTCCTTGCTGTTGACGTTGATCTCGTCGTTGTTCGGCGAGCCTTCGTTCGACGTCTTCGTCAACACGAGCGTCTGCATGAAGACGGGATACTCCTCGATCCCCGTCGTCAACGGATTTTTCAGGTGCAACCCGGGCCCGAGCGGAATCTTGTCGACGCCGCCACCAGCACGATGGATCACGATCCCGACGTAACCGGGGTTCACGTAGACGATCGTCGTCGGCAACAAAACGAGCGCCACGGCGAGTGCAACGACCAGCCCGAGTACGCGACGGATCTTGTGGCCCAAGTCGCTGCCACCATTCAAGCCGCCGAAGTTCACCGACGACAAGCGATCGCCGATCGAGCTACCCATTGAGAATCTCCTTATAGCAATCGGGGCACAACAATTCCCCGCTGGCGAGGCGTACCAGGTCTGTTTTCGCGCGCGGCCCGTGAATCGGACACACCAGGTCGGCCGCGCGATCGAGTCGCCTCCGGTTTTGCGTCTGGCGAATCCGGACGCCGACTGGCGTGAACTGCATGAGCACCAAGTAGAAGAGGGCGCCCACAGTCGCCACTAGTGCGACGAACAGGACACCCTCGAGAATGATTTCGGCCATATATGTTCAATGAACATAACGGCCGGGATGACCGGGCAGTTTCAGGGGACGCAACCGCATATCCCCTGGCCTGTTAGGCGCGAGCTCAGCGGCGACGAGCCGTACGCTTCAGTGCGCGGCCTGCCGCCGGCGCACGACGACGATCGTGATGTTGTCCGTGCCGCCGCCCTCGAGCGCCCGATCGAGCAGAGACTTGCAGACATCCTCGGATCGCGCCTGCTCGCCGATGACGCGCGCGATTTCGTCGTCGCTGACGTGCTTCGTTAGGCCGTCGCTACAGAAGAGAAGGACGGATCCGAACCGGTCGATGCGCACGCGCGTTACCTCGGGAGCGGCCTCCGCGCCGCCGACGGCGCTCGAGAGCACGTGGCGATATGGAGATGCCGACAAGCGCTCCCGCGGCATGATTCCTTGATCGACGAGATCCTGCGCAACGGTTTGATCCCGCGTCACCTGATGCAGCGTCCCATTCCAATAGTAGTAACAGCGGCTGTCGCCGAGCTGCACGACATAGAGCCACGGCCAGACAGCGATTCCCAACGTGAGGGTCGTCGCCATCCGCGCCTCTCCCGGATGGAGTGCCGCTTCGGCACGCACGGCGTTGTGCGCTTCCAACGCCGCCGCATGCAGCGATTCGAGAAACAGCTCGTCGTGCGAGGTGCCGGCTGCGTGATAACTGCGCAACGTGGATGACACGTACTTCGTGACCGCCTCGGTCGCGACTTGTGCGGCAAGGCTTCCGCCGGACTCGCCCCCCACACCGTCGGCCACGAGAACGATCGTCGCCAATCGCTCACCGCGGAGGGGCAACTCGTCCACGTCGGGCAAGCTGGTCGCGTGCACGAGGACTTCCGGATGCACCGTCGCAGCCAGGAAATGATCCTGGTTCTCGGCACGCACCTTCCCGGGGTGCGTGAGCCCGAACAAATCGATCTCATCGTCGCGGACGCGCGGACTCTGATGAGTATTCGTCGTGAACAGCTCGGCGACTTTCATTCGAACCTCCGCTGCAACCCAGCCTCGCCGTCCGTAGCATCGCTGTCGCCGCGCGCGAGAGCAAGACGCTGCAGGCCGACGCACCGTCCCTTGCGGGCACGTCAGCTCCGCGATAGGGATTAGTCCGCATCGCAACCACCTGACCTCTCGTCGAGTCGACAATGTCCGAGACCACCACTCCGAGCACCTACGACCGCCGTGCCTTCATGGCCTATTTCAGCTCCATTGGACTCGGAAGCACGCTGCTGCCGGGGGTACTCTGGGGCCAGCTGCAACAGCAACAGCAGGGTCCGGAAATCACCACAGAGATGATCGCGTCGGCCGAAGAGATTTCTGGCCTTCAGTTTTCCGACGACGAGCGCACGCGGATGCTGCGCAACCTCCAGCAGATGCGGGGCAGTATCCAACAGCTGCATCAAGTGCCGCTGGACATGAGCGTTTTTCCGGCAATCGTCTTCGACCCGGTGCCGCCCGGAAAAGAGTTGGCCAAAAAGAGCAAGACGCCGATCGTGCGCAGCAAAGCACCCGTGATGACGCGACCCGGAAGTCTCGACGAGCTTGCGTACGCACCGCTGACGCAGCTCTCGGAGATGGTCCGGACTCGAAAAGTGAAGCCGTCCGAGCTCACCGACATGTATCTGTCGCGCCTCAAGCGCTACGATCCGCAGTTACACTTCGTGATCAACTTGACGGAAGAACGCGCACGGAAGCAGGCGAGCGAGTTGGACTCGGAGATCTCGCGCGGTAAGCATCGGGGACCGCTGCACGGCATCCCGTGGGGCGCGAAAGATTTGCTCGCTGTGAGAGGCTACCCGACCACGTGGGGCGCCGGCCTCTACAAAGATCAGACGTTCGACTATGATGCCACCGTCGTGAAACGTCTCGACGACGCTGGTGCGATTCTCGTTGCCAAGTTGACGCTCGGATCGCTCGCGCAGGGCGATCGCTGGTACGCCGAGCGAACGCGCAATCCGTGGAATCCCGAAACTGGCTCGAGCGGCTCGTCGGCCGGACCGGCTTCGGCGACCGCCGCTGGGTGCGTCGGATTCAGCATCGGCTCCGAGACGAACGGATCGATCACGTCGCCGTCGCGTGTCTGCGGTGTGAGCGGCTTCCGTCCGACATTCGGTCGCGTTCCGCGCACGGGTGCAATGGCGCTCTCCTGGACGACCGACAAGCTTGGCCCGATCTGCCGCAGCGCCGAGGACTGCGCGCTCGTATTCGACGCGATCCAAGGACCGGACGGCCAGGACTACTCGGTCAAGCAGTATCCGTTCAACTGGAACGCCAGCATGAAGCTCTCGCAGTTGCGCATCGCGTACATCAAGACGAGCAACGGACGCAACCTGTTCGAGCGCCGGGATGCGACCGGCGCAACGGTACCGAACGCCGAGGCGCTCAATTTCCTCAAGGTGTTGGAGTCGTTGGGCGCCAAGCTCGTCGAGATCGAGGAGCCCACGCCGAACTACGGATACCTCGATTCGATCATTCTCGACGCCGAATGCGGCGCCGCGTTCCAGGGCGACACGCTCAATGGCAAGATCAAAGAGCTCGAGCCGTACAGCACGTGGCCGAACACGTTCCGCGCCGCCCAGTTCGTTCCGGGGGTCGACTACGTCAACGCAAACCGTGCTCGTATTCGCGCCATGAACCTGATGTGGGACCTGTTCGAGAAGTACGACGTCGTGGTGTCGCCGCAGGAGAACACATCGGTCACGAACATCACGGGGACGCCATCCATCGTTGTGCCGACGGGGTTTGCGATTCCGGGGCCGCAGCAGGGGCGGGGCGGACGCGGCGGCGAGGGTGGCGGCGGCGGTGCTGGAGGACGAGGCGGCGACACCACACGCGTCGCCGTTCCGGCGACGCCGCCGCCACCGGTCCCTACCATTCCGGTGCCGACGTCGATGTACATCATGGGCCCCATCTTCCAAGACGAAAAGAACCTGCTCGTCGCCCACGCGTTCCAGTCGGCAACGGACTTCCACAGAAAGCATCCGCCGCAGTTCGCCTAGCCCGGGCCGGCGAACGACAAATTACAAAACCACTACAGCCAAGAGCGACCCGTTTACGGCTTGCGGTGTCTAACGGATGAGGGCTGGTGCGAAACCGCCAGCGCCCGGTTCCGGTAGTGCTATAGCCACCGCGTTCTCGTAACGCTAATGTCAGCATCACCGCTCTCGGACGTAGACATTCTCAGGTCGCCCCCCGCGGCCCGGTCGCACGCGCAATCGCGCACGCCGGTCGCATCGGAATCGCTGGCCCAAACCGGCGAGTACAGCATCTTCGGTCTGACGCGCGCCGTCGACTCGGCGATTGTGCGCGAGCGTCAGGTCGGCTTCACGCTCATTCTGTTCGGCGTCGCGACGATCATCGCGCTCCTGTACTCGGTCGAGCGCTATTTCTACAGCCGGCTCGTCGGCGAGCCGCTGTCGCTTTCGAAGCTGGTCCCCGCGGAGCTCGTGTTCACCTACGCGTGGGCGCTGCTCACGCCGGTCGTGATGGTCATGGCCAAGCGCTTCCCGGTCCGCGGCGGAGGGCAGCGCGCGCGAAACTGGTTCATTCAGATCGGCGGCATGATCGGCTTCATCATGACCCATGTCGCTCTGTGCGCGATCGCGGCCGCCGCGCTCGAGCCGACGGTTACGCTTCGCACCGTGCCGACGGTGTTCGGTCAGTATCTGCTTTCGTGGACGGTCCTCGACGCAATCGTGTTCTGCGCCCTCGTGACCGTGCATCACGCCGTCGTGTACTATCGCGTGTCGAAAGATCGCGCGCTGCGCGCGTCACAGCTCGCGGCTCGACTGGCGCAAGCACAGCTCCAGATGCTGCGCATGCAACTGCAGCCGCATTTTCTGTTCAACACGCTCCACTCGATCTCGGCGCTCATGCACAAGGACGTTCGTCGCGCCGATTCCATGATCGCCGCCCTGAGCGACCTGCTCCGCATGTCGCTTCAGAACATCGGCGCGCAGGAAGTGCCGCTCCAGTCCGAGCTCGACTTTCTGCAGCGCTACGTCGAGATCATGCAGCTCCGCTTCGGTGAGCGATTGCGCGTCTCGATCGACGTCGAGCCGGAGACGCGCGACGCCCGCGTACCGAACTTGTTCCTGCAGCCATTGGTCGAGAATTCGTTCCGTCACGGCTTCGGCGATCTCGGGCAAGGCACCATCGCGATCTCAGTGCGGCGCGATGGCGACATGCTCCGATGTGTCGTGGTTGACGACGGACGCGGCTTGCGCGCCGGCCACAAGGAAGGGGTCGGCCTGGCGAGCACACGACAGCGATTGGCCCACTTGTATGGCGACCGACACGCTTTCGCTGTCCGGGGCGCCCCCGGTGAAGGCGTTCATGTAACAATGGCGATTCCCTTTCACCCCTTCGAGCGTACGGCGGCCGACTGATGACTGACACCACGAAGATCCGCACAGTGATCGTTGACGATGAGGAGCTCGCGCGCGATCGCATCCAGACTTTGCTCGAGCAGCAACCCGACGTCGAGATCGTCGGCGTGTGTACCGACGGGCCGAGCGCCGTCGAAACGATCGATCGCACGCAGCCCGACCTCGTGTTCCTCGACGTCCAGATGCCCGGCATGAACGGGTTCGAGGTCGTCGACAATCTCGAGCGAACCAAGCTCCCGGCGGTCGTCTTTGTGACGGCGCACGACGCGCACGCGCTCAAGGCGTTCGAGATTCACGCGCTCGACTTTCTCCTCAAGCCGTTCGATCAAACGCGGTTTGAGAAGGCATTGGAGCGGGCACGCGGCCAGCTGAACCACAGCAAGGGCACGACGATCCTCGACTCGCGGCTCGTGAGCCTGCTCGAGGAGCTTCACGAAGAGCGAAAGTACTCGGAGCGTTTGATCGTCAAGTCGAGTGGGCGCGTGTTCTTCGTCCGCACCGAGGAGATCGATTGGGTCGAAGCGTCGGGCAACTACGTGAAGATCCACACCAAGAGCGACGCCCACTTGCTCCGCGAAAGCATGAAGAACATGGAAGCGAAACTCGACCCCAAAACGTTCGTTCGCATCCACCGCTCGGCGATCGTCAACATCGATCACATCAAAGAACTCGAACCATGGTTCCATGGCGAGTACATCGTGATCATGCGCGACGGCACGAGGCTCACCGCGAGCCGGGTCTTCAGTGACAGGTTGAGCGCGCTGATCGCCTAACGCCCAATCGAAACACCGAAAATTGGGGTCAGACTCCATTTACCCGAAAATGGAGTCTGACCCCAATTCTTAGTGGCCGAGCCCGGCGTCTCGTAGCGCTTCCTCGAGTGTCGGCTGCTTGAACTTGAATCCATTCTCCACCAGGCGGCGCGCTCGAACGCGCTGGCTCGCCAACACGGTGTCCTCGCCCATCTCCCCGAGCAGGAGCGTCAGCACGAGCTTCGGCACCGGAATCACCGCCGGCCGGCCGAGAACGTGGGCGAGAGTGCGGGTGAAATCGGCGTTGGTGACAGGGTTGGGCGCAACGAGATTGACCGCGCCCGATACCGACTCCGCGCGCAGCAGAAAGGCGAGGGCGGCGACTGCGTCCGACAGCGCGATCCAGCTCATCCACTGCTGGCCGTCGCCAAATCGTCCGCCGACACCAAGACGGAACGGCAGGAGCATTTTCGCCAACGCGCCCCCCGCGCGCGACATGACCAGACCCGTGCGCAGATGCACGACGCGAACGCCGGCGTCCGCCGCCGGAGCGGTGGCCGCCTCCCACTCCCTGCATACCGACGCCAGGAAATCGTCGCCGAGATCGCTCGATTCGTCGAGAACAGCATCGCCGCGGCTGCCATAGATTCCGATCGCCGAGCCGCTCAACATGACGCGAGGCTTGACTGGCATCGCGGCGATCGCGCGCGCCAGCGCGGTCGTGCCATTCACTCTGCTGGATCGAATGCGCACACGGGCGCTGGAATTCCACCGTTGCGCCAAGTTCTCGCCGGCGAGGTTCACGATGGCGTTCACACCATCGAGCGCACCGGGGGCGATCTGTCCGCGCTCGGGGTTCCACGAAATCTCGTCGGCGCCGCTTGCCGGACGGCGCACCAGACGTTTGATCGAGTGGCCGCGTGCTTCCAACGCACCCGTCAGGGTCGAACCAATCAACCCGCTCGAACCGGAGACCGCGATGACCATCCGCGTCCAGTCGCGTGTGTTCACCGGGGTAATTGTCATGTCGAGAAGGCCGAGACGTCTCCGCGAATCGAGTGCCGAGCGAACGCGACTCGCCGGTCGGGCGAAACGCTAGACGAATCTTACCGCTGCATGTCTTGGAACTGCAGGTCGCGAGTGAGCGCGCTCACGTGGCAGCGTCACTGATGAGTCAGCCGACGGCTCGAATCACAGATCGCCGGCGTCGAGGACGCGGCGCGCGATCTTGTCGATCACTTCGAAACTCTCATACGCCCCGCTTTGAATGCGGCATCGGATGCGTCGCGCGAACACGTCGTCCGTCATCGGCGACTCGGCGGCTTGCGAGACATGATCGGCCGAGGGTCTAACCAGGTCGATCTCTTTCGAAATGATGAGCATTTTTTCCTCCCGCTAGACAGTATCGGGCGAAAGGGCGGATTCTTGAGCGGATCGTCGGTGATGCATGTTGCGACTCAGCTCTGCTGGTTTGTTGCTACTTCATTCGAAACGACGCGTTGCTGGCGTTATTCTGGTACCTAGCTGATGCGACGAACGGCGATATTTGGCTGTTTGCTTGGCGACATCGTCGGTTTATTCCGCTGCGATGGTGATGCGTTTTGCCGGTCGGCTGAAATCTTCGGCTCGCTCGCCGCTCGGCAATAGTTGCCGCTGAGGCGGCCACGCGTCCTTCCCGAGTAGCGCTTCCCTCCCCAGAAACGCCTTCGCCCGAATTGGCCAAAACCATTCTATGGCAAC
>DASYSU010000072.1:0-17933 GCA_036002925.1 Gemmatimonadaceae bacterium | reverse complement strand
TCGAGACGTTGCTGCAGCCGCTCATGCGGACGCCACGGGTTGCTCGACCGTCTCGTCGAGGAGCTCGTCGTGCGCCACCAAGTCGCGGAGACGGACGGCGCGGCCGATGAGATAGGGCACCGTCGTCACGACGACGTTTGGCCGGAAGAGAAACGCCGTGCGGATGAACAATGCCGTCTTGTTGTGCAGCAGGTGGCCCCACCAGCTGCGCGGGACGATTTCCGGCACGACGATGGTGACCAGATCGGCTTCGCCATGCTCGATGAGCTGATTCACGTAATCAGTGAGCGGCCGAAGGATCGACCGGAACGGCGACGGAATGATCGTCAGGTCGACGCCGATGTCCCACGCGTCCCACTGGCGCCGCAAGGCCTCGGACGCGTCGCCATCGACCTCGATGTACACCGCGCGGACATCTTCCGAGATCGTCGTCGCGTAGACGAGCGCGCCCGCCGCGGGTTTCGTGATGCCATTCACCGGCACGATGACGGTGTGATGCAGAAACATCAACGGCGCTTGCCCCGTGTACGCGACTTCGCGCGCGAAATGGTCATAGTGTCGATGAATGCGACGCAGCAAGAGAATGATCAGCGGAATGATCAGGACGACGATCCACGCGCCGTGCGTGAACTTGGTCGCGACTTGAACGATCGACACGATCGCCGTCGCCAGCGCTCCGAGTCCGTTGAGGGCGGCGCGCCAGCGCCAGCCGGGTTCCTTGCTCCGAACCCAATGCATCACCATCCCGGCCTGCGACAGCGTGAAGCACACGAAGACCCCAATCGCGTAGAGGGGGATCAGCGCGCTCGTGTCACCGTGGAAGATCCAGATGAGCAATGCGGCGAGCACGGCGAGGGAGATGATGCCGTTCGAGAACGCGAGGCGGTCGCCGCGCGCCGCGAATTGTCGTGGCATGTAACCGTCGCGCGCGAGAATGCTTCCGAGACGCGGGAAATCGGCGAAGGCGGTGTTGGCGGCGAGCACCAAGAGCGCAAACGTCGCGTATTGCAGCGCGAAATACAGTCCGCCGCCACCAAACACTTTTCGACCGAGCTGCGACAACACGGTCTCCGTCTCCGACGGCATGATGCCGAAGTGCCGCGTCAGATAGCTCGTGCCGAGGAAGAAGGTGGCGAGAATCGCGGCCATCCAGCTCAGCGTCTTCGCCGCATTCTTGGACGACGGTTTCTTGAACGCGCCGACACCGTTCGAGATCGCCTCTGTCCCAGTCATCGCGACGCAGCCCTCGGCGAACGCGCGGAGAATGAGAAACGTGAACGCGAAGCCGAGCGGCGAGGCGTGCGACGGCGGACGCGTCGTGGCGATGGGCGCCGACGTCTCCGTGAACGCGTGATAGATGCCGTTGCCGATCAGCGCCAACATCATCGCGATGAAGACGTACGTCGGCACACTAAACGCGATCCCCGACTCACGCACGCCGCGCAGATTCACGACCATGAGCACGAATACGGCGGCGATACACATCGCGACGGCATGCGGCGCGAGGTTGGGATACGCCGACGTGATCGCGGCGATTCCGCTCGAGATCGACACCGACACGGTGAGGATGTAATCCGTGAGCAGCGCCGCCGCCGCGACGAGCCCCGGCATCGTGCCCAGGTTGTCCTTGGCGACCGTGTATGATCCGCCGCCGCCCGGGTACGCGAAGATCGTCTGTCGATACGACAATGCAACCAGGACGAGCAGCCCGACGATGACCGCCGAGATCGGCACGACGTACGACAACGCAACCGTGCCAAGGACGGCGAGCACGATCAGCGTCTGTTCAGTGGCGTATGCGACCGACGAGATGGCGTCGGACGACAGGACGGCGAGGGCGGTTTTCTTGTTCAGCCGCTCGTGCTCGAGGCGGTCGGAAGGAAGCGGACGTCCAAAAAAGACGCGCTTGAGTCGAGTTAACGGCGTTGGCATAAATGGTTCGAGACGACAACCATTATTCCTACCCCAAGCGCCATAAAGACCGCGTGAAGAACGGCGCCTTCGCCGTGAAGATTTCGTAAAAGCCTGAGGGCGCGCCTTTATGATCTTTTTATGCGGGCACGCGCCCTTTTTTATGCGCCCATCACGCAACGAGCCATATCGTCCGGTTGTTCCGCAATACGGAGCAGTGCGTCATGGCTCGCCGGGCACCGATCAGCGTTTCAACCAACAGTACTTCCGCTCCCAGGCTGTGGGCCTTGGATGGATTGCCGAGTCGGTCGGCGTCGGCCGTCGAGTGCTGGCTCGACACGCTAAATGATCTGTCGCTCGAGGACTGGATGTCCGTTGCGCATGCGATTTCCTCGGACACGTCGGTTCTGTCGCGACGTGCGCCCGCGCATCGCGCAATCACCACGCTCATTGCCGAGCATCGACTCGACATCGCCGCTTGGTTCATCCGCGACCTCGTTGCCACCGCTCGATTCCGAGCGTCGCAACTGGCTGCCCGGGTGCCGCGCCGAGATCGTCACGACGTTGCGCGTGCCGCTGATCAGGCCGAGTGGGCCGTGCTGGCAATCGCGACCGAGACCTGGTTACCGTCGGCCCATCGCGATCTGCTCTGCGCGCCGTTTTATGACGTGCGATCGTCCGGCGCGCTACGACTCGTTTGACGCGTCGTCGCGCTCGCCGAGCACGCCAGCGGCTTGCTCGAGTTCAGCGGTGGGGATGGCGGGAACACGCAGACTAAAAACGCTCCCTCCCCCGTCGCGATGGTCGAGCTCGAGAGTGCCGCCTTGCGCCTCGGCGATTCCACGAGCGATCGACAACCCGAGACCGACTCCGCCGACGTCCGGTGATTCCGAGCGTCGGTAGAACGGCTCGAAGATTCGCTCACGCTGGTCCGATGAAACTCCAGGGCCGCGATCGGCCACCGCGAATACGAGCCAGCGTCCGTCGCGTCGAGCAATGAGATCGATCGGCGCGTCGGCGGGCGAATACTTCGCGGCGTTGTCGATGAGATTGACCACCGCACGAAGGGTCTGCGCGAAGTCGAAGCGCCCGAAGAGCAGCGGCTCGTCGCTCGCAACTTCGATGCGGAGCTCGCGACCGTGTAGGCGGCCAGACACCTGCTGCGCCGCAGCACCCAACAGATCTTCCGCTTCGTTGGGATGGACGTTTGATGCCGCGGACCCCGACGCGATGCGCGAAAGGTCGAGCATCTGCGCCACGAACAGATTGAGTCGGTCCGCTTCCTCTTCGATGACCGCCGCGCGATCATCACCGCCTTGCGCGATCTCATGCGCCAACGCTTTGATCGTCGTGAGCGGCGTTCGCAAATCGTGCGAAACCGACGCCAACACGGCGTCCTTCGCCTTGTGCGCTTCCTGCAACGCCACGGCACGCTGCGCCTCCCCGACCAGTCGGACACGCTCGACGCCGAGCGCGGCGTAGTAGGCCAGCGCTTCGAGCACTCGGATCTGCGCCGGTGTGAGCGATAGCCCTGTGGCGTTGGAGATGCGCAGGACGCCGACTGTCCGCTCCCGCACTTGCAGCGGACGTAAAAAGGCGCGCGCACGATTCGTCGGCGCTGACGCTGAGGCGAGCTGCTGGATCGGCCAATTGCGTTCCGTCGTTCCGTCCACGCGCTCGACGACGCTTCGCCCTTCCCCAGCGACCCAATCGACCAAGCGACTATCCACCGTCATATCGGAGCGAGCATCCCGCGACCGTGAGACAATGGGGTCAGCGCGCGTCGTGCCGGAGGTTATGTACAGAGCGCACTCGTCGAGCCGCAGAGATGCGCGAATCACCGATGCGATGGCCATCAGAGCTTCCTCGGCGCGCCCGACGTTCAACGTCTCCGCGCCGAGCGACGCCAATCGATCGATCTCCGCGGCGCGATCGCGTGCGGTCTCCGCCTCGGATTGAGCACGGTAGAGTAGTTGCGCCGAGAGAATGCTGGTCAGCAGAAATCCGCCGAGCACGATCCAGTTGAGCGGATCCTGAAGCGTCAGCGTTCCGTAGGGAGGCAGAAAGAGGACGTCGAAGCAGAGAAATGCCGCTGCAGAGAGTGCAATGCCGAGCGGCCGGCCGCCTCTCGCGCTTCCGCCCTGTACGACAAGCAAATACGCGAGCGCGACATGCGCCTCGTTGATGTGCGCGCGAATCGCGACCATCGCCGCGGTGACGGCGAACAAGACCGCGAACCAGGCGACCCACTCCCGCCGGCGCACACCCCGCGGCGGCGAAGTCGCGCGAACGTCGCTCACGGCTCGTTCTCGAACCGATAGCCGACTCCGGGCTCGGTGACGATGAGGCGCGGCCGCACCGGATCGGTCTCGATCTTCCGTCGAAGACTCCGAATGTGCACGCGAAGATACTGCTGCATGTCGCCCGACGAATTGCCCCACACCGCGCGAAAGAGCTGTTGGTGCGTGAGAGTGCGGCCGGCGTGCTTGAGGAGCGTCCGGAGGAGTTCCCATTCCGTTTTCGTCAGATGCACGGTGACGTCGCGCTTCTTGAGCGACGGCTTGACGGCATCGATCACCAGCTCGCCAATCGTGATGACCTGCGTCGCACCCGCCGCCGGTGCGAGGCGCGACCGGCGCAACTGTGCACGCACGCGCGCCTGCAGTTCGCCCGGGCTGAAGGGCTTCGTCATGTAATCATCGGCACCCGCGTCGAGCAGCGCGACCTTCTCCTGATCGGAGTGCCGCGCCGACAGCACGATGATCGGTGCAGACGACCAGCTGCGAATCTCTCGACAGACTTCGATGCCCTGCATGTCGGGCAGCCCGAGGTCGAGTACGATCAGTGCTGGTCGTTCCGCCGCGGCAAGATCGATCGCTTGCTGGCCATTGCTTGCGTCGAGCACGCGAACTTCATCGGCCGCGAGCACGTTGCGGACGACTCGGCGAATCTGCGGTTCGTCGTCGACGACG
Source organism: Gemmatimonadaceae bacterium (assembly GCA_036002925.1). Lineage (GTDB taxonomy): Bacteria > Gemmatimonadota > Gemmatimonadetes > Gemmatimonadales > Gemmatimonadaceae > JAQBQB01. The sequence continues at coordinate 13,050 of DASYSU010000072.1, read as the reverse complement.
AGTACGACGTCTCCTGGCATGAACGAAGTCTGGGGACCGACCCGCGTCGTGTCGAGCGGCCCGCTACAATGCCAAGTTCATCTCGCGAATCTGGTCAGCGTGCCGGGCGGCGTGCGATCCGACAAACGCGATCCACTCGTACCCCGTGAATGGACCGAGCGCCGGATGCGGCGCCGACACGGCGCCGAGCGCGAGTCCGTCACCGGTGTGGATGACTCGGACGACTTCTTTTCGTGCGTCCATGAGATCGTCCCAGGCCCGAACGGCGTCGGTATTCCGCGGCTCAGCGGCTTCCGACGTGACGAATCGCCCGGTGCGATCGAGCACCCTCGTGGTGCTCTGGCTGGTCAGCGTCGATGTGGTCTCTTTTTCGGGCGGAAGCGCGCGCGCCTGTTCGATCAATTGCGCGAGCCGTTGAGCGAGTCGTCGCTCGACGATCGCGAGATGGTGGACGATTTCGGCGGGCGACCACCGATTCGGGTCGACGCGAACGCCGCGCTTCTCGGGCGGTACGGCCTCGTACGCCGCGTGTAGCTTCTCGGTTTGTTTCTCGACGTAGTCGAGCAATTCGCTGATACGCGGGTGCACTCTAAGTTGCCGGCGCAGGAACCGTGCTCTCGCCGCGCGCGACCAGGGCGGCCGCTGCGAGATCGCCTGTCACGTTCAATACGGTCGCGAACGTGTCGGGAATCGCGTCGACCGCAATCAGGATGCCGATGCCTTCCGCCGGCAGTCCGATCGCGAGAAAGAGCGGCGTCAACATGATGAACGCCCCGCGTGGAATTCCCGGTGCGGCGAACGACAGGAACACCGCGGCGAATGCGATCGTCGCCAACTCGCGCGCGTGCAACGGGACACCGTAGAACCAGCCGACGAACAAGGCGCCGACCGTCCACGACACCGGCCCAGCAATCTTGAACATCGACACCGCGAGCGGCAACACAAACCCGGTAATCGGCGGCGGCAAGCCAAGCCCGTCCTCGGCGCTCTCGACGAGCGCGGGCAGCGACGCGATTGATGAGCTCGAGCTGAACGCAATCAGCTGCGCCGGCAGCGCCGCTCGCGCGAACCGACGAATCGGAATTCCTCCGAACAATGCGACGGCGGGATAAATCAGTGCCGTCATGACGAGACTCGCGCCGCAATACGCCGCGATGTAAAACCCGATTGCGCCAACGAGCGCCGTCCCCGCGCGCGCGGCGAGCGGCAGCACCAGGGCGAACACACCGATTGGCGCAACCTTCACGATCCAACGAACCAGCATCAGCATCGCGTCGGCGAGCGCCTGAAAGAACCCAACGAGTGTCGAACGCGTAGTCGTCGGACCGTTCGCGATGGCGAGTGCGAGCACGAGCGTGAAGAGAATCAACGGCACCATCGATCCCGTCGCCGCCGCCGCGATGGGATTGGATGGAATGAGCGACGTGACCCACGTGGCGAAGGTTTGCGTCTGACCACTCGCTATGAGTTGATCGGCCGCTTCCGCGGCGCCGCTCGGAAGCGGCGGCGGTGCGCCCGTGCGCTGCGGCAGGAGCGAGAACAGCGCGGGCGCAAACGGCATCGCGACGATCGCCGTTCCGGCGATCAGCAACACGAACACGAGCAGCGTTCGGCCGCCGAGTCGCCCGATTGCCTTGATGTCGCTCACCGACGCGACGCCGGTGATGATGAGCGACACGACGAGGGGGATTACCGTCATGCGAATCGCGTTCACCCACAGGGCACCGATCGGCGCGATGCCGTCGGCGACGCGAAGTCCCGTCGGGCCACCATAGGCGCCGATCGCGATTCCTCCTGCGACCGCGGTGCCGAGCGAGATCAGAACGCGAGTACTGTCCTTCATAACTCAGTCATCAGTGGTCAGTGCTCAGTTGTGAGTTGAAACACTCAGTCATCAGTCGTGAGTGGTCAGTGCTGAGTGGTCAGTGGTCAGTGGTCAGTGATCAGTGGTGAGTTTGAACGGCGGAGAATTGTCACATCATCAAGTCGCCACCATTGATGTCCAACGCGGCGCCCGTGATGTACCCCGCTGCTTCCGATGCCGCGAAACAAATGAGATCCGCGACCTCGAGCGCCGTCCCGAGTCGCGGCACGGGATACTGGGCCGCCAATCGATCGAGCAGCTCGGGCGACGCATGCTCGTGCGTCAACTCGGTGTCGATCATGCCGGGACACACCGCGTTCACCGTGATGCCGAATTTCCCGAGCTCTTTCGCCGCCGCGCGTGTGAGGCCCAGCAGGCCCGCTTTCGACGCCGTGTAGTGCGCACCACCAAGTGTGCTGACCATGCGTCCGGCCGACGACGAGATGTTGACGATGCGACCGTAGTTCTGCGCCTGCATCGTCGGCAGGACAGCTTTCGTCAGCAGGAACGGCGCGGTGAGGTTGATTTCGATCGTCTGACGCCATTCGTCTGCCGACAGGTCGGGAAATCGCGTCGATCGCGCCATCGCGGCGTTGTTGACGACAATGTCGATGCGCCCAAATCGCTCGAGCGTGCGTCGAACGATGTCCTCCGGAACGCCCGGGCCTCCGATGTCACCGTCGACCGCGAGCACTCGATCGCCAACTTCCCGAGCCGCCGACTCGGCGCGCTCACGGTCGCGCACATTGATCGCGACCGAGGCGCCACGTTCGTGCAGGCGCTTTGCCGCGGCGAGCCCAAGACCGCGCGCCGCACCGGTGACGATGGCAACGCGACCAGTGAAGTCCGTTGGGGGAATGGTCGACGGGATGGATGGGGCTGCCGGCGGGAGGAGCCGTCAATATGGAAGACCCTGACCGCAACGGCAAATAGCCGCAACCATTTCGCGGGTTGTCGTGTCCAATTGTACTGACGAGTATAATACCATGCGCCGACACTGGTTTTTCATCCTTCTCTCGCTCGCCGACCGTGACCGGCACGGCTCCGGCATCATGCGCGACGTCCTCGAGCTCACCAACCAGGAGCTCAAGCTGTGGCCCGTGACGTTGTACGGGTCGCTCGACGAGCTCCAAGAGCAGGGCTGGATTCGCGCGCTCGATAAAGCTCCCGCCAACGTCGAGGAAGGCGGACGGAAACGGTGGTTCCGCATCACGTCCGCGGGACGTCGCGCGCTGACCGCCGAGGTCGCGCGACTCGAGACGACGGTGCGTGTGGCCACGCGTCGGTTGGCTCACTCGGGAGACGCGTCGTGAGCCTCTCCGCTCGCCTCTATCGCGGCTTGCTCCGTGTCGTGCCGGCCGAGTTGCGCGACGTCCACGGCGACGACATGGCGGACGCGTTCGTGCACGAGCTCACCGCCGCGCGGCGGCGCGGATTCTTCGCCGCGTCGGGCGTCTGGGTTTCCGCGCTCGGCGACATCGCGCGTCGCGCGCCCTATGAACATTGGCGGCGTCGAGTCCGCCAGCGACCCAAGGAGTATCGCATGCAATCGTTCTTCTCCGATCTACGATTTGCCTTTCGGTCATTCGCGCGCCAGCCCGGTGCGACCGCGCTCATTATCGTGACGCTCGGACTCGCCGTCGCGGCGAACACCGCGGTGTTCACACTGATCGACGGTCTGTTCTTTCGTCCGTTTCCCTTCCCCGAACAAAACCGTCTCGTCTATCTGAACGAGCGAGCGCCACGTTGGAACCTGGAGTTTACCGGCATCAATTACCCGGATTTCGTGATCTGGCGGAGCCGCGCGCGAACGTTCGAGTCGATGGCGCTGTGGAATAACGCGAGCGTGAATCTGGCCGACGCCGGAAGCGCCGAGCGGGTCGACGCGGCACTCGTGACGTACGATTTGGCAAATGTTCTTCGAATTCGCCCCCTGTTGGGCCGCACATTCACGCCCGAAGAAGACCGGCCCAAAGGCCCGCCCGTTGTAGCCATCGGTCAAGCGTTATGGAGAGAACGATTCGGTAGCTCGCCGAACGTTGTCGGAAAAACGATCAGGATCAACAGCACCGTCTATACGATCATCGGTGTGTTACCACGTGAGGCGGAGTTTCCCAGCGGCGCCAAGCTCTGGCTCCCGCTCGACCAGGACCCGAACTCACAGGATCAATCCTACTCATTCGACGGAATTGGTCGGCTAAAGCCGGGCGTCACGGTCGCGCAGGCGACCAAAGATCTGGCGGCGGCGCATCAACCCATCTGGCTCAAGTCCGACACCTCGCATTTCGTCACGCCGCGAGTCGACGCGCTTCGCGATCACTTCGTCCTCGATTTTCGTACTATCGGTAAGGCGCTTGGCGCGGGAGCGCTCGTCGTTTTGCTGATCGCGTGCGCCAACGTCGCCAGCGCCATGCTCGCTCGCGCGATCTTCCGCCGGCGCGAGGTCGGCATTCGCGTCGCGCTCGGCGCGAGTTCGAGTCGTGTGACGCGGCAGTTGCTCACCGAGAGCTTTGCGTTGGCCGCGATCGCCGGCATCGGCGGTGCCATGCTGGGGCAATGGGGACTCAAGCTGCTGCTCGCCTCGAACAACGCGCTCGTTCCCAAATGGGCCGCGCTCAACGTCGGCGTGCGCACGATGCTGTTTTCGATCGCGATCATGGGAGCGACGACGTTGCTCTTCGGCCTCGTTCCGGCGCTGCAGATGGGCCGGCAGGATCCGGGCGACGCCTTGGGCGCGGGCGGCACGCGGATGACCGGTTCTCGCCGCGAACGGCGTCTGCTCGACGGGCTGGTCATCGCGGAGATCGGACTCGCGGCGGTGTTGCTCGCGAGCGGCGGACTGCTCTTGCGCGCATACGCGAACCTGCGACATGTGGACCCTGGCTTCCGCCCGAGCGGAACGCTGGAGTTCCGCATCGCGCTGCCGGGATCGAAATACAAGAACGCGACCACACAAATGCCGTTTTATCGAACGCTCATCGATCGCTTGCATGCCATTCCCGGAGTTGACCACGTGGCAATGATCACGTGTCCGCCCTTCGGATGTCACTGGGGCAGCTTCTTCATGGCGGAAGGTTCACCGGCCCTTGCGAAGAACGAGGTTGACCCGGTGACGCTCATGCGTTTCGCCAGCGCCGAGTACTTCTCGACGATGGGACTGCAATTCGTCCACGGGCGACCGTATTCCGAAAATGAGGGTAGCGCGCGCATAGGATACCGTCCGGTCGTCGTGAACGAGGAGTTCGCCCGCCACGCCTGGCCGACTATTGCCGACCCGACCGGCAAGCGCATTGCCTCGCGTGGAGACACGTCGTCGCACTGGACGACTGTCGTTGGCGTCGTGAAGGACGTCAAACATTATGGACTGGCCCGTCGGATGATTCCCGGCGTGTACTTCCCGCTCACGCGGATCGACACGTCGTCGAGCTTCGAGTCGTTCGCGTTCACGGTCCACACGACAGGCAATCCCGTCGCGCTTTTTCCATCGATCCGCGCCACCGTGCGATCGCTCGATCCGGAATTGCCCGTCTTCGAGCTCAAGACGATGCAAGCGGCCCTCGACGGTTCGCTGGCCCAAGCCCGCACGGTCGCGCTTTCACTCGCCGCGTTCGCGGCCATCGCGCTGACGCTCGCCATCGGCGGGATTTACGCGGTGCTCTCGTACGTCGTCGGACGGAGGCGCCACGAGATCGGCATTCGCATGGCACTCGGCGCGCAGAGCACGCAGGTGTTGCGAATGGTGGTTCGACAGGGACTGCAACTCGTGTCTGTCGGGCTGGTCATTGGCGTTCCGCTGGCGCTCATCTCGTCCCGGGTGTTGTCGAGCCTACTCGTCGGCGTGACATCGTCAGATCCGCTGACATACGCTGCGGTGATCGTCGTGCTCACGGCCACCACAGCGGCCGCCGCCTGGATTCCCGCCCGGCGCGCGGCCAGTGTCGATCCGAAGATTGCCCTGAACGAATCATCGTGACAGGCGTGGAAAGAGCCGCGTGCGGGCGCGAGATTAGAATGTGATTGGCGGCTATCACGCCGGTCGTGCCCCCACGCCCTCGGACCCACAATGCCCAGAATCGCTACGCCACTCACGATCGCCTTCGCGGCGCTCGCGCTTCTCCCATTCGCTCCCGACCCGACCCCGTTGCGCGGCTTCTCGATTCAGTCGGCGCAGCATGAGCGCGAGTGGGAAGACAAGTTCCGCGCTCTTCCAGAACCGCGACGCATGCGCGAAGCGATGCAGCGCTTGTCCGCACGCCCGCACCATGTCGGTTCCCCCTACAACAAACAAAACGCCGAGTGGCTTCGCGACCAGTTCGCGAGCTACGGCTGGGACGCCCACATCGAGGACTTCGACGTGCTCTTCCCGACGCCGACGGCGCGCGCCGTCGAGCTGATCGCGCCGACGCGATACAAAGCGAAGCTTCAGGAGCCCACTGTACCCGAGGACCCGACCTCAGGACAGCACGACGAGCAGCTGCCGACATACAACGCCTACTCGATCGACGGCGACGTCACCGGGCCATTAGTGTTCGTGAATTACGGCGTTCCGGCGGACTACGACGAGCTCGATCGACGTGGAATTTCGGTCAAGGGTGCCATCGTCATCGCCAAATACGGCGGGTCGTGGCGCGGCATCAAACCGAAAGTCGCCGCCGAACACGGCGCGATCGGTTGTCTCATCTACTCCGATCCAGCCGACGACGGGTACGGTGGCGGCGACGTGTTCCCCAAAGGACCGATGCGACCGCCGCAAGGCGTTCAGCGCGGTAGTGTCGCCGACATGCCGACATATCCTGGCGATCCGCTCACGCCGGGCGTCGGTGCCACGAAAGACGCAAAGCGATTGCCGATCAGCGAAGCGACGACGCTCACGAAGATTCCGGTTCTGCCAATCTCCTACGGCGACGCGCAGCCGTTGCTCGCCGCACTCGGTGGCCCGATTGCGCCGGGGTCGTGGCGCGGCGGCTTGCCGCTCACGTATCGCCTTGGTCCCGGCGAGGCCCGCGTTCACCTCGCGGTGAAATCCGATTGGAGCCTCAAGACCCTCCACGACGTGATCGCGAAGATTCCCGGCACGACCGAAGCGGATCAGTGGGTGGTTCGCGGTAATCACCACGACGCATGGGTGAATGGCGCCGAGGACCCAATCTCCGGACTCGTTGCCGAGTTGGAGGAAGCGCGCGCCCTCGGCGAGATCTACAAGCAAGGATGGCGGCCGAAGCGCACGATCATTTACGCCGCGTGGGATGGCGAGGAACCCGGCCTCCTCGGCTCCACCGAGTGGGCGGAGACGCACGCGACCGATCTCGCGGCGCACGCGGTCGCGTACCTGAACAGCGATACGAACGATCGCGGGTACCTGGGCATCGAAGGATCACACTCGCTCGAGCATTTCATCAACGGCGTCACGAAGGACGTCGAAGATCCCGAGGTGCACGTGAGCTCGTGGAGACGCCTCAAGGCCGCGAGTGAAGTCCAAGGCAACACCGACGCGATGTCCGGCGACGACCTACGGATCGGCGCGCTCGGCTCGGGCTCCGACTTCTCTCCGTTTCTACAACATTTGGGTGTCGCGTCGCTCAACCTCGGCTACGGCGGCGAGGACGATGGCGGGATCTATCACTCTATCTACGACGACTTCTATTGGTACACGCACTTCAGTGACACCTCATTTGTCTACGGCCGCGCGCTCGCGCAAGCCGCGGGCACGGCGGTCATGCGCCTCGCCGACGCCGATCTTCTCCCGTTCGTGTTCACCAATCTGGCCGCGACGACCAAACGCTACACGAACGAGCTCGAGTCGCTCCGCGACCAGCGTGACAAGGACATTGGTAATCGCGCGCGTCGAATCGCGGATAGCGCGTTCATCATCACCGACGATCCACGTCGACCGCTGCGTCCTCCGGTTGCGCAGACGCCGCCACCGCATTTCGATTTTGCTCCACTGTTGAACGCGCAGGACAGCCTGTCCAAGTCGGCGGAACGGTTCGAGAGGGCCTACGCCGATTGGACCAAGGCGCAGCCGGCCCGGGCAGCGTCGCTAGCGAAAGTCAACGAACGTCTCGTGCAGGCCGAGCGTGCCTTGCTGACGGCGGAGGGGCTCAAGAATCGTCCGTGGTACAAGCATCTCCTTTACGCCCCCGGTTTCTACACCGGGTACGGCGTGAAGACGATGCCCGGTGTTCGCGAGGCGATCGAGCAGGGCAAGTGGAGCGACGTGAACGGCGAGATCGATCGCGTCGCCGGTGCGTTGCGGCGCGAAGCGACGCTGCTGAACGACGCTGCCGCGATGCTCGAGGGAGGCCGGTAACGGCGACGTAGCGTTTTCCCGGTCCACCGTCGATGACAACGGCTTTTCCCCATTGCGAGCCGGGGTCGCCGCTGCAAGTGTGCGGCACGGCACAACCAGAATTGTTCCGCTCGCCATTCTCGCGCGTCCTTTATTGGGATTCGTCGCACGCCAATTCTGGAGGAGATTTCGATGAAGCTGTTTTCCCGCCGACCGGCACGTCCCGCGAACACCGGATATTCCGTGATCGACGACCAACTCTCGATCTCCGGCGACATCAATACCGAAGGCACCGTCCGCGTCGACGGCCGGGTCGAGGGCAGCCTCCATCGGGCCGATACGCTCATCATCGGCGCCGGCGGCATGGTCGTCGGTAACGTCGAAGCGCGCGAAGTCGTGATCGGCGGCGACCTCTGTGGCTCACTGGACGTGAGCGGCCGAGTCGAAGTGCAAGCGTCGGCGACCGTACAGGGCGACATTCACGCCGCCGCGGTCATGCTGCAAGAAGGTGGAACCGTCCATGGACACGTTGCCATTCATCCGAAAGGATCGGACCGGTCCGAGATCCCGACCGAACGCCGATTGGCGCTGACGCCGAGTCACGCTCTGAAGGCCGTCGCGCAAGGCTGACGCATGCGTGCAGGCGAGACTCCGGCATGGACGCTCATCATCGTGCCGCCGAGGCTGACCGCGTCTACACGACGCGTCGGCCTCAAGATGCGCACGCTGAGAATGTTCGGGATGTTCCTGCTCACTATTCTGTCATTGTCGTGGCTTTGGGTGTCGGCGCAATCCGACACCGCCGCGATGATGGCCGATCAGTTGGCGGAAGAGCAGCGGACGATGCTCGCGTTGCGCGACACGCTGACGTCGCTCCGAACGGCATCGCTCGTCGAGCGGGCTCGTAACCTCCCACCGGTCGACATGATCCTGCCGGTGAACGGCGAGATCACCAGTCGGTTCTCACGCTCGCGCCTCCACCCGATTCTTGGAATCTTCCGTGCGCATCGAGGCGTCGATCTCGCTGCGCCCGCCGGTACGCGTATCGTTGCCCCGGCAGAGGGAACCGTGACGGCTGTCGAACGGGAGCTCGGGTACGGTTTGACGGTGCAGATCGCACACTCGGGCGGCATCGTCACGCGATACGCGCACTGTCGTTCGGCGATGGTCCACGCGGGAGAACATCTCGCCATGGGCCAAGCGTTCGCCACTGTCGGTTCGAGCGGACTCGCGACCGCGCCGCACCTGCACTTCGAGGTGCTGGTGCACGGCACCAACGTCGATCCGATCAAGTTCCTCGCTGCGACGCACACCTCGGCGCTTGCTACGCCGACACCCACCGGCAGCCACTAATAGTTCGAATCGTCCGCTCGCGGTGTAAGTTCCAGCGCATGCGCGCAACTGACGCCATTCGCGAACGTCGCTCCATCAAACGATTCACTGATCGTCCCGTCTCGCGCGACGAGATTGAAACACTTCTCGCCGCGGCGACACTTGCACCCAACCACCGCCTGACACAGCCGTGGCGATTCTATGTGCTCGGCCCCGACGCGCGCTACGCGTACGGACGTGCCCTGGGGGAGCGCAAGGCCCGAAAGATCGAGGAGCCTGAAGCCGCCCGCGCGATGCGCGAGACCGTGGCGCAAGAGCACCGCGGCTTGCCGTGCATGATCGCGGTGGCAGTGGTCAACAATGAGAATCCCGAAATCCGAGACGAAGACTACGCTGCAACAATGATGGCGGTGCAGAACATCGCGCTCGCCGCGGTCGAGCTGGGGCTCGGCACGCACATCAAGACGGGTGGCGTGATGAGCGATTCGGCGGCGCGCCAAGCGGCGGGCGTGCGCGACGACGAGCGGATCGTCGCCATTGTGAACGTTGGCGTACCGGCCGATGTGCCGCCGCCGAAGAAGCGAGAACCAGCCACCGCATTCACGACGTGGGTGCCGTAACCCTATGTCAGGATCCTGATACGTCACCTGACGTATATTGATGTCCTCGTCCATCGCGTAGGTATCGGGAGTCCAATCCTCCGGGACTCACCATGTTTCGATTGCCGTGTGACGTCCGTTCGTTGATCCGGGCCTCGATCGCCGCGCTCGCGTTGGTAGGCGGTTGCGGTCATGCATTTTGGCGCACCGAAGTGGTGGCGCTCACTCGTCCGCCCGCCGGAATGATCGGCCCGGTCACGATCGGTTCGCCCGTCAAAGCACATCTCATCGACGGCAGCACGGTGATCTTCCGTCGAGGCGCGTCCATCGGCTACGTCGCCGTCGAGGGAGACGGTGTGCGTTATCCGTTTCTGCAAGCGGCTCCGAGTCGGACCGTATCGCGTGTGCCGTTCGACAGCATCGTCGGCCTCGAAACGTTCGAGGGAAAGCAACTAGTCGCACAATCGCTTGTCGTGTCGGCCGCGGCCACTGCCGTCACTGCGGTCGCGACGGTCGGTCTGCTCAAGGCGCTCTTCGGGTCCTGTCCGACCGTGTACGCCGACACCGGAACGGGTCCCGTCCTCGAAGCGGAGGGATTCTCGTACGCGATTGCGCCACTCCTCGAGCAGCGCGACGTCGATGCCCTGCATGCTCGACCTGATTCCGATGGTGTGATTCGGCTCGAGCTCCGGAACGAGGCGCTCGAAACCCACTACATCAACAACATCGAGCTGATCGCCGTGCCGCATCGCGTTGGCTCGCGAGTCGTGCCCGATCAAAATGATCGCGTGCTCATCGTGGAGGGGCTGCGCCCACTCAGTGCGGCGCATGACCGTGCCGGCCGCGACATGCTGCCGGTTCTCTCGGCTCCGGATGGACAACTCTTCGCCTCGGCGACGGCGACCGTGAGCTCGGCCCGCGAGGGCGATCTCGACGATTGGCTCGACATCGAGGCGCGCGATCTTCCGCCGGGCGACTCCGTCGCTGTCGTTCTTCGTCTGCGGAATTCACTCCTCAACACCGTGTTGCTCTACGAGGGCATGCTCGGCGGGCGCGATGCGCCCGGCTGGCTCGACGTACATCTCCAGCGAATTTCCAGCGCGATCGATCTGGCGGAATGGTACACGCGAACCATGGGCTTGCGTGTCTCCGTCGATGGGGCGCCTCGGTCTGCGAACGGCGACCTTTGGCACGCGCGACTCAGCGACGTCGGCCCGATCGCTTTTCGTGACGTCGCGATCGTTCTGCCTCGGCCATCACGTGACGCGCGCTCAGTCCGTGTCCGCCTCCGATTCGTCGCCGACAATTGGCGCATCGACTATGCGGGCGTTGCATCGACGATGTCTCGGCCCACGTCCAAGATGATCCCGTTGTCTCGCGTCGTCGTCCACACTCCCGACTCGAGTAGTTCGACCTTCAACGACACGGCCGCCGTTGCGGCACTGCGCGAGGCCGACGGTCGATATCTCGAGACAATGCCCGGCCAGCGCATGATGCTCGAGTTCGCGGCCACCGCGCAGGCGACGTCACAGGGAACGACGACGACGTACCTCATTGCCTGGCAAGGGTGGTATCGCGAATGGGTCCGCGGCGCTTGGCTCGCCGCGCCCGTACGAACTGTTGCGTGGACACCCGGCGATGGTGCAATGCTGACGGCGCTCCGGCGTTGGCAGTCTCACCAAGTCGAAATGGAGCGCGCGTTCTACTCGACGCGAATACCGGTGCGATGAAAAAGAGATCTCTCACGACGCTCGCCGTTGCACTCGCGTCGAGCGGCTGCTTCAACCACGGCACGCTGCCGGATTCCTTTCCGCCCGCTCAAGGGCCGGCGGGCGCGCGTGTCGCGCTTCGCGTGCGCGGAGAGAGCACCGACCGTGTCGGCGAGCTGATTGCCGTCGACAGCGCCGGCATCGCAATTCAGGAGCGACGATTGATTCGCGTCGCCTGGTCGCGCGTCGACGCGCTCGACGTGGCGCAACTCGGCAAGGACTACGACATTCGATTCGGGGAGATCGTGACCGTCGAGAAGCGAAACCGACTCGCTCTCGTGAGTCGGTTTCCGCAGGGGTTGGCGCATCTGCCGATCACCATCGATTCGCTGATCGCCGACGCCGCGCGTGAGACACAGCGATTCGCCGACCGCCGCGTTGCCGTCGCCGCTGGTTATCGTCGCGTCGGCGCCGATTTCCCCGGGATGGGCGAACATTGGCTCAACGTGCAGGCGCTTCTGAAAGGCACTGTCGATCCCGCGCGGCCCACCCTGCTCATCTACGCCGACATCAACGGGCAACCGAGACTCCTCGGCGCGGGATTCGCCGTCATCACTCACGGCGACTCGACGCCGAGCGAATTGCCTGGCTGGCCGGAGCGATGGCACGAGCACAGCGGATTGCTCGACGAGGAGAGCGGCGCGCGAACGACTCACGCTCACGAAGCCGGCGACACGCACTTCTGGGTCATGCACGCCTGGACCGTGTTGGAGAATCCTCATGGCCCGTTCGCGGCCGACAACTGGGCACTCCCATACCTTCGCGCCGGTCGCACCGCTCCGGCGCGCGTCGATCCAGCCGCAAGTCGCGCCCTCGCGCTCACCGTTGGTGGCGACGAGTTCGTGCGCGGTCTGCTGGCCGATGCCGAACTTCGCACGGGCGACAACGCGGCAGCCATCGACTCGGCCATCACCGTTGCGCGCTCTCGAGCGCTCGTGAGCGCCGACGACCACGCGTTGACCGTCGCCTGGCGATCACTTTGCGATGACCTGGCGCGCCTTGTCGGACCGCGGGTCGTCGCGCTGCTCGAGCCAAGTCATCCGAGTCACGAATGAACGATTTTGACCAGACCATTGCCACAGTCGCTACGATCCTGTTGTGAGCGCGATCGAGGATGAATGGCTGTGGGGCTGGGATCCGACGCCAGGCATCGTGTCCGTCTGGGCCGAAGACGGTCGCGCGAGCGTGTGGCGCCGG
>DASYSU010000071.1:0-12338 GCA_036002925.1 Gemmatimonadaceae bacterium | reverse complement strand
CGTGTGGACGACCTATGTGTCGCTCGACTCCTTGCCGCAGGTGCTCAACCCAAAGGGTGGCTACGTGCACAACGAGAACGACGCGCCATACTACACGAACATGCGCCAGCCGCTCGACCCGGCAAAGTACCCGCCGTATTTCCCCGCGCCACGCCTTGGATTGCGTAGCCAACTGGCGATCGATCTGATCGACAACGATCGGAAGTTGAATCTCGACGACGTAATCGCGCTCAAGCACTCTTACCGAATGCTGCTGGCGGACCGCGTGCGTGACGATCTCGTTGCGGCGGTGCGCGCGACGAATCCAGCGGGTGATGTGGAGAAGGCGATCGACGTCATCGCGAAGTGGGACAAGACCGTCGCGCCAGAGAGCCGCGGCGGCACACTGTTCGAGACGTGGTGGCGCCGTTACCTAGGACGCGCCGGCCCAACAGCCGCCGACTCGGCGTTCTCACAGCCGTGGACGCCGACGGCGCCGACCGCGACCCCGCGTGGGATTCGCTCGCCGGCCCGAGCAGTCGAGGCGTTCAGCTGGGCCGTCGACGAAATGAAGCGGCGCTATGGAGCGTTCGACGTGCCGTGGGGCGACGTGCACCGCGTTCGCCGCGGTGATGTAGACGTGCCAGTTGGCGGCTGCTCGAGCGACCTCGGCTGCTTCCGCGTGCTGACATATCGCGACGACCCTGATGGGAAACGTGAGGCGACGGGATCGGACGGCTGGATCCTCGCCGTCGAGTTCGGCGACGAACCGCGCGCGTTTTCAGTGCTCGCGTACGGCGAGAGTCCCAAGCCTGATTCACCATTCTTCAGCGACCAGGCGGCAATGTTCGCGCGCGGTGAGTTGAAGCCCGTTGCCTGGAACGACCGCGACATCGAGACGCAGACGATTCGTCGTTACCACCCGGGAGAAAGCCCCTGATTCGCGTAACCGCGGACGCGCTGTAAGGGCTCGCGCGACAGAAAAAACCGGGGCGGGTGTTGCATCTTGCCGTCGTTCGTCCCAGTGCCATGTTATTCCACAACCGAGAGCCATGGAGGCTGCTAGATGTCGACGAGCGTTCCACCACGCGACGGCTCAACTATCACCGGATCAGCCGCTTCTGGTGCCGCGTCATCCGTGCTCGCCGACGAGCAAGCGCTCAAGCGAGTCTTTGACGCCAACTACGACGCTTGCCTGGCGAGCGCGAAGAGTCAACTCGCCGACGCGCCGACACTCGCGCCGCGCGTCGTCGAGGCGGCGTTCCTGAACGCCTGGAACCAGCGGGCCGCGTTCGCGACGCAAGAGCAGCTCGACACGTTCCTCGCCGACGAGATCCGTCACGGATCGGCCCGCGCGTTGAGCCGTCGCTTCTCCGGTCATCGAATGGGCGCCATGGGTGGCGGCGCCCAATCCGAAGCCCACGCGGCGACACAAGCCGATCCGGCGAAGGCGTGGTCACAGATCGAACGCAACATTCACGGTGAGGGACACAGCGCCGAAGCACACGCCGCCGCGGCGACGGCGGGACGCCACGACGCGGCGTCGCACATGAAATCGGTGGCAAAGAGCAGATCATGGGCGCCGGCAATAGGACTCGGGATCGTCGCGTTGGCTGTGGCGCTCGCGGGCGCTGTGTACATGAACCGACTCGGTGAAGACGACGCGGTGTTGTCGGCGGTGAACGCGCAAGGAATTCAGCCGATCGCGTCCAGCCCCGGACAGATCGGGAGCCTCACGCTCGGCGATGGCACGAAGATGCGCATTGGGCCGGAGACGAGGGTCATGATTCCAGAGCACGGCTTCCCGGACAAGGTGCGCGCCGTGCGGGTCGACGGGACGGCGTCGTTCGATGTCGCGGCTGGGCAAGTGCTCCCGTTCAGAGCCGTTGCCAAGCGAATGCAATTCATCGCCACCGGCACCAAGTTCATCGTATCCGCGTTCCCGACCGACAGCGGCGTGCGCGTCAAAGTCCTCGAGGGAACGGTGACCGCGAAGGCGGGTAAACGAATGAGCACCGTCACGGCCGGCCAGGCCTTATTCATCACTCCGGACAGCATGCGCGCGCCAACCGAGGCGGAGGCGGCGGAGGCCTTTGGTTGGGTCGACGGACAGATTTCCGTGCAGCATCAGCAGCTGCGAAGAGTTGTCGCGACGCTGAC
This sequence comes from Gemmatimonadaceae bacterium, assembly GCA_036002925.1. Lineage (GTDB taxonomy): Bacteria > Gemmatimonadota > Gemmatimonadetes > Gemmatimonadales > Gemmatimonadaceae > JAQBQB01. The sequence continues at coordinate 10,199 of DASYSU010000071.1, read as the reverse complement.
CCGGTGGTTCAACTACGACGTGAAGGTCCCCGACCTTCCGCTGCTCGACCGCGATGCATCATTCAGCGTTCCGCTCGATTCGAGCCGGCTCGCGATCAGCCAAGTCGAGCAAAGTGCCAACGTGAAGTTCGCGTATGAAGGCGAAACGAAGGTGTTTCGCGACGCGGGCGGCAAGGCTGAGAAGGCCGAGAAGGCCAAGAAGAAATAGCTACCTACTCAAACTGGAGACGTGATGCGCCGTTTTGTACCGATTGTGTTCGCACTCGCCACGCTGTCTGTGCCTCTCGCGGGGCAAGGACCGTCGGCCGTAGCGCATCCCGATTTCGCAGGCACGTGGAAGTTGGATCCCAAGCGGAGCGAGGGCGCGGGAGTCCCGATCTCGATGACGCTCAAGGTGTCGAAAGATGCGAAAGTGTTGTCGTTCAGTCGCTCGGCGACGACGCAGGCTGGGGAACAAGGCAGCACGATGATCGTGAATCTCGATGGAAGCCCGACAAAGAACACGCTCGTAACGCAGGGTGTGTCGATCGACTTGATTCTCAAGTCGTCATGGGACGGCCCGGCGTTCGTGATCAAAACGAATGCGAACATCGGAGGTCAGGTCCTCGATCAGACTGATCGCTGGACGCTCGATCCGGACGGAAAGACGATGCACATCCAGACCACTACCGCTGGAGCCAATCAAACCGCGTCTCTGAAAATGACGCTCGCAAAGCAGTAGACTGGGTTGATTCACCCTTCGCATCGGTCATTCTCGCGAGCGCCGCATGGAACGGCGCTCGCGTCGTAGACGGCGCCGAATCAGTCCTGTGCCGGCGAGTGTAGTCGGATAGCCTCTTTCACCGCGCTGTACAACGATTCGGCGTGGAATGGCTTCTTGATGAACGGCACGTCGAATCGGCCGATGATGCTTCGCTCCAGTTCACTGACGTCGCCGGACACGATCGCGACCGGCATCGTCGGGAAGCGTTCCCGGATGTGATACGAGAGATCGATGCCGTTCATACCGGGCATCGTTACGTCCGAGAGAACGATGTCGATCTCGTCGCTCTCCCTCTCTAACTTGTCGAGCGCCTCTTTACCGTTCGTTGCTGTCCGAACGGTGAACCCACCCGCTTCCAGCATACGGGAAATGGTCTGGCGGGTCGTATCGTGATCGTCGACCACCAAAATCGTCTTCCCAGCGCCGACCTGCGTCGCTTCGGGCATGGCAACTCCGCTGTAATTGTCCCCGCTCTGATACTACGCGTTGTAGAATGGTACACGAAACGACAAACGCAAGGACCCTATGTTCGCACGAGTCGGCGCCGCCGTCGGCCTCATCGTTCTCTGCGCGATCTCCATCCTCCGCGTTGCACGGCCTCCGTCACCCGTCGCCGCGACGGCCCCCGATACGGTCTTCTCGGCTGAACGTGCGCTGCATCACGTCGAGCAAATCGCGCAAAGGCCGCATCCGATGGGCACGGCCGATCACGACCGCGTCCGCGACTACATCATAGCCCAGCTGACGGCGCTCGGAATTCGACCGCAAATCCAGTCCGCGACCGCCGTCGGAACGCGATATCAGGGAGCCGGTCGCGTGCAGAATATCCTCGCGTGGCTGCCGGGCAGCGACGCAAAGGGGAAGGCGGTGCTCCTCATGGTGCACTACGACGGTGTCGGCGCCGGCCCAGCCGCGTCGGATGACGGCGCTGGTTGCGCCGCACTCCTCGAGACACTGCGTGCTTTGCGATCGAGGAAGAAGCCGCTCGCGCACGACGTCATCGCGCTATTCACCGATGGTGAAGAAGCAGGGCTGCTTGGCGCGGCGGCGTTCGTTCGCGAGCATCCCTGGGCGAAAGACGTCGCGATCGCGCTCAATTTCGAGGCGCGCGGGACAACCGGTCGTTCGTACATGTTCGAGACCGGGCCCGGGAATCAGGACGCGGTGAGCGCGTTGCGCGCCGCTCGCGACGTTACCGCCGGTTCGGTCTTCACGACGATTTATCGTGCGCTGCCGAACGACACCGACCTCTCAGAGTACGCGGTGCTCGGATTGCCGGCGCTGAATTTCGCCTTTGCCGACGGTGTCGAACGGTATCACACGAGTCGTGATGACGTCGCGCACTTGAATCTGGGAAGCTTGCAGCACCACGGACTTCAGATGCTCGCGCTCACGGAGACGCTGGCGAACGGCGCGCTGCCGCGACCGACGACCGGCGATGCCGTGTTCTTCGATCTTCCGCTCCTCGGCATGGTCATCTATCCGACGTGGCTGGCCTTGCCGTTGGCGATCGTCGCGCTGGTGCTCGCGGTGATCGTCGTCGCGCCGACGCGTCGCGCCATCGTGCCCGGAGTCGTGACGACGCTGGTTGCGGTGACGATCTCCGGTGTTCTGGCGCGATTCGTCAACCTCGGCGGCGCCGCGAGGTGGAGCGGCGTCTACGCTGCCGCGCTCACGCTCGCCGTGTTGGCGCTGAATGCCGCGATTTATTTCGCGGCCAAACGCCGGTGGCCCGAGTTGCACGCGGGCGTTCTCGTGGTCTGGCTGATTCTCGCGCTCGCGACGAGCGCGATCGCACCCGGCGCGAGCTATCTCTTCGCGTGGCCGTTGTTGTTTGCCCTTGTCGCGGCGCGCTCGCGCAATCCCGTCGCCGAATGGGTGGCGACCGCCGTGACACTCATCCTTCTCGCCGGCCTCGTCTTCTCGGTTACGACGGTCATGCTTGGCGTTGCGGGGTTGGGTGCGATCGCGCTGGCCGTGTTTACGTCACTGATAGCGTGGTTGCTGGCGCCACTTCTGGACAATGTTGTCGGCAACGCGCGCTGGGCCGGCGCGGGGTGGCTCGCCGGCGCCGCTGTTGTCGTCGGCTTGATCGGTTTGCTCACGATCAAACAAAACGCCGATCACCCCATTCGAACGGCGCTGGTCTACGCCGAGAATGCAGACAGCACGGATGCCTGGCTTGGAGCGTATGGCCGTCAGGATGCGTGGGCACGATTGGCCATTGGCGGAACGATGTCTGGTCCCGAGTGGACGTCTCGCCTGGGCCAAGCCCCGACGAAACTGATTGGGCGGCAAGTCCCACGAGCACCGCTCGATGCGCCGGCGGCCACGCTGGTTCGCGACACGATCATCAATGGCGCGAGACGCGTCGTGCTTCGCGTCAATGCGCCGCCCGGTTCGATGTCGCTGATGATGCGTGCGACCGGTGCACCGGTACTCACGTCGTCGATCGATGGGCGCATAGTCGATACGACGCGATATCGCCACCATTCGCCGACATGGACGATGGAATACTGGGCGGTGCCGGACAGCGGGGCGATCGTCGCGCTCTCGATTCCGCAGGGCGGCCACGTCGACTTCGATCTCGCTGCGTGGCGGCCCGGAATCCCCACGCTTCCGGGAGTGACTATTCGCGCGCGTCCACCCAATGTGGTCCCAACTCAAGATGGCGATGTGAGCATCACGTACCGACGAACGCGCTTTTAGCGGGTGTCACACGTTCGGATTCCTTACAATATTCGGACGACGAGGATTAGCGCCGCGCCGCGCATTTTCGCATCTTCTTCTCCATGAACACGTGCCTCATTGCCTGTCTGGCGGCGTTGTTGAACGGCCCGCGTCCGGTGCCATCGGCCACCTACATCGGCCGCGAAAACCAAGTGCACGTCCGCATTCCGCGAATTGGCGCCGACTCCGCGACCGCAACCGTTGACGGCGTGCTCGACGAACCGGTCTGGGCGCAGGCCGCGTTGCTGACGGGATTCTCGCAGTTCTCGCCCCAAGACGGGATCCCCGCGTCCGATTCGACGCAGGTGCTGCTGTGGCATTCACCGACCGCGCTGTACATCGGCATCCGCGCTTTCGAGAGTCACGGGGCCGTGCACGCGACGCTCGCCGATCGCGACAAGATCTCCGCCGACGACAACGTCCAGCTCCTTCTCGGAACGTTCCACGATCAGCGCCAAGCATATGTGTTCGCGGTCAACCCGTTCGGCGTTCAGATGGACGGCACGATCGTCGAATCGGGACCGACGAGCGGCGGATGGACGCCGACGTTGTCCGGTCGTGCGGCGCCGGATTTGAGTCAGGACTTCGTCTACAGCTCCAAGGGTCGCCTGACCGACTACGGCTACGAGGTCGAGATCAGAATCCCGTTCAAGAGTCTCAAATATCAGTCTGCTGATCAGCAGAGCTGGGACATCAACATTGTTCGTCAAGTCCAGCACTCGGGGTTCGAGGACTCCTGGGTGCCGGCCCGTCGAGCTAACGCATCGTTTCTCGCGCAGTCGGGCAGTCTCGATGGACTGTCGGGCTTCGACCGCGGACTCGTGCTGGACCTGAACCCGTTCGTAACGCAGAAGTCGACCGGTGCGCCGAGTGTCGACGGCTGGAAGTACAAGAACGCGACGCCGCAGCTGGGCGGCAACGTGCGTTGGGGTGTGACGAACAACCTCACACTCAATGGCACGGTGAGGCCCGATTTCGCGGAAGTGGAATCGGACGCCGGCAAATTCGTTATCGATCCCCGCCAAGCGCTGTTCTTTCCCGAGAAGCGGCCGTTCTTTCTCGACGGGCTCGAGCAATTCAATGTCCCGCACAACTTGGTCTACACGCGACGCATCGCGAAGCCCGAGGCGGCGACCAAGCTCACCGGAAAAGTCGCTGGCACGAGCATCGGGTTCCTCTCGGCCGGTGACGACCCGAGCTTGTCGCCCAACGGGCGTTATCAGACGCTCTACAACATCCTCCGCGCGCAGCGCGACATCGGCGGGCAATCACGCATCGGCATGGCGTACACCGACCGGGTCGTGGGCGGCGATTACAATCGCGTGGCCGACGTCGACGGTCGCCTGTTGTTCGGCGAGGTGTATAGCGGCTCGTTCCAATTCGCCGAGAGCTTCGACAAGACGCGCGCTGTGGGGACGAACGCGCCGCTCTGGGAAGGCATCCTATCGCGCAACGGCAAGCGTTTCGGCTTCCGCTATACGATGAACGGCATCAGCGAGAAGTTCCGCGCGTCGAGCGGTTTCATCTCGCGGGCCGGCATCGCCCACGGCGCGATCGATCACCGCGGGACGTGGTTCAACGAGCGTGGCAGCAGGCTCGAGACGCTGACGGGCGACATTCTGTTCGACGACACCTGGCAGTACTCGCACCTGATGCGTCGCGGCGACGCGCAAGACAAGAAGTTCCACGTGAGCACGAGCGCCGGTCTCCGCGGCGGCTGGACGCTCGGCGCCGGTGTTTATTGGGAGTCGTTCGGCTACGACACGCAACTGTACAGCAACTACCGCATCGAGCGAACGGTCGGCGCGAAGGTCGACACGATCCCGTTCGTGGGCGTGGGTCGAATTCCGAACCGCGACTACGTGACGACGATCTCGACGCCGCAGTGGTCGTGGTTCAACGCGTCGCTGCTCTACATCGGCGGCCAGGACGAGAACTTCTTCGAGTGGGCGCAGGCAAATATTGACTACCTGTCACTGGCGTTGACAGCCCGTCCGAGCGACCGCCTGCGGCTCACGGGCAACTTCGACTATCAGGATTATTGGCGTCGCACCGATCACAGTCTCGTCGGACGCAACGTGATTCCGCGGCTCAAGGTCGAGTATCAACTCACGCGCTCGGTGTTCTTCCGCGTGGTCGGTGAGTACGATCTTGCCGAGCACGACGATCTGCGCGATGAGACTCGCACGTTCTTCCCGTTGATCATCAGCGGCAAAAAGGCCCTCGCCACTCGCAGCGCGTCGCTGCACGGCGATTACCTGTTCTCATATCAGCCGAATCCGGGAACGGTCCTGTTCCTGGGGTACGGCGACCGTGGCGACGCGCTACCGAACCCGGCCGATCGGTTTACCTACCAGCCTCTCGTGCGCTCGGCGGACTACTTCTTTGTGAAGTATTCGTACTTGTTCCGGATGTAGTGCCCTCCGTACTGCCGGGCGAAGGCGATGCCTTTGGTGTGCTTGCGTCGATTGCGTTGACGAGAAACGCACGATCGAGAGTAGCCGCGGAATCCGCGGCGTGCGGTTCAGGCCCGTCGCTATCCCCCTAAGGATGACTCGGTGTAACTTCGTTCCACCGTTCCACCGTTCCACCGTTCCACCAGCCCTCATGGCTACCGCAAAAAAACCACGAGCGAAGAAGAAGCGAGCGGTCGCGCCGGCGGCGTCGCGTGGGCTTGATGCGCGACGCCTCGCGTCGGCGACCCCACCGGTTTCGGTCACCACACTCGCGCGCACGATCGAAGACAACGACGGATCCGTCCTCGCGATCTACCGCGATCCACTCGGCGGTCATTGGCAACTGCTCGCCTCGCTGCCGCTCGATCGGGTCGAGCCCACACCGTTTCAGCGCGACCTCTCGGAGGCGCACGTCGGTCGCGTGGCGAACGCGATCGACAAGCTCGATCGCTATCTCGATCCGGTCATCGCCGTTCCCGCTGGTGAGGGAAAGTACTGGTCGCCCAACGGCTACCATCGTCTCGGCGCCATGCGAGAGCTCGGCGCGAAATCCATCGTCGCGCTCGTCGTGCCGGAGCCGGAAGTCGCGCATCGCATTCTCTTATTGAACACCGAGAAGGCACACAACCTCCGCGAGCGTGCGCTGGAGGTCGCGCGGCTCGCGGAGGCACTCGCCGTGCTCGATGATCGACCCGAGCGCGAGTTCGCTATCGAGTTCGAGGAAGCGGCGCTGGTCACGCTCGGACTTTGCTATCAGCAGAATGGCCGATTCTCCGGCGGTGCGTATCACCCGATCCTCAAACGCTGCGACAAGTTCCTGGGCTCCAAGCTGCCCACGGCGCTCGACACCCGACGCCTGCGCGCCGACAAGCTGCTCGAGTTGAATGAGCTCGTGAATGAGGCGGTGAAGGGCATGAAGGCGCGCGGGCTCGAGAGCCCGTATCTCAAGGCGTTCGTCGTCGCTCGCCTCAACCCGCTCCGTTTTCAGCGCAAGCCCACCGCCGACTTCGACGAGACAATAGACAAAATGCTCGCCGGCGCGCGCCGGTTCGACGCGGGGAAGATTCGCGCGGATCAGGTCGCGCGGTCGGGCGGCCCGCCGTCGCCGGAGGAATAGCGTGTCGATCGAAGACGCGCCGCGAATTCAGCTGTTGGCTGGACCGACGCCCGTCGAGGAGATGTCGCGATTGCGCGCGGTGCTGGGCGGCCGCGGCGTTCCACGTCTCCTGGTGAAGCGCGATGACGCGATCTCGTTCGGGTTCGGCGGCAACAAGGTGCGCAAGCTCGAGTTCGCGCTTGCCGAGGCGATGGCGCGCGGTGCGGACACGATCGTGACGCTCGGCGGTGTTCAGTCGAATCACGCACGCGCCACGGCCGCGGCAGCGGCAAAGATGGGCCTCAAGTGCGTCTTGATCATCAACGGTTCTCCGCCGGAGCGGCCAACGGCGAATGCGTTGCTCGATCGATTGCTCGGGGCGGAAATCGAGTACATCTCGTCGCGCGACGCGCGCGCTGAGGCGAGCGAACGCGTGATGACAAGACTCGCGCGAAGCGGTCGCACACCGTTCTTGATTCCGCTGGGCGCCTCGACGTCGGTCGGCGCGCTCGGCTTCGTGAACGCGGTCGGAGAGCTGGTTGAGCAGGGATTAAAGCCCGACGTCATCGTGCACGCGTGCTCCTCGGGCGGAACGCAGGCCGGGCTCGTGGCGGGCGCCGCCCTACATGGACTCGACGCGCGAATCATCGGCGTGAGCGCGGACGATCCGGCGCCAGACGTCGTCGCCACGGTGCGGAGAATCGTCCGTGACCTCGATGGTCTCGAGTCGTTCGACGGCGACGTCGAGGTCGATGACACCCGCGTCGGCGACGGATATGGCATCCCGACCGACGCGTCGCGCGAGGCGCAGCAGTTGCTCGCTCGGACCGAGGCACTGTTCGTCGATCACACGTACACAGCGAAGGCCGCCGGCGCGCTGATCAGTTACGTCCGCGAAAAGCGATTCGCTTCCGACCAGACCGTCCTGTTCTGGCACACAGGCGGGCAGGTCGGCATCTTCGCGTAAGCCGGCAAACGCCTGTCAGTCATTCTCCCCTTCTGGCACTCGGGAAAAAAGTCTAGCTTCGCTCATCTCCCCCTGAGGGCACGCCTATGCGTACGGTCAGTCGTTCATTCGTCGCGTTGCTGATGATCTCGAGCGTTGTTGCACCATCGGCATATGGCCAAGGGCGCGGTGGCCAGAACCCCGTGGAGCTCAGGGCCCGACGCGATTCGCTCGAGAAGGAGCTCGAGTCGATCGCCGTGATCGATCGCAAAGTGATGGTGCCGATGCGCGACGGCGTGCGCATGGCGACCGACATCTACCGCCCGAAGAACTCTAGCGGCAAAGTGCCGATCGTGTTCGTGCGGACGCCGTACAACTTCAACTTCTGGGATGTGCGAAACGGCACGCCCGCCGATATGTCCGCGCAGCTCGACGCCGTGAAGCGCGGATACGCGTACATCGGCATGAACGAACGCGGACACTTCTTCTCCGAGGGCAACTATGACATCCTCGGTCCGCCGACGACCGATGGGTACGACGCGATCAAGTGGATGTCGTCGCAACCATGGGCGAACGGAAAGGTCGGATTAATAGGATGCTCATCGACCGCCGAGTGGCAGATGGCGGTCGCGGCGATGGCACCGCCAGGACTCGGAGCGATCATCCCGCAGGGATTCGGCGCCGGCGTCGGCCGCGTGGGCCCGTACTACGAGCAGGGGAATTGGTATCGCGGCGGCGCGGTGCAGATGCTGTTCATCGCTTGGCTCTACGGCGAACAGAATCAAGTGCGGCCCACATTCCCGGCGAACACGCCGCAGGCCGACCTGATTCGCGCGTCGAAGGAGTTCGACCTCGCGCAGCAGCTACCCCCAGTCGACTGGTCCAAGGGACTCGCGCATCTGCCGGAGATGGACATCATCAGCGCGGTCGATGGACCACACGGAATTTTCGCCGATTCGATGCCCGTCGCGACTGGTGGTGCGATGATCAAGCGAACGCCCAATGATCCGGCGTGGTACAAGGGCGGTTTGTTTCACGACGACATGAAGATCAATGTCCCGGGTCTGTGGTTCATGTCGTGGTACGATGTGTCGGTCGGTCCGAACCTCGCGACGTACAACCATGTGCGGAAAACCGCGCGGCCCGAGATCGCGAACCAGCAGTACGCCGTCATTGCACCGACGCTCCATTGCTCGTACAAGCGCGCGACGGAGAACACCGTGGTCGGCGAACGGAGCGTTGGCGACGCGCGACTCGACTACGACGCGCTCACGTGGGGTTGGTTCGACATGTTCCTCAAGGGCGACAACAATCACTTGCTCGACACCCTGCCGAAGGTTCGCTACTACACGATGGGACTCAACAAGTGGCAGACGTCCGACACGTGGCCGCCAAAGGGTGCCGAGGCGATGACATTCTTCCTCGGCAGCGAAGGGAAGGCAAACACGATGAATGGAGACGGCAAGCTGACGATGGCTGCCCCGTCGAGCGACAAGCCCGATGGCTTTTCGTACGACCCGATGAACCCCGTGCCGTCGTATGGCGGCAACGTGTGCTGCACGGGCAACGCGGTGACCGGTGGCGCGTTCGATCAGCGGAAGATGGAGGCGCGTCCCGACATTCTCGTCTACACGAGCGACGCGCTCAAAGACGGAATGGAGCTGAGCGGCCCGATCGACGTGAATCTCTACGTGTCATCGGACGCGAAGGACACGGACTTCACCGTCAAGCTGCTCGACGTCTACCCGGACGGCAGCGCCTACAATCTCGACGAGACGATCCAGCGTGTGCGCTACCGTGACGGCTACGACAAGCAGGTCATGATGGAGCCGGGCAAGGTCTATAAGGTCGCGCTCGGCCCGATGACGACGAGCAACTACTTCCAGACGGGTCATCGCGTTCGAATCGAAGTATCGAGCAGCAATTTCCCGCGCTTCGACCGCAACATGAACACGGGTGGAAAGAACTACGACGAGACGAAGGGCGTAGTCGCGCACAACGTGATTCACCACTCGAAGCAGTATCCGTCGTCGGTGAAGATCACGGTCGTGAAGCGAACGACCGCCGCCGACCATCAATAGGTAGCTGGTGGCGGTACTGGTGGCTGGTACTGGTGGCTGGTACTGGTGGCTGGTACTGGTGGCTGGTACTGGTGGCTGGTACTGGTGGCTGGTACTGGTGGCTGGTACTGGTGGCTGGTACTGGTGG
>DASYSU010000070.1:0-28111 GCA_036002925.1 Gemmatimonadaceae bacterium | reverse complement strand
GGTGGGCGACATCGCCCACCGCGTCGTTCAACTCACACACATTGTCGGGCCCTGGCTGGTCGCGACCAAAGACCAGGCTTTAGATAACGCTAAAACGCGGCGAGGACCTGGAAGCCAGATGACGCCGACAGACCGGGCGTATCGGGACGCACACTCAACCGACCGTCGCTGCCGACTGCGAAGGCTCCGATTGTGCCGGAACCACTCTGAAGCGCGTAGAGAAACCTGCCATCCTCCGACAGGTCGATGTCGAGCGGAATGGCGTGCGTTCCATTCGTCACGCCCGTGCGGCCGTCGGCGGACAACTCGGCGAGAAGACCATCGGGCGACACAAAGTAGGCTGCAATCGACCCACTCCCCGAGTTGGCGATGTAGGCAAACCGTCCGTCCCTCGTAGCCACGAGCCAGCACGGTGCGGCTTGATGTGTCGAGAGCGACGCGGAGACGACCGACAGTGTCCCGGCCCCACTCAATTGATAGGACGACACGGCGCCATTCGGTGCCGCGCCAGCGGCCTCGGAGACAATGAGCTGATCACGAGTCGTGACCGCGAAACCGAATGGGCCGCCGCCACTCGACGCTCGGCGGCTGACTGCACTGAGCTCGCCGTTCGTGCCAACCGCGATCACGTCAATCGCGCCGGCGGCGCGCTGCGTAACGAACAAGAACTTGCCGTTCGTGCTACCGGCAATCGTCGAGGGACCATCGCTCGCCGCGCCAAGGGAGCGGTGCGAGCTGAGCTGCGGTACCCCATCGCCGCCGGCCGAGAACCCGGTAATCGAGTTGTCGCCATTGAGCACATAGAGTTGGTCGTTCACGAGCGTGAGCGAGATCGGGCTAGTCCCCCCGGAGTTGATCGTCCCCAAGAGGCGGAGCGACGCATCCTCGGACACGGCGAACGTGCTGATCGAGTTCGACCCCGCGTTCACCACGAACAGTCTCTTGTGGTCCCGGCTTACCACCACCGCGCCTTGGGATGTCAGCGGGTCGGTCGTGCCGCCGATCCCTGAGCCACCCGTCGCAAATTCACCGATCTTAGCGAGCGTGCCATTCTCGTAGCGCGCGAATGCGACCACTGCGTTTCCGCTCGCGCCATTGGTGCTGGTATACACTCCACCGATCGCGTATCGGCCGCCGCCGACACCGACGTCCGAGTTCGCCGTCGCGCTTGGCGCAGTAGCTCGTGGTTGTGTCGCCGGATCCGCACATGCAGCCAACCACACCGCGCCGCCTGCCATGATGCTCGATACAAACTGCTTCATCGCTGAGTTCTCCCGTTGAATTCCCAGAATTGAAAGTCAATTCCGTGTGGACGGGGGAAGACCCGGCGACGCAGAAGGTTCCCGGTGTGCTACGTCGCCTTCGGGAATCCGTGTTCGATGAGAGCCGCCTCGACCCGCCGACGCAGGGAGTCGACATGCCCATTGTCATCAGCGTCGAGCAGGCGCGAGACCGAGCGGAGGAAAGCTCCCTCGAACGTGTAGTGATCGCGGCAGTGGTCGCACAGCTCCAGGTGCCGTCGAATCCGTTCTTTTCGCTCGGCGTCTATCTCGTCATCCAGGTAGTCCCAGACACTCTGAATGACGTGTTCGCAGGGAATGTGGTCGATCGAATGTTCTGTCATGCAACTACCCTCTCATCCCCGCTTCGGGTGACGGGTGGTTTGGCTAGACCCATGTCGCGTGCGTGCTCGATGAGCATTTGCTGAAGGAGCCGGCGTCCGCGAAAGAGTCGCGAACGGACGGTCCCAACCGGCACGCTGAGGGCCGCTGCGGCGTCCGCATAACTACGATCCTCGACGTCGACGAGCATCACGACATCGCGATACTCGGCCTGCATCTCCTGAAGGCCGCGCGCGAGAGCTGGACCCAGGTCGATACGATCAAAGAGGTGCGTGAGCCCGCTCTTCTCCGCGCTCCAAAACAGTTCGGCTGTTCCCTGAATGTCGGCCTCGGGATCGTCGACGCTGACCATCCGGGCGGCGCGCCGCTCGCCGCGCAAGAACAGGTGGCGGCAGATTGTGAACAACCATTTGCGGCAATCGCTTCCGGGTCGAAACGTCGACCAACTGACATACGCGCGGAGAAACGTCTCCTGCGCGAGGTCGTCGGCGTCCGCCTGGTTTCGCGCGAGCAGGCGCGCGTACCGCGCGACGTTCGGCAACCAGCGGAGCGCCTCGGTACGGAATTCGGCTTCCGTCAGCGGCGGATGGCTTTCGGCAATGGTCATGACCGCGAGTATAGTCGCAACCCTATCGAATAGTTCCAGATCGCCGGGGCTGGAACTTTCGTGCGCCCTCGAGACTTCGCGCGCGATGAGACCGTCTCAATGATCACGCCTCGCTGGGCCTTGCTGCCGCTTCGGATGATCGTCGGCTGCGGGTTCATTGCCCACGGAATGGCGAAGTGGACGCGAGGGCCGGCAAAATTCGGCAATCTGCTGCACTTCATCGGCGTTCCGTTCCCGGTGCCGACAGCGTGGCTCGTCACTCTCGTCGAGGTGTTCGGCGGACTCGCCATTCTCGTCGGAGCGTTCGTCGCGCTCGCGAGCATTCCGCTCGTCACATCGATGCTCGTCGCCATGTTCAGCTTGCAGACGCGTTACGGCTTCAGCTCGGTCAACACGACAGGTCTCACGCCGACCGGACCAACCTTTGGGCCGCCGGGCTACGAGATCAATCTGCTGTACGTGGCCGCGCTGTTGATGTTGGCGCTGTCAGCACCAACCGCCCTGTCGATCGACGCTTGGCTTGCGACGCGCGGTCGGCAACGCCGCACGCGGAGTTCTACCGCCACGCCTTACGCAGTTCGTCCGCCCACCGGTAAACCATGATCGTCTCGGCCTGGTTGTCGACGCTCTGCAGCATGAGAAAATGCTTACCGTCCGGCGCTACGTCGTAGTTGTCGAATGCTCCGTCCGAGAGATAGTTACCTTCGAACAACACCCGCGGCGCCGAGATCGCGGTCGGCGGCGGTGAGACGGTCACCGCCATCATCGTGCGGCCGAAGCGATAGAAGAGCGTTCGCCCGTCGCGCGACCACACGGGTTCGAGTGCGACCCCACGCGAGACGTCAATCGGTGCTCCCGATTCCGGAAAGGGCTGGAGGTACAGTTCTGGTCGTCCGCTCGCGTCCGAGACGTACGCCAGGTTGCGATCGTCCGGTGACAACGTCGGCCCGTAATGGAAACCCGGACCCTTCACCAGGAGTCGAGGCGTCCGGTCGCCCGATGTCGGCGCGACGAAGATCTGGCGATCCTGAGAGGCGAGGTCGCCGGTTCGCACAATGAGCCACTTGCCATCGTGACTCAGACTGCCGTGATAGGGATCGAGGTTTGAGCTCACCACCACCGTCGGCGCCTCGCTCCCGTCGATCGGAATCGACTTCAACGTCGTGCCACTCGACTCGATCGACCGGTAGAACACGCGCTTGCCGTCGGGGCTCCACTCCGGCTGATCGTCGATTCCGACGCCATTCGTCAGCTTCGTCATCGCTTTCGTGCGGACGTCGATCAGCCAGAGATCCGCGCCTCCCGGTCTAGCGACACGGACGACGATGCGTGTGCCGTCGGGCGAGAACTTTGGGTGAGCGAATGCATGCGGCTCGAGCCCAATGGGTGTCGCGACGCCGTGTTCGTCGACCAACACGGGTAGCGACAACGACAGACCGCGCTGATAGAGAAGCGAGCCCCTCTTCGAGAGGGTTGCCTTGGCCGCGCCACCCGTTCGCACCAACACATCCTCGAGTACGAGCTTTGGCGGCCCGAGATCACCCTTCGCGTCGATCGCCGCCGCCATGACGTTGCCGGTCGTCGTCACCCACACCACATGATCGTCCACCGGTCCCAGCACCGTCGTCGCGTTCTGCGGCGTTGGATGCGCCCGTCCGCTCCGGCGATCGAGAATGCCGAGTCGGTTCGATGACATTCCCGTCGTACCGACGCTGATGTAGGCGACGAAGCGATCGGTCACCACGCGCGGACCCCATTGCTGCGTCTCGCCGTGCGCGGTGTCCGGGCGTGACACCACCACTGGCGTTCCGCCATCCGCCGGCAGCGCCTCGAGCACGCCACCGATGCTGGCGATGATCGTGTCGGGGTCAACCCAGTGCATTCCCGCGTTCGCCTTTCCATCGAGTGGGAACAGCGTAATGAGCGGCCCGCCCTCTGCCGGCAGTTTCACGATCCGATCTTGAATCACGGCGGCGAGCCACTTCCCATCGGGGGAGAACGTCGGCTGCAATGGACGCTCGGTGTTCGGCAACGCCCGAGTCTGCATGTCGTCGAGTCCTCGCACATACAGACGGTTGGCCTTCGGACCGGCACCGACATAGGCGACCCGGCGATCGTCCGCCGAGATGGAGAAGGGAATGGCCGGCGTGTTCGGCACGAACCGCTCGCTGTCCGCCGTCACGAACGGGAAGCGAATCGTCATCGGTTCCCTCGACGCGGGTGCGCGCTGCTCGAGAAGCACACCCTCCGTCACGGCGACCAATGTCGCCACTGCCGCAACCGCGCCAACGATCCACGTCACAGTGCTTCGCGATCCTCGCCGACCACGCGCGATCACGCCCGCCGGCCGCTCTCCGCGTAACGCCTCGGCGAACTCCCGCGCGGTGCTCCAACGATCGGCCGGCATCTTCTCGAGCGCGCGATGCACGGCGGCGTCGACGTGCGCCGGCACGAGTCGTCTGAGCGCGGTGAGGGGCCGCGGCTCCTCGGTCATCAGCTTGGCGATGATCGCCTGACCCGTCGTGCCGGTGTGCGGTGGTTCGCCGCCGAGCATCTCATATAGAACGGCGCCGAGCGAGTAGATGTCGCTGCGGCCGTCGATGACGCGGTCGCCCGTGGCCTGCTCCGGCGACATGTATTGCGGCGTGCCGAGTGAGAGACCGGTCTGCGTGACGCGCGCGCCACCGGCGTTGCTCACGGCGAGCGCGATGCCGAAGTCGGCGACGAGCGGTTCGCCGTGTTGAAGCAGGATGTTCTCCGGCTTCAAATCGCGGTGCACCACGCCGCGTGCGTGCGCGTAGTCGAGCGCGTTCGCCACGGCGAGCGCGATGTGCAACGCCTCGTCTACCGGCAATTGCTTCTCGCGATCGAGCCGATGCCTGAGACTTTCGCCGTCGACGTAGGGCATGACATAGAACAACAATCCGGCGGCAGCGCCGGAGTCGAACAGCGGCAGGAGGTTGGGATGCTGAAGGTTCGCGGTGACACGGATCTCACTGAGGAAGCGCTCGACGCCGAGCACCGCGCCGAGCTCCGGATTCAGGAGCTTGAGCGCGACGTGCCGATCGTGTTTCAGGTCGCGGGCGAGATACACGGTGGCCATGCCGCCGCGGCCGATCTCGCGCTCGATGCTGTACCGGTCGGCGATCGCCGTTGCCAGAGCTGTGGAGTCGTCGATCACGGCACCAACGTAGTGCGTGTGTATGCGGTCGGCTACATCGCAGCGTCGCTCGGAGTGTCGGCGCACCCACCTCGCGGGACGCACTGTGCTCCGCGCGACCAGGCAATTCTGCCGATACTGCCGGGCAGTATTGCCTCGGCTCGCGCTCCGGACAGCGCGTCCCGCTCGGCTTCTTCTACGACGGGAACGATGACGACCGGGGCGACGGGTTGGCATCCCTGCATGACCGGGATGACTGCGCCTCGATCATTGTCAGTGCTTCGCGCGACCTTTAGCGAGGAACATCGCTGACGGGATCGTGGCGAGCACTCCTACCGCGACAAGCGTTTTGCCGACACGGCTGAGTTGAGACTCGCTCAGACGCTGCGAGATCAGCAGGCCGACCCCCGCCGCGAGAGCAGCGCGAGTGACGACGATGAAGCCAAACTTTGGCGGACTCAAGACGATGTTGTTCATGACGAATCTCCGGCAGGCAGCAAACCAACGTCATCGATCACCGGGCGGCGTGCGCGGCGTTGTCGACGATGTCCACAGCGCCTTCGGCGTGTGCGCAGTGCGCGCAACAATACAGCGACCCGTTCGCTTCGACGCCGTGTCCGATGATCTTGCAGCTACAGTGCTCGCAGATGGGCGCGAGTTTGTGAATCGCGCATTCGAACGAATCGAACGTGTGCGTGACGCCGGCGGTGACGACGTCGAAGGCCAGGTGGTAATCGTTGCCGCATACTTCACATCTTGCCATTGATCCTCCAAGTCGAGGCCGCGACTTTGCGCGACGAGTGGATTCACTCCGGCGCCGCACGTTTCACGCCTCGCTGATCAGCTCACCCCCATGTGACCGGTCGTTCGTGCCACGCCGCGATCCCTAGAGTTCGTCATCTATAGCGCGCGCGTCGTGACCCGCTCGAGCAGCGTGATCTTCTGCCAGATCTTGCCGGACAATCCCGTCGTCAGCGTCTCGATCTCGTTCACGGTGCTCAGCACGATCGGGTCGTTGAACGATTGGACGAACGACGCCGCGATTTTGCTCGTCAGCGACAACATCTCGCTGCAGTAGTCCAGATAGCGTCCGAGCTCCGGCGCGCTCATCGAGCGCTCAGGTGATGAAGTCGTGTCGGGCTGTGGCGACATCAAGCGCTCGGGATCCTTCGTCAATTGATGCATGTCGACAATGTGCACCACGCTCCGGAGCTGGTGCAGCGACCGCAGCGCTCGTCGCCGCTTGATCCGTGACTCGAGCGTCACGAGAAAAAAGATCGCCACGCCGAGGAAGACGATGTCGTTGATCGAGGCGTCGAGCATCTGCACCAACTCGGAGAGGCTGTTGACCTGGCCGGATACCCGAATGCTCAGCGCGCCGATCCCGACCACGGCGATCATTGCCGCGATCACGACGCCGACCGCCACGCGGATCGGCCAATTGGGGCGGCGAACATACGCGACACAGGCGAACGCCTCGTCGGCCAGCGACACGAGCTCGGTGCTTACACCGGCGAGGCCTGACTCCGGGAATCGTTCGGCGATGCGATCGCGCAACCGACGCAGGGTCTGTCCGATCTGAGTTTGGTCGAGCTGTCGATACCGAGCGATGTCGCGCATTGCCGACAAGATGCGCCGCTTATTACCTCGGCGCGAGTCCGATGGTTGCCACGGGTTGTGTCTATGTCGGCACGAATTGACGGGTCGACATCTACGGCCTGCCGACCCGGTCGCACTGATCAGTCGTTCGGCGGGAACCGCGTATTCACGACGACGACGCCACCAGGGCAGCGGCATGCGGAGCCGAAGCGAAATAGAGCTTCGTTGGGTTGGAGCAAGCTCAATTCACGAATTTCGCTCAGCGGGATCGTGTTCAGGAGCGAAAGGTCGCCCTCAAACCTGTCATTCACGTACACGACAATCTGCGCCCGACCAAAAGCGGGCGGTCGCGCGTGGCCGAGGAGGAATTCGGGACGCAACCGCTCGATCGCCTCGAGAGTCGTCGCCGCGTTTGTCGAGGCGAGATCCGTGCGGGTCAAGATCGAACGCGAGTTGACCGCGCCGGTCCTCACGCCGGCGACCAGTGAATTCGCCGATCCGCCCGCACTCATCGTGGCGCTGCAGCCGAGGATCGCCAGCATGGTGATCACGGTCGCACTTCGTGCACCGCCAATAGCCCGCACGCTCATGGGAGCCTCCGGCTGGGCGACGCGCCGTCCCGTTCGCGCTGGTGTGTCTGTGCAATTGATGCGCGGCGTCGACGAGCGATCTAAGTATTCTTATAGACAAACTCAGACCGCAAACGGTTCACGAGCGGAGCGCAGACGTGGCCTCGCTGTGACGAGTGGGCCGGATCACTTCACGAACCGGTTCTTCGTCTTGTCCAATCCGTCGAGCGTTTTGCGGATATCGTCGCCGATCGCCTCGATGCGTTTAATCGAGTGCGGATCGAACTGCGGATCGTATGGACTTCGCGTGGGCCCGCCCGACACCTCGAGCACCGCATCGAACTTGTACGGGTGCGCCTGTTTGGTCTTGGGATCAGTCCACGTGCCCTGCCATGCGAGCGAGCGATTCTTCGGCCAGATGCCGTACGGTAACGCGAGCGTCCGCACCTTGTAGCCCGGCACCACCGAGTCGATGGCCATCATGTTTCGCGCGATCTGCTCCTGCACGACGGCGTCGCTGAACTTGTCGAGCCGTGCGTGCCACACGGTGTGATCACACAACTCGAAACCCTGGTCGGCGAGCCACTTCACCTTCTGGAAGCGCCACTCTTTCTTCTGGCCGTGGAACTTGGGGCTGTCGCCGAAGAAGTTGTGCCCCGCGCTGGCGCCGTTGAGGAGACAGAACGTACCGCGGTTCTTCCAGCCGGGATGCGTCTTCATGAAATCTTCCCAGATGCCGACACCGGTGTTGGGGTCGATCGTCGGCTTGCCGTCGGCGCCTTCGATGTAGCCGAACTGCTCCGGCGATGCGTCGTCGAACACGAAGACCACCGGTGACATCCCGTCGGGGACGTCGGCGAAATTCTTGTCGAGCATCTGCGCGATCGTGATCGGGCGATAGCCGCGCCTATATACATCCTCTAAATCGGCTTTGAAGCTCGCCACGGTGCGAGTATAGAGCTGGTTCTTTTCGCCGCCGATCACGTGATACTCGAGCACCGGGATGCGGCCCATGTGATTGGCCGGTAGCTTCGCCACGGTGTCGCCGATCGCCCCCGCCGCCGAATCGGCCGTCCGGGGCTTCGTCGCCGCGTTGGTATCGCCCGTGCGGCTCTGCGGCGCCTTGGAGCCACAGGCCGCCGCCAGGGCGACGAGCGTCACTGACATAACCGAACGGAACGTCATTGTTTCCATTGGAGTAAGACTTGGTATCGGGTTGGACGGCCTGGCGACGAGCGCGGCCAGAAACCTGCGACAGCGAAGAGCGTACCATTCATTAGTATGCTCACTACGACAACTGCGTGACCGCCAAACAGCTTAACGACCGCATCGCGCTCCTCCGCGAACGCCTGCGCGCCAACCCCGCGGACCCGGCCAAGCGCTGGATCCGCCGGCACTGGCCTTGGCTCAGTCTGCTCGCCGTCGCCTGCATTGGCTTGATCACCTTCGACTCGTGGTTGGCGTCGTGCGGGTTCCACGGTTGCCCGTCGCCCGCCGAGATCCGCGCCTTCCATCCCAGCGAAGGCGGCAACATCTACGACCGTTCCGGCAAGCTTCTCGGACACCTGGAGACGGTTCGACGCGTGAATGTGCCGATCAGCACCGTCCCCAAGCCGATTCGTGAAGCGTTCGTGGCGACCGAAGACCGTCGCTTCTATGAACATAACGGTCTCGACTGGCACGGCGTGCTGCGCGCAGTCGCGCGGAACTTCAGCGCAGGTGGCATTCGTCAAGGCTTCAGCACGATCACCATGCAGGTCGCGCACAACAGCTTTTTGCTGGACCGTTACCACGGCCGTTCGCTTCGGCGGAAGCTGGTCGAGCTGCGCATCTCGCGTCTCCTCGAGCGCGAGTTGACGAAGGATCAGATCCTCGAGCATTACCTCAACGTCATCTACCTGGGCAACGGCGTGAACGGCGTCGAGGCGGCGAGCCTCGACCTGTTCGGTAAGAACATCAACCAACTCACGCTTCCCGAGGGCGCGATGCTCGCCGCGCTGCCCAAAGCGCCGTCTGCGTACACGCCGCGAAAGAATCCGCAGCTCGCCGTCCAGCGACGAAACATCGTCTTGGGGTTGATGGCGGATCAGGGCTACATCACCGACGCGCAGGCGCAGAATGCCCAACGCGCGCCACTCCGCATCGCCGAGAACGAGTGGCGTCCCTCGGTCGCCAACGAGCCGAGTGCGATCGATGCGGTGCGCGCGCTGGTGGACTCGGTGCTGCCCGACGTCCTCAAGGAGGGCGACGTCAACGTCTACACGACGATCGACTTCACGCTCCAGCGCGCCGCCGACCGCACGATCGTGCGACACACCGCGGCAATCACGCGCGAGACGGAAGAGACGATGGGCCGCGTGAGCGAGCCGGCGCAGGGCGCGCTCGTGGCGATGGATCCGATCACGGGAAACATTCTCGCGCTCGTCACCGGTCATCGCACGCAGCGCGGAGGATTCAATCGCGCGTTCGCGGCACGGCGCCAACCTGGTTCGGCGTTCAAGCCATTCGTCTACGCCGCGGCGTTGGCCGCGGGCTACGCTCCGTCGTCGCCGGTAGACGACAGCCCGGTCGAAGTGCAGATGGGCCGGCAGGTGTGGCAACCAGCGAACTACAACGACCAGTACAACGGCGAGATCACCTTCGCCCGCGCCCTCTTGCTCTCCGCCAACTCGGCAACCGTGCGCGTGAGCCGCGCGATCGGCGAGAACGCCGTGATCGCCGCGGCGCGTCGCAACGGAATCGTGAGCCCACTGACTCCGGTTCCATCAATCGCGCTCGGCGCCGAGGGCGTGACGCCGGTGGAGCTCGTGTCGGCGTACGCGCCATTCGCGAATGGTGGGATCAAGGTGAAGCCGCGCATGGTGACGCGCATCGAAGCGCCCGACGGCACGTTGCTGTGGAGCAGCGAGATGGTGAGAACACCCGGCGCGATGGATCCAATCGACGCGTACGAGATCACCGAGATGCTTCAAGGCGTCGTGAATTACGGAACCGGAAGGACGATTCGCGACATGGGCGTGACGGGCGCGATTGCCGGCAAGACGGGAACGACCAACAGCGGCGAGGACGTGTGGTTCGTTGGCTTCACGCCGACACTCGTGGCGGGGATCTGGTTCGGCTACGACACGCCGCGCCAGATCAGCACGAACGCGTCGGGCGGGCGTCTCGCCGCGCCGGCGTGGGCCGAGTTCTATCAAGCGGGCTGGCACGAGCCGCGCGGGTCGGCGTTCGTTGCGCCGGCGGGGATGGTATCGGCGGTCGTCGATCCGCAGAGCGGCGAGCTCGCGACCGAGTGGTGCCCGTCACGCACGCGGCAGTGGTTCAGGCCGGGCAGCGAACCGCACGAGGAGTGTCATCTCCACACCGGCCCGCCCGAGGCGCAGATCGCGATCGATGCCAACGGCAACATCCAGATCAACCCCGGCGCCGGCGATCCAATCTCGCGCGTCGGCCGGAACATCGGGAATATCTTGCGGAAAATCATTCATTGGTGACTGGTTGCTGGTGACTGGTTGTTGGTTGTGCGAATTAACCAGCAGCCAGTGACCAGCAGCCAGCAACCAGAGGTCCCCTTGTTTATCTACAACACGGTCCATAGACTCTCTTGTAGATAAACAAGGCGAACGATGACGAAGCCAACTGACCTCGTCCAAGGCACGCTCGACCTGCTCATCATGCGCACTATCGCCAGCGAAAAGCTGCACGGCTGGGCGATCGCGCAACGGATTCAGCTGCTGTCGAAGGACGTGCTGCAAGTCAACCAAGGGTCGCTCTATCCGGCGCTGCAGCGATTGGAGCGGCAGGGATGGATCACCGCCGATTGGGGTGTGTCGGAGAACAATCGCCGTGCCCGATTCTACCGGCTGACGGCCGCCGGGCGCCGGCGGCTCGAGCAAGAGCGCGCCGACTGGGATCGTCTCTCGGCGGCGATCTCGCTCGTCATGCGAACCGCGTAACCGAGGAAACTCGCATGCGACTACTCGATCGGATCGTCGCACTGTTTCGTGCGCTGTTTCGGAGTGGACGTGTCGACGCCGATCTCGCCGACGAGATGCGCTTTCATGTCGAGCGGGAGACAGAGGCAAACATCGCGCGCGGGATGTCGCCCACGGCGGCGCGCCGAGCGGCGCGTCTCACCTTCGGTAGCGTCGACGAGGCGCAGGAGTTGTCGCGCGACGATCGGCCGGGCGCGGGCATTCGTCAAATGGCCCGCGACGTTCGCTTCGGCGCCCGGTTGCTCCGCAAATCGCCCGTGTTCGGCGTAACGGCGATAGCGATCATCACCCTCGGTGTCGGCGCGGCGACTGCGATCTTCAGCGTCGTCTATGGAGTGATGCTCCGGCCGCTCCCGTTTCACGACCCGTCGCGACTGGTGATGGTTTGGTTGACGCGCGCTTCGGGACGAACGTTCCCGAGCGCGGCGGACGCAGCGGAGCTTCGCCAGCTGCGCGGTGTCTTCACCGACGTTGCGCTGGTCCGTAGCTCGAACATCAACTTGAGCCTCGTCGGATCTGGTGAGCCGCAGCGCCTGCAGAGCGCCCGCGTCTCGCCCAACCTCTTCTCGGTGCTCGGCGCGCCGCCGGCGCTCGGCCGGACCTTCACGAGCGACGAAGATCAACGGGGCCGCGAGCGCGTCGTGCTGTTGAGCGATGCGCTGTGGCGCAGCCGCTTCGGCGCCGAGCATGGTGTGATCGGCCGCCAGATTCGCCTCGACGGGATGATGTACACCGTGATCGGCGTCATGCCTCCGGAGTTTCAGTACCCGACCACCGGACTCGATGCGTGGATCCCCGCGGTGCTCGATCCGGGAGAGCTCTCGCGCGCAACGCTCAACAACTACCGACTCATTGCGCGACTCGATCCGCGTGTCACCCCGGATCAGGCGCGGCGAGAGGTGGCGGCGTTGGCCAAGCGACTCGGGAGCTCTTATCAGTGGAACGCGGGCGCGGGGTTCACCGTCGACTCGATGCTCGACGACGCGGTTCGCTCGGTGCGGCCGGCACTGAACCTTCTCCTCGGCGCCGTTTCGTTTCTGCTGCTCATCGCGTGTGTGAATTTGTCGAATCTCTTTGGGGCGCGTGCGACCGCGCGGAGTGGGGAATTCGCTGTGCGGCTGGCTCTTGGTGCGACGCGGCCGCGACTGATTGCGCAGGCATTCGCCGAAGCAGCGCCGATACTCCTGATTGGTGGGGTGCTCGGTGTCGTGGTCGCGCAGGCGGCTGTTCACGCGTTCGTTGTGGGAGCGCCCGCTGGCCTACCACGCGTCGAAACCATCTCGCTGAGCGCGCCAGTCATCGGGTATTCTCTGGCACTACTCGTGGTCACCGGGCTCGCGGCGAGTTTCGTCCCCGCTATTCAAGCGTGGCGCTCGGACTTCACGACGGTCACCAAGGACCGCAGCCGCTCCTCGACGTCCGGTCGGGGACACGCGGTCGCGCGGGGCATCGGCGTCGCCGCGCAGATCGCGTTCGCGCTTCCATTGCTCGTGGGCGCCAGCCTGCTTATTCAAAGCGCGATCGAAGTCGGCCGGGTGAAGCTCGGCTTCAATTCGGACCGCGTTGCGACACTTTCATTCGAGGTCTCGCGGACAAAACACGAATCCGATCAAGCGGCCGCCGACTACTACGCACAGTTGGTCGCCGCGGTGCGTGCCGTGCCCGGCGTGATGAACGCTGCCATCGTAAATCGAATCCCGCTCGTCGGTGCGCAGACGAACCCCGTGCGTTTCGAGAACGCAACAGGGGCGCCCGAACGAGAGGTGCTCATCGACTCTCGCACGGTGACGCCCGAGTATTTTGCGACGCTCGGCATTCCGCTGATCGCCGGCCGGACGTTCACCGATCATGACGATGCGTCGTCTCCGGCGGTCGCGGTCATCGACGAGCGAGTTGCTCGCGCCACTTGGCCTGGCGAACCAGCCGTCGGCAAGCGCTTTCGAGGCCCACCAACCGGTGGTTGGGTAACTATCATCGGCGTGGTCGGACATGTGCGCACAGCCGGCGTGGAAGTCGATCCGCAACCGCAGGTGTACTGGACCACGCGGCAATGGGTCCAGAACCGCGCCACGTTGGCGGTCCGCAGCGACCTCGAGCCTCGGGCGCTGTTTCCCGCAGTCGTCAAGGCGATTCGGTCCGTCGATCGGGATCAATCGGTGTTCGACGCGCGCTCGATGCAGGAGATCGTCGGCCGCTCGCTTGCGCAGCGGCGATTGACGACGCGGTTGATGGTCGGCTTCGGCGGCATCGCGTTGCTACTGGCGGCGGTCGGGATTTATGGTGTCGTCGCCTATAGTGTGACGCAGCGTCTTCGCGAGTTCGGCATCCGCGTCGCACTCGGCGCGACGCGGCGTGAGGTCACACGATTTGTCGTCTGGCAGGGAACATCGATGGCATTCGTCGGCTCGGCCGTTGGCCTGTTGCTCGTTCTCACCGCGGCCGGCATCATGAGTAATCTCCTATACGGAGTCGCACCGCGAGATGTCGCGAGCATCCTTGGTGCGACGATACTGCTGATGCTGGTCGCGACCGTGGCGAGCTTTATCCCAGCTCGACGCGCGGCGGCAGTAGATCCAGCCGTGACCCTCAGAGCCGACTAGCGGCGCAGTCACCAGAACCAGCAACCAGCAACAAGCAACTCTACAACACTCCCAGCCACTTCGACTGATCGCCGTTGAAGCCCGGGAACACCGCGTCCATCTTCGCCGCGCCCAAGTGTTTGAACGCGACCTCGGAGAAGACCGAACGGAAGTCGGTTGTGAGTGCGAGGTCGCGGCCTTCGTTGAGCTGCTCGGGCTCGAGGCCGGGCCATTTGCCGTAGACCTTCTTGCCCTTCACGTCGCCGCCGATGACGAACATCGAGGTCGCGTGCCCATGGTCGGTCCCGCCGTTGCCGTTTTGACGAGCGGTGCGGCCGAACTCGGACATCGTGAGGATCGTGACGTCGCTCATGCGATCGCCCAAGTCCTGCACCAACGCGGCGATCGACTTGGAGAAATCGTCGAGACGATTGGCGAGCTGCCCCGTCGCGCCGCCTTGGTTGACGTGCGTATCCCAGCCACCCACATCGGCGAACGCGATCTCGAGACCGACGTCGCACTTGATGAGCTGCGCGATTTGCCGCAAGTGTTGGCCGAACGGGCTGCGCGGGTAATCAGCACTGTTCTGCGGTGTGTATTGTTGCGGATTCGCCGCCTTGAGCATCTTCATCGCCTCGAACATCTCGCCGCCCGCCGCATGCACCACGTCGGCGCTGCCGGTGCGATAGAGTGCTTCGATGCGATCGGCCTGCGAGCCGTTCGTCCGAATGGTGAACTCGTCGACGCTGTTCATCGCCACCGACGCCGCCGATCCTTCGAGAATGCGCGGCGTCTGCGGTGTCATGGCGACGGCGCGGAACGGCGAGCTCTTCGCCGAGCTGCCGTCGTGAAGCTTGCATTCGTCGCACGTGCCTTTGACGGCGAGGTAGCGATTGAGCCAGCCGTCGCGCGTGCCTTTGTTGTCGGGGGTGCCGCTCTCCATGTAGTCCTGCGCGTCGAAGTGCGAGCGTGTGTTGCTCGGACTTCCCACAGCGTGGACCGTGGCGAGAATGCCGTCGTCCCACAGCTTCTTGAACGGTGAGAGCGACGGGTGTAGGCCGAAGAATCCGTCGAGGTCTATCGCACTCGCGGCGCCAGACGTCGGGCGCGGAATCGCAATCGCCGGGCGCATGCTATAGTACGCGCGCTCGCCGTGCGGCACGACGACGTTCAATGCATCGGCGGCACCGCGCTGAAACAGTACGACCAGCACCTTGCCGCGTGCACTACCGTTGAGGGCCGCGCCCTTGAGCAGGTCCTGCGCGAACACGGTTCGGCGAAGAAACGTGGGGTTCAACCCCATCGTCGCCAGCGCCATCGCGCCGGACTTCATGAACACTCGGCGGTTCATACCAGTATCCTCATCTTCGTTGAAACTCAGGTGCGCCGAGCGCAAGGCCGACGACCTGAGGTAGTCCCTGCAGATTCACCGGCCGACCGAAGCCCGGAATCTGGGCGCCGCGGCCGCGCGGGAATCCTTTTCCCGGCTCGATCTTTCCTTGCTGGCGACCGGCCCGACCGCCCGTCATCATCGACGAGCTGTCGTCGAGGATCGCCATGCCGTTCACGTCATTCGCCGACTTGGACAGCATCGGGTTCTCGCCGCTCATCAACACCTGCCGCGTTTCGGTCGAAACCTGTCCGCCAAGCATCGACTTCACGACGCCATCGACCTGCTGCGCGCGCGGCTGTTTGCTGAGCGACGAATAATCGGGCCAGTTGTCGAGTGTCGCATCCGGAATCTGACCGGCGGCGAGACTCAAACCGAAGTTGATGCGATTGAGAATGGCGCCCGTGTTCATCCAGGCGTCGCCGCGATCGGGCCAACCGTCGGGCGTCTGTCGGCCGAAGATTGGCTGGCCGAGGCGTGCGACGATCTGCGATGTGCGGGGCGTTGTGTCGGGCTGCGCGTTCACAGCTCGCAATGCGCTCGCGACGAGCTCGAACGGTGTCTTCACTTTGGCGCGATATGCCGCGCGGCTGAAGAACTCGGGCGACGTCACGATGCAGCCCACCGTTTCGCGAATGTCGCCATCGGTCTTCGAGAACTTGTCGGCGCAGCGATCGACGAGTGCCTTCGGCGGATCGTCGCTCACGAAATGGCGCGCCAGCTTGGTCGTGACGAAGCGAGCCGTAGCCGGCGCCCGAGCCAAGAGGTCGAGCACTTGTTCGCCCTCTTCCTCGCCGTGCCCTGCTGGGAATTTGTGGCCCAAGATCGTCTTCTCGCCGGCGTCGTGAATGCTCGGATTGAACACGAACTCGCCGGTCTGACGGTTGAACGTCCAACCCGTGAGCACGCGCGCAACTTCCTGTACGTCCTTCTGCGTGTAGCCGCCGTCGACGCCAAGCGTGTGCAGCTCCATCAGCTCACGCGCGTAGTTCTCGTTGAGTCCTCGCTTGGCTTGTTGTTGCAAGCGCTGCATGATCTGCTGTCGCTCCTCGGGCGTGGCATTCTTCAGACGCTCCTCCGCGGCTGGTGGTAGACGCCGGCCACCGCCGAGTCCACCAAAACCACCCAGTCCTCCGCGCCCGGGGCGGCGTGCGATGACGCCCGGTCGCATTCCGTTGCGTCCACCGGCGCGAGGCGCGAGCGTAGGCTGAGTGCTGTCGGCGGCGCTCTGCCAATTGTCGAGGAAGAACAACATGGCCGGACTCTTCGCTACGGCACCGAGCAGGTCGCGGAATTTGCCGAGCGCGTGGGGACGAATGACGTCGCGATCGTACTCGGCGAGAAAGAGACGGGTCTGTCCCTTTCCCGCGAACACGCTGAAGTGATTCTCCCAGAAGTCGACCATGACTTCGTTGAGCTGACGGTCGCTCGTCACAGCGCGAGCGAGCTTCGCCGACTGAACTTCACCCGTGAGTTGTTGCGCTTGACGAGCTGCGGCGGCGAGCTGAGGATTCTGACCGAGGATCTCTTGCCGAGTCTGTGCCTTGTTCATCGTCGTGTCGCCGGCGTCGGCCCGTTTGACCTGTCGCTGCAGTTGCTGCACGACGTTGTAGTCGCGAACGACGTCGCTCGTCTTCATGTTGAAGATCGAGTATCGAGCCAAGAGCTGGTCGGCTTTTGCGTCGTCGATGCGCTCCGGGTGAAGCTGCAGGTCGATCCACTTATCGACGCCCATGCTTCGCACTTTCTCCGCGTCACCGGGGCGCGCGCCGAAAGTGAGACGGTTGAGCGCCTGCTGAACCTGTTCGTCGGGCAACAGCTCCTGCGACTGGCTCGACGCTACCGAAACGGCGGGCGACGGCTTGCTTGGCTTCGACGATTGGGCGCCGCAGGCCGCGGCAGCAAACAAGAACGCAACGACGTTATGAGTGCGCATGAGCGAACATCCATTGCGGAAGAAGTGACTGCCTGGTAGACGTGCTTGGTTACACCGGCGTTAAGCCCCTCGCGGACGCCAATATCGAGGTAGTATCACCGCCGTGCTTCACTTCTATACCTCTCCCGACGACTTCGTTGCCGCGGCGCAAGCCGCGGTAGCGGCCGCCGTGCCGTCGCATCCCATGTCGATCATGGTGATCGAGGTCGATTCCGGCAACGGGACGAACGGGAAAACCGCGCTGCCCAGCTCGGCCATGGATGTCGTGCGCGAGATTGTGCGACACAGTCTGCGCGACGACGATTCGCTTGGCATGATCGGAGATCGCGTGGTTGTCATGCTGGCGAACACCAACGCCGAGGAAGCACGGTCGATCGGCGAGCGACTGTGCGCCGTGGTCCGCACGCATACGTTCGCCAACGGCGAGGGGCAGGTCACGTTATCGATCGGTGCCGCGGCCGCCCCCGAGCACAGCACGACCTACGAAGGCGTATCGACCGCCGCACTTGGCGCGCTCGTCAGGATCCGTGACCAGGGTCGAGATGGTGCCGCGGCCGCGCCACTGCCTCACCGGGACGCGCTGCACCGGCCGCTGGCGATCGACCGTCTCGCCGGCCGCGTCGAGGAGATGGCGGCGCTCAGCAAGTGGCTCGACGAGGCCTGTTCCGGACATCCCCGCGTCGTCTCGGTGTTCGGCGAGACCGGAACGGGAACCGCGACTCTACTCCGTCAACTCGAGTCCGAGGTGCGGCTGCGCGGCGGAATGTTCGCCATGGCGTCGTCGTCGCATCTGCCGATCGGAAAGCCGTATGGCGTCTGGCGCGCGCTGCTCGCCGCAACGAATCGCTTTCCGGGGTCGGCCGATCGCCGATGGCACGAGCTCCACAACCTCGAGCCATCGCTCGCCACCCACGATGGTGACGAGCACACGGGCAGCCAGTATCGACTGCTGGGCGAGCTCGCCGACTATGTGCGGTCGCTCGCGGCCAACCGGCCGCTCGTCATCGTGCTCGACGAGATGCAATGGGCCGACACGACGTCCTGGGACGCGCTCGAGCATCTGATTTCCCAGCTCGACACCGATCGCATGATGATCTGTCTCGCGCATCGCCCCGACTCGGCGTTCGATACGTCGCCGCATCGACAGATGTTGAAGCGGCACAATGTTGCGCGCGAGTTGACGCTGTCTCGTCTGACGCGCGAGGAAGTCAAGCAATGGTTGGAGGCCGCGTTCCACCGGCAGCAGGTGGGGCGCGAGTTTCTCGCCTTTCTGTACCGGCACACGGAAGGGAATCCGTTGTTCATCGCACAGTTGCTGCGCGCCTTGGTGGAGCAAGGAGCGATCTGGCACAACGGGATGCGGTGGGAATGGACGCCCGTATCGGAGCTTCGGCTGCCGCCGGGTCGCGCCGCGCTCATCGCCCAGCGGCTGAGTCGATTCTCGTCGAGCACGCAGGCGGTGCTAGCGACAGCGGCCATTATTGGACGCGAATTCGACGTGGACTTGGTTGTGAGCGCCGGTGCAGGGAGCGAGGCGGCGGTGAAACTGGCGCTCTCCGAAGCCCTCACCGCGGGCTTGTTGCGACCCAGCCTCGAGCGTCGAGAAGGATCATACGCGTTTGCGCACGATGAAATCACCCAGGTGCTGATCGATCCGTTGCCGCGCGACCAGCGCCGGCAGCTCCATCAACGAGTGGGACGCGGACTGGCGAAGCGACGCGCCGATCGTCCGGGCGAGATTGCGCTTCACTTCGACGCCGCCGGCGACGCCGCCGAGGCATATCGGTGGGGACAAACCGCGGCGAAAGATGCGGAGCGCGTATATGCGAGCGCTGCCGCCGGAGAGTATCTGCAACTCGCCGCGCGCAACGCCACGACCCCGGCCGAACTGGCTGAGATCCGCGTCGCCCTCGCGCATCTGGCCGAGACCGGCGGCCGCTTCGATGAAGTCGAGGAGTTGTGTGATCTCGCGATCGAGTGGTTTGCCGGCCAGGGAGACGAGCGGCGCGCCCTCACACTCAAGCGGATGCGTGAGCGCGCGCGGATGGAGTTGGGACAGCCGGCTCGCGTGACGCTCGATGCGCTGGTGGCGCTCGAGACGGAGGCTGAGCGGCTGGGATTCGATCGCGAGCGTGTCGCGCTGCTAATGATGGCGTCGCAGACGCACAGTCGGCTCGGCGAGCAGCGAATCGCGGAGCGGCTCGCGGTGCAGTGTGTCGAGACCGCCGAGACGTTTGGCGATTGTGCGTTGCTTGCCGACGCGCTCAACCGGCTGGGGAACACTGTGGTGAGTGAATCGCCCAGTCGTGCATATGCGGCGTACACACGTGCGGTTCAGATCTTCGAGACGGTTGGCGACGTACGGGGCCAGGCTCGGAGCTACGGAAACCTGGGAATTGCCGCCCAGTTCGAGGCTCGGTTGGACGAGGCGGCCAACGCGTACGGTCAAGCGATCGCAATCGCTCGGTCCGGTGGCATGCCCGACATCTGGGGTGTTGCCGCCTTGAACCTCGGCGTACTCACGCAGAAGGTCGGCGACTACGACCGCGCCCGCGAGCTCTTTAGTGAGGCGCTGGGGATGTTCGCCACCATCAAGCACAGCGAGTACCAAGTCGCGGCCTTGTACAACATGGCGCACGTCGAGCGCGAGGTTGGTCAATGGGAATCGGCGGTAGAGCTATACGAGGCGACGAGCCCGCTCGCACAACGAATAGGCCAGTCCGACATCGAAATCGGCGCTTTGGCAGGAATTGGAATCTGCTTTCTCGAGCTCGACCGCATCGATACGGCGCGGCGGACGCTCGACGCGCTGAATCTCAGAATGGGCAGCCGGCCAGACTGGTTCCAGAATCGGGAACTCGTCGAAGCCTTTTTCGTACGAATGGCCGTGCGAGAAGGCGAGAATGATCAAGCGCTCGAGCGGTTCTCATCGGCGGTCAGTCTGGCTGAGTCGTCCGATCTCTACTGTGCCGCCTGGCTGACGGCGAGCTGTGCCGAGGACCTCATGAATCTTGACGAGGAAAAGGTCAAATCGTCCATTCAACGGTACGACGAGCGTGTGAGAAGACTTGGATACGCCGAGATGACAAGACGTTATGACGTACTCATTGGAAAGTGATCCTGCTCACATCTCATTCTGTCCGCTGGCGCAAAATAACTGTCAATCGTATCTTCGAGCTCGTTATTTCGTCTCGTTCTATCGGCAGTGGTAGTCCCTTTCTCCCCGTGGTGCAATAATGCGCGGACCTCTCCGAACTCTGGTTGCGACTGTCGTCGTAGCGGCCGTTGCTGGCTGCTCCGACTCCGCTACCAGCCCTCGTGATGCGTCGATGCGCGCGTTGTCGCCCGGTGGTGTGCCGACGCTCGATGTGACGCCGACGTTCAGCAGCTGGCGCGTGACCACGTTCACGCTGACCTCAGCCGGCGGCAAATTCTCGACTGGCGACGGGCTCTACACGCTCGTCTTTCCGGCGAACTCCGTGTGCGATCCGGCCACGAGCAGCTATGGCCCAGGCACGTGGGATCAACCGTGCACGACGCTGGCCGACGGGCAGTCGGTCACCGTCACGGCCACGTACGGATTCACAAACCACGGGCTCTCGGTCGATTTCTCGCCGGCGCTGCGATTCAATCCGAAGACTGAGGTCAGGATCTACACCAGCCTGTACGCTCCGATCCTGACGACGTTCAGCAGCTACTTCGCGGCGAATCCGTCGTCGTTGCACTTCTTGGGCATCTACTACGCGCCTGACCTGAGCTCGGCCGGCACGACTGACGCGGCGTTTGATTCCAGCTTGATCACGCACGTGAATCTCACGACCGGTCTCGTGTGGCGACGCGTGAAGCATTTCAGCGGCTACAACGTGACGACGGGGTTGCCGTGCAATCCATCGCCCGACGATCCGGACTGCGTCGACGACGGTGGACCGCTCATTGAACACTAAGTTTGAAATAGAATCATGAAAAAAAGCCTCGGCGATGCCGAGGCTTTTTTCGTTCTGTGGATCACGCGTCGTCTGAGGGCGGCCGTAGCACGTAGCCGACGCCGCGGACTGTCCGCAGCATCGGTTCCTCCTGCTCGGTGTCGAGCTTTCTTCTCAGATAGGCGACGTAGACGTCCACAATGTTCGTCTCTTCGACGTCGGCCGATGTTTGGCGCCAGACCTGACTCGCGAGCTCGGCGCGGCTGATCGGTGTGCGGGCGTGGCGCATCAAGTAGTCGAGGAGCTCGAATTCGCGATGCGTCAAAATGATCTCTCGGTCGCCGCGGTGAACTTCGCGGGTGACCGGATCGAGCACGAGGTCGCCGACTCGGAGCTCCGGGACGCGTCCTCGCGCCGCGGAGCGGCGCAACAATGCACGGACGCGGGCGACCAATTCGTCGGAGTCGAATGGTTTGACGAGGTAGTCGTCGGCGCCGGCGTCGAGCCCCGAGACGCGATCGGCGATCTGAGCGCGTGCCGTGAGCATGAGGGTGGGTGCGTTCACGCCCTTGCGACGGAGCTCCTGGATGACCTCGAGGCCGTTGCGCTTGGGCAGCCCGACGTCGAGGATGAGCAGATCGGGTTGGTTATCGAGCGCGCTCGCCAAACCGGACTCGCCGTCACGTGCAGAACGGACTTTGAATCCTTCGTCGCCCAGCACGCGCCGGAGCAAGGCGACGAGCTCGGGATTGTCTTCCACGACGAGGATCGTGGCGGGTGGGGGAACCTCGTGCATTACAGGTTGAAGATACGCGGCCCTGCCTACTTGAGTCCAGCAGGACGCGCCGCTTGCTTTGCAGCGTGCCAACGCAATCTCCTTTTCCCGTCGTCGCCGTGGGCAGCGTGTCGGCGGCCGCGACGACCGGTGCGTTGGTCGCGATGGGACATCGGGCCGGCAGCGTCGCGTTGCCGTTCGCGTCGATCGGCGCGACGCTGCTCCATCGAACGGTGTCTGCCGCGAGCGCAAACCTGGTGCTTGCGGGCCTCGTGCTTCACGTCACAATCGCGTTTCTGTGGAGCGTCGTGTTTGTATTTCTCGTGCGACGCGCGCAATGGCGCGACGTCGTCGCGGCGGTCGTCGTCGCGATTGGCGAGCTCTTGGCGTCGCGGTTTGTGACTTTCTCCACGGGTGGTGGAGTCGCCAGTGTAGTACCCCTTGGCGATCAACTTGTCCTCTCGGTGGTGTACGCTTTGTCACTCGTTGTGGGCATGCGCTTTGCCTTTTCTTCATTGCGAAATGCATGAGGCAAGCGGCGACGAACGCTCGATGTGACGGATCGGCGTACGCGACGGTTGTACAAGGAACATTACCGCGATCGATGGGTTGGATTTGAAGACGGTGGTGAGGTTCGCCGGAATTGAAACTCTGGCGCGTCGCAGATCGTCGAGGGAGTAGTGAAGTGGAGCAGTACCATTTTCAGGAGGGGGGAATGGACATCCTCGTGATGCTCGAGGAGAACCCCGATCACTCGCCGGTGCTGGCGCATGTGAACTCCGTCCCATCGCCGTTGCATTCGTCTGAGCGGCCGTCGCGGGACATCGTGACGCTATATGGGGAGCCGAACCCGGAGTCGCTGGCGTTGGCGCTCGCTGCAGCCGTCGAATCACACCGCACGAACGACGGACGCACGGACTCGATCCGACATCTCGGAGTCTGGCCCGAGCGCGGGGCGGTAGGGGATGCTGCCTGGAGAGACTCGACAGGGCAGCTGGTAACGACCGATCTCGAGATTCCACTCGAGACGTTGCATTCGACGGCGAAGCAATTGCTGCTCGAGTGCGGACAACTGATCCGAAGGCTGGTTGCCGGGCTCTCGATGCCCGATTGGCCAGAAGGTGCACGGCGGGCGATTACGATCTCGATTGGTCCGATCGTTGGTATCACGGCACCGGTGTTCGCACCGCTCGAGTCGGTGATGGAGCGGCTTCGAGAGGCAGATGGACTGGCGTTCGAAACCGAAGGAGACTGAACGGGACAACTGAATCGTCAGAGAACGAAGTGAATGCGGGGCGGCTCTTGGCCGCCCCGCATTGCTTTTTCGGGCCCAATCGTACCACGGTTCCGTTGATCCATCCCCCGGAGGGTGGCCTCGTTTCCCGTCTCGTTGCATCGATGGACGCACCGTTGTTTGGAACAGCCAATCGGGAGATACGATGAAGCTGGTGCGTCCATTGAACGGCGCCCTCGAGCGCAGCGCGCGCGACCTCAAGTACGCCGTGCGCACGCTCCGCTGCGAGCCGACGTTCGTCGTCGCCGTCGTGCTCACCTTCGCGCTCGCTATCGGTACCAACGCGGCCATGTTCGGCCTCGTCGCGCGTCTCATGCTCGCGGCGCCTCCGGGAATACGCGACGCCGATCGGTTGTCTCGCGCGAGATTCAGCTTCCTCAGCGACGATGGCGATTCGTTCGTCGCAAGCACGACGTCGTACCCGACCTTTCGCTTGCTGCGCGCGCAGCACGATGCCTTCGCCGCGGTGGCCGCTTCCAAACCGGACACCATGACCGTTGGGCGCAGTCCGAGCGTTTCGCAGATCGCCATACTCGGCGCATCGGGCGACTATTTCGCCACGCTCGGCGCGAGACCAGCGCTGGGGCGGTTCTTCGCCGACGGAGACGACGCGCTGCCGGACGGCAACTCCGTGCTCGTGCTCGGATACGAGTACTGGCAACGCGCGTTCGCCGGCGAACGGTCGGCGTTGGGCCGCGAGATCGTCGTCAACGATCAACCGTTCACGATCATCGGCGTGGCGGCACGTGGGTTCAACGGCGACGAGCTCGCCCAACTCGACGCGTTCATGCCGCTCACCGCGTCGATGCGGAAGAATGACGGCGATTGGGCGTCGAACCCGTACATGAATGTCGTATCGATCGTCGTGCGGCTACGCGACGGCGTGACGCCCGCGGCAGCGCGGCAGATGGTGTCGGCGGCATTGCGCGACGAGAGGTCGGTGGCCGGACGGTTGCGGAGCGGCGGAGTCGAGCTGGTGTCGATCATTCCGGGTCGTGAATCGCGTCAATCGCCACAGGCGCGGATCGCGCTCTGGCTCGCGGCGGTTTCGATCATCGTGCTACTCATCGCCACCACGAACGTCGGCACACTGCTCTCGCTGCGGTCGGCGCGACGACAGCGAGAGATCGCCGTGCGCATCGCAGTCGGGGCTGGACATGCGGACCTCGCGCGACAACTGCTGATCGAGAGCGTGTTGCTCGCGGCGATCGGTGCAGGCGTCGGACTCCTGCTCTCGCACTGGTTCTCCAACGTGATCCGAGTGACGCTGCTGCCAAACCTCGCGCCGGGCGAGGGGTTCGTTGATCGCCGCGTTTTGTTGGTGTCGATCGGCACGGCATGCCTGGCCGGGCTCGCCGCCGGCCTTGCGCCGCTGTCGCAGATACGACGGACGAATCTGTCGGCGCAACTGCGTTCGGGCGGCGGACAGGGAACGTCGGGACGGCTCGCGTTTCAAAACACCTTCGTCACCGTGCAGGTCGCGCTCTGCACGATGCTGTTGATCGGCGCCGCGTTGTTCGTTCGTAGCCTCGAGCGCGTACAATCACAGGATTTGGGTTTCACGGCAGCCAATCTCCTCTATGTCACGCTCGATTTTCGTGGCTACGTGTCCGGCACGGAGCGAGACCGCGCGTATTACGCGGCCGCGGAGCGAATTCGTCCGCTCGCCGGAGTACGCGGCACGACGGTGGCGGCGGGAATCCCGTTCGGGCCGCACAACATTCCGCCGGTGAGCATTCCCGGAATGTCGAAGCCATTCGGACCCGGTGTTCAACCTCCGATCATGTATGGCGCGACACCGGAATACCTCGACATCATGGGCGTCAAGCTCGTTGCCGGCCGGCTGTTCACGTCGGCGGACAAACGTGGAACGCCACAGGTTGTATTGGTCAACGAGTCACTCGCTCGCGGCGCGTGGCCGGGGAAGTCTCCGTTGGGGAAGTGCGTGCGCGCAGGCTTCGGCGTTTTTCCGCCGACCGGCGAAGGAAATCCGGCGGACCTCGCGCCCTGTCGCGAAGTGGTCGGCATCGTCCGCGACTCGAGGGCGCGGTCGCTGCGCCCCGAGGGAAACGAAGACCGGCTCATGCAATACTACGTTCCGTTCGAGCAGATCCCCGACTCGCCACGTCCGGATCCGTCGCAGGTCATGGGACTGGTTGTTCGCGTCGCCGGCGATCTCGATCGCACGTCGGCGCTCGTACAACGCACCATCCACGCGACGAGCACGGTGCCGGTGTACGCTCGATCTCGTCCCTATCAGGATCTGATCGACCCTCAGCTGCGTTCGTGGCGATTGGGCGCTACGCTCTTCTCGGCGTTCAGCGCGTTGGCGCTCGGGATCGCGGCCGTCGGATTGTTCGGCGTGGTGTCGTACATCGTCACGCAGCGCACGCAGGAGATCGGCGTCCGACTCGCGCTAGGCGGAACGAGCGAGCGCGTCGCGCGGTTGGTCGTCACAGACGCTTTGCGCATGGTGACCATTGGGCTCGCGATCGGAGTGGCTGGTGCGCTCGCCGCCGGTCCCGTGGTCGCGTCGATGCTGTTCCAAACGTCACCGCACGAGCCGGCGAGCATTGCTCAGGCAGCGCTCGTGCTGATCTCGGCGACGCTCATCGCGGCTGCGTGGCCGGCGTGGAGAGCGGGGCGGGTGAATCCGGTCGTCGCTTTGCGGGCCGACGGGTGATCTCGTAGTGTCTTCCGCGGGCGAACGGCGCCGGAACAGCAGATCCTTCGCTTCGCTCAGGATGCCTGTGAGTTTCACTCGGGACGACCAAACATGACGCGCGGATTGCCGACGAAGACCAAGGTCGCGGGCGACCGCCTCTTCTGGGGCGTCGTCGGCGCGTCGGCGGTGCTCACGAGCGTCGCGCTGATCGCCTCGCGCTTCGTCGGGCCACCGCCTGGGGCTCCGCCAGGAGCGCGCCTGCTGCCGCGCATGCCAAGAGCGCCGGCGACCGCCGGCGAGCTGCTACGGAGCCTCGGCGTTGGCTCACTGATATGGTATGTCTGCTTCGTCTCGGCGCCGCTCTTCATCTGGATGAGTCGCCGCTTGCCGTTCGATCGAAAGCGATGGGGGTCGAGCCTCGCGATCCATCTCGTCGTCGTCGCGCTGCTGGCGGTGGTCACCGCGTGGCTTCAATACATCGTCACGTACCGAAGCGCGTCGGTCGGACCGCCGATCGGCGGCTACCTCAAGATCGGACTGATCACCGGAACGCTGCCGTTTCTTACAGTCGCGGCCGCGGCGCACGCGCTCGAAGCGCGATCGCGTGCGCACGAGCGGGATCTCGAGTCTGAGCGCATTCGCGGACAGCTCGCGGAGTCGCGGCTGGAGGCGCTCACGGCGCAGCTCCAGCCGCATTTTCTGTTCAATACTCTCCAGGGAATCTCCACACTGATCGCGCACGATCCGGTTGCTGCGGATCGGATGCTGACCAACCTGAGCGATTTATTGCGCGAGGTGCTTCGGCGTGGCGAGAAGCGCGAGGTCGAGCTGGCCGAAGAGCTTCGCGTGTTGGACTCGTATCTCGACATCTCGCGCGCGCGATTCGGCGCGCGGCTCTCGATCATTGTCGACGCCGATGATGCCGCGCGCCGGGCGCTCGTGCCGTTCTTCATCCTTCAGCCCCTTGTCGAGAACGCGCTGCACCACGGCATCAGCAGCCACGCCGGTCCTGGTTCGATAGAGATTGCCGCGCGGCGTGACGCGGATCGACTCGTTCTCGTGGTCGCGGACGATGGACCCGGAATCGTCACGCCGGACACACAACGCGGCATTGGGTTGGCGAATACGAAGGCCCGGCTGCGGGAGATGTACGGCGACGCCCACAGCCTGGAGCTGGACCGTCCGGTCGACGGCGGTTTTCGCGTGAGCGTCGTGCTTCCGTATCGTGAACGTGCCCGAGAGGCGGTTCCGGCGTGACGTTTCGGGTGGTCGTGGTGGACGACGAGGAGCTGCCCCGGCAGCGCGTCTCCGACCTCGTCCGCGCAGACGCGCGCCTCGAGCTGGTCGGGCAGGCGGAGCATGGGGCGGCTGCGTTGGACGTCATCGTCGAGTGTCGACCGGATCTCGTTTTCCTCGACATCCAGATGCCGGAGCTCGACGGCTTCCAGGTGATCTCGGCACTCGACGACGACGCGCTTCCGGCCGTCGTGTTCGTGACGGCCTTCGATGAATACGCCATTCGTGCTTTCGAGGTCGACGCGATCGACTACCTGCTCAAGCCAGTTACCGCCGAGCGATTCGGTGCCGCGGTCGAGCGGGTGATAAACCGGATCGACAGGCGAGCGGGCTCTCTGGACAGTCCGATCCGCGCCCTTGCATTGCGTGCGGCGGAGCAACGCACTACGCCGGCAACTCGATTCGTCGCGCGACGCGGGTCGAAGCATTACTTCGTGAGGGTGGCCGACATCGATTGGATCGAGGCCGTCGGCAACTACGTGCGCCTGCAAACGAGCGACAAATCCCACCTGATCCGCGAGACAATGAAGGGCGTCGAGTCTAAGCTCGACCCTACGGAATTCGTCCGGATCCACCGATCGGCGCTCGTCGCCGTGGATCGCATCCAGTCGATCGAGGCGCGGGAACAGGGGGAGTACGTCATCACGATGCAGAACGGGTCAAAGCTCGTGTCGAGCCGAGGGTACAGTGATAGGGTGAGG
>DASYSU010000069.1:0-3885 GCA_036002925.1 Gemmatimonadaceae bacterium | reverse complement strand
GCGGGAATCGTCATCCGTTGTAGATCTTGCCGCTCGTCGAACGGTACAGCTCGAGCACGGCGCGCGCTTCGTCGCGAAGCACGTTGTGCTCGATCGCGATGCCGCGATCCTCGAGATACCGATACGACTGCGGAAACACGGGCCCTTCCTCGAACTTGAGGCGCGACGCGTCGTCGCGCGCGGCACCGCAGACGACGCGTCGCACCCCACTCCACAGCGCCGCCCCGAGGCACATAGCACAGGGCTCGCACGACGTGAACAACTCGTGCGGCGGCAGATTCGGGGCGTTCAGCGTGAACGACCCGACGCGTTGTTGCGCCATCATGAACGCCACCATCTCGCCGTGCAGCGTACAGTTGTTGAGACGGACGACGCTATTCATGCCGACCGCGATGATCTGACCACTGTCTCGCTCGAAGATCGCCGCGCCAAATGGCCCACCCGTTCCGCGCACCACGTTCTCGCGCGCGACAGCGATCGCCAACCGCATCTTCTCGTGATCTGAGGCGTAGCGCCGCTGCCAGTTGACGACCTCGTCGACCCAGTCGGGATACTCGACATGAACCACAGGGTGAATTTCTTCGCTGGTCATAGAACCACGGGATTGAAACCACAGAGGACACAGAGGTCACAGAGGTCACAGAGAAAGACAAACAAAATGATTGCGGCTCGGAATATCGAGAGGTTGTTGCTCTGTATCCTCCGTGTCCTCTGTGGTTCAAGCTGTTTTCATTCGGCGCGAACCCACTCCGTGGTCTGGTCTTGACGTCAGCCCCCGACCAGCCAGAATGATGATCGATTCACACCCCACCTGACACTCCTCGGGAGCATTTCATGTTCGATCGCACCCGCTCCGCTCGCCTTACCGTCGCCGCGTTCACCATCTCGGCGTCGCTCGGATTCGTTGCGTCGACCGTTCACGCGCAGGCCGGATCCCAGGCGATCGCATTCGATCCGAGCCAGATGGCATCGGCGCTTCGCTTTCGCTACATCGGCCCCGTCGGCAATCGCACGGACGCCGTGGCCGGCGTGCCCGGCGACCCCAACGTCTACTACGCCGGCGCCGCCTCGGGTGGCGTTTGGAAGACAACCGATGCCGGCATCCATTGGACGCCCGTGTTCGACGATCAACCCGTGTCGTCGATCGGTGCGCTCGCCGTGGCACCGTCGAATCCGAATGTCGTCTGGGCCGGGACAGGCGAGGCGTTCATTCGCAGCCACATATCGATCGGCAACGGCATCTACAAGTCGACCGACGCCGGCCGCACCTGGACGCACATGGGCCTCGACTCGACGGGACGCATCGCCCGCATCGCGATCGATCCGGCCAATCCCGACATCGTGTTCGTCGCGGCGCAAGGACACAGCTACGGTCCGCAGCAGGACCGCGGCATTTTCCGCACGACCGACGGCGGCAAGACGTGGCAGCGTGTGCTGTTCGTCGATCCCAACACGGGCGGCATCGATGTCGTGATGCATCCAACCAACTCGCAGCTCCTGTTCGCCGCGATGTGGCAGCTCGAGATGCACACCTGGGGACGCGAGAGCGGCGGACCTGGCAGCGCGATCTACGTGTCTCGCGACGGCGGGACGACGTGGACCAAGCTGCAAGGGAACGGACTTCCGACGCACACGATCGGAAAAGTCGGCCTGGCGATCGCGCGCTCGAATCCGAATCGCGTCTACGCGTTGATCGAGACCGGCGACGGCAATCCCCTACACGGGCAACCGACCGACAATGGTGAGCTCTGGCGGTCCGAAGACGGCGGAAGCACCTGGAAGGTCATCAGCTTCGATCGCAACCTGGCGTGCCGTCAGCCGTACTACACGCGCATGGCCGTCTCGACCGACAATCCCGACGAGACCTATTTTCTTTGTGCGTCGTTCAGTCGCTCGATGGACGGTGGCGCAACTGTCTCCGAGGGCGGTCGCGGTGCGGGCGGACGTGGTGGTCGCGGCGGTGCTCCGCCGGGCGGTGGAGGCGGACGCGCAGCGAATCCGAACGCCGGCCCGCCGATGACGACACCAGGCGGCGACAATCACGATATGTGGATCGATCCGACGAACGCGGACCGCATGGCGGTGGCAAACGACGCCGGCATCTCGATCTCGACGACGCGCGGACGATTCTGGAATCGCATCAACCTGCCAATCGCGCAAATTTATCACGTGACGGTTGATACCCGAATTCCCTATTTTGTGTACGGCAACAAGCAGGACGGTCCATCGTATCGCGGACCGAGCAACAGTCGCACTGGTGGCCAGATCGCGCGCAGCGAATGGCACGGCGTCGAAGGCGGCGAGAGCGGTTGGGCGACGCCGGATCCCGTCGATCCAAACATCATTTGGTCGACCGCGTCGGGCTCCGGCAGTCGCGGCGGCATCGTCGTGCGCTTCGATGAGCGAACGCGTCAAGGTCAGAACGTCGAAGTGTTTCCGCTCAGCACGGGCGGTCATGCCGCGGACGACGTGAAGTATCGCTTCGTGTGGGACGCACCATTCGCGATCTCGCCGCACGATCACAACACGGTCTACACGGGAAGTCAATTCATTCACATGTCGAGCGACGGCGGCCGGAGCTGGCGCGTGATCAGCCCCGACCTCACGCGCAACGATAAGTCGAAGCAACAAAGCTCGGGCGGACTCACGCCCGACAACATTGGCGTCGAGTACGGCGACGTCGTGTACGCGATCGCCGAGTCGCGCGCGCAGAAAGGACTGATCTGGAGCGGAAGCAACGATGGCCTCGTACAACTCACGCGCGACGGCGGCAAGACGTGGACGAACGTCACCGCGAACGTCCCCGGCATTCCGACATGGGGCTCGGTGCGACACGTCGAGCCGTCGCGCTACGACGCGGGGAGCGCGTACATCATCGTGGACGCACACCAGGAGAACAATCGTGATCCGTGGGTCTACAAGACCAAGGATTTCGGCAAGACGTGGAAGCTGATCGTGAACGGCGTGCCGAAGAGTCCCGTGAGCTATGCGCACATCATTCGCGAAGATCCCGTTCGTCGCGGTCTCCTGTACCTCGGCACGGAAGGTGGATTGTACGTCTCATTCGACGACGGCGACCACTGGCAACCGATGCAGTTCGGCATGCCGCACGCGCCGGTATACGGGTTGATCGTGCAAGAGCATTTCAACGATCTCGTCGTCGCGACGTACGGACGTGGCTTCTGGATCCTCGACGATCTCTCGCCGTTGCAACGGTTGAATGCGACCGTCACGGCGTCGAACGCACATTTGTTCGCGCCGCGTCCGACGTATCGCTTCCGCGACATCAACGGCAACGTCGCGACGAACGATGATCCCACGGCCGGCACGAACCCGCAGTACGGCGCGTCGATCAACTATTGGCTCAAGTCGGCGACGGGCAGTGCCGCGCCGTCGATCACGATCAGCGACGCCGCGGGCAAGGTCGTGCGCAAGATCGACGGCACTCGGCAAGCGGGACTCAATCGCGTGTACTGGGATCTTCGCAACGAGTCGACGAAGTCGCCGCGCATGCGCACGAAGCCAATGAACGACGCGGAGTTCTCGATGGATCCCGACGGAACGCGCGCCGCGCCGGGGTTCGGAACGCTCGCCGTGCTGATGCCGCCCGGACGATACACTGTGAAGCTTGTGGTGGACGGACAGACGTTCAGCCAGCCACTCGATGTGCTCAAAGATCCGAACACGACCGTCACTGACGCGGACATTCGTGCGTCGAACGCGCTGCTCACGAACATGCAGAGCGATATGAACACGACGGCCGACATGCTCAACACGATCGAGAACGTGCGCGCGCAGATTGAAGCGCTCAATGCGCCGGCGGACGTCCGCGGCCCGGCAGATTCCGTCGAGCACAAGTTTATGACGGTCGAGGGCAACATCGTC
>DASYSU010000068.1:0-2457 GCA_036002925.1 Gemmatimonadaceae bacterium | reverse complement strand
GCTGAACAGCAAGGACCCAACGAGCAGACTGAGCGTCTTCATATTCGGGAGTGAGGGTCAACCTGAAGTTGCGCCACCGGCATCGATTCTGCCACTCGCGACGTGCGCACGCACCCACGCCACGGCCGCGTGTGATCTCGGAGGGAGGCTCGCATGAATCGACTTTACACTTTACTCATCGGCGCGGCGACGACCGCGGTCATCGCCGGGTGCACACATCCGTCGACCCAGATCGGAGCGTCGGGCGACGTGACGATCGACTCGTTGAGCGCGACGCGAACGGCGATCCTGCGCGTGCAGAACGGCTATCCGTCGGAAGTCCGCGTGTATAGCGTGATCGGCGGACAGGTGAACTACATCGCCAAGGCGATGGCCGGAGAAACGCGCAGTGTCGTGCTCGATCCGAACTTGTTCCCGGCCGACGGCATCTCGTTCGAGATGCGCGCCGTCGGCGCATCGGACACGAGCAGAGTCGGACCGTTCAAGGTGAACAAGGGCGAGACAATCGAATTGGTTGTTCCGTCGGCGCTGGCACAAGCGCGGGCGAGGATCCACAAGTCGACCCCGTAGAGCGCGGGGTCGGTTGGAGCGGCCGGCGGGCGCGAATGTATATTCCGTCGCGCTCGCCGAGCCTGGTCGAGGTGAGCCCGCACTCGCCTCGATCGCGCCGACATGACGCTCAGCGGCTCCATCATTCTGCTCCTCCTCGTGGCCGCCGCGGTGGCGCTTGCCGCGCGACGTTTGCGTCTGCCCTACACCGTCGCGCTGGTCGTCGCCGGACTTCTGTTGAGTGCGTCCCCCCTGCTGCATCCGCCGACGCTCACCAAGGAGTTGCTGTTTGCCGTATTTCTCCCGGGACTCTTGTTCGAGGCCGCGTTTCACCTCGACGCCGAGGAGTTCTGGCGCAACCGGCTGACGATCTTTTCGCTCGCGTTGCCGGCGGTCGTGCTGGCAACGCTGTTGACCGCGAGCGCATTGGTGTTCGCTCTGCGACTTTTCGGCATCGCGCTGGCGTGGGGTCCGGCGTTCGTTTTTGCCACGCTGATCGCCGCCACCGATCCGATCGCCGTCGTCGCCCTCGTGCGCACGCTTGGCGCCCCGACGCGCCTTGGTGTTCTCATCGAGGGTGAGAGTTTGCTGAACGACGGGACAGCGGCGGTGTCCTTCACCGTCGCCGTCGGCTACGTGCTCGGATCACAGCCAAGCACCGCATCGCTGCCGATCGATTTCATGTACGCCATCGGCGCCGGCGTCATCGTCGGCGCCGTTGCCGGATTCGCGACACGCCGGCTGCTGTCCTGGCTCGACGACGTCATGGTGATGATCACGATGACGACGACCGCCGCGTACGGCTCATTCCTCGTCGCCGACACTGTGGGCGCATCGGGCGTGATCGCCGCGGTGACAGCCGGTTTGCTGAGCGGAACCGATGCGTCGCAACGCGCCATCTCGCCACCGGCGCGCGCCGCTCTGCAGAGTTTCTGGCAGTACATCGCCTTCGCCTTGAACTCGCTCGTGTTCCTGTTGATTGGATTTCAGGCGGGCGTCTCGGAACTGCTTTCGGCATGGCGATCGATCGCGATTGCCTATGTCGTCGTCACGGTCACGCGCATTCTCGTG
The DNA here is from genome assembly GCA_036002925.1 of Gemmatimonadaceae bacterium. GTDB lineage: Bacteria > Gemmatimonadota > Gemmatimonadetes > Gemmatimonadales > Gemmatimonadaceae > JAQBQB01. The sequence goes on along the minus strand of DASYSU010000068.1, from coordinate 837 downwards.
ACATCGGTCATCGTGACGGTGATGCCCAAGAGCGAGCGCTTACCACGCGGGTGGACGGCCGTGCTCGCGTGGAGTGGTCTGCGCGGAAGCCTCTCAATGGTTCTCGCGCTCAGCCTGCCCGCGTCGATGCTTCAACGAAACACGATCGTCACGATGACAATCGGCGTCGTGGTGCTGTCGATTCTCATTCAGGGAATGACGGTGTCGCCGCTCTTGCGCTGGCTAGGCCTGGAGGCCGGTGAAACGGTCGCTCGCTGATGCTCGCTAAACCGTTACTGCGCCGCCTCCCCCTCGAGATACGTGTACCCCTCGAGCCCCGCGACATAGTCGGCGATGAACGTGTTCGCCTCCTGCCGACTGATATGCTTTGCCGCCGCCACCTTGCGCCGAAACGTCTGCAGGAGGTCGGATCCGCGGAACTGGACGTAGTTGAGCACTTCGGTCACCGTGTCGCCGTGAACGAGGTCCGTCACCTCGTACCCACCGTTCTGCGCGAGCCTGATGTGCACGGCGTTCGTATCGCCGAACAGGTTGTGGAGGTCGCCCAGAATTTCCTGATAGGCGCCGGTGAGGAACACACCGAGCATGTATGGCTCGCCGTCGCGGAACTCGTGCAGCTCGAGACTGGGGCTGCCCGATTTGTCGCCGACGAAGCGATCGATCTTGCCGTCGGAGTCGCACGTGACGTCTTGAATACTGCCGCGGCGAAGCGGCTCCTCGTCGAGCCGGTGGATCGGCATGATCGGAAAGAGCTGATCGATCGCCCAACTGTCCGGGAGCGACTGGAACAGTGAGAAGTTGCAGAAGTAACGGTCGACGAGCGTTGCGTCGAGATCC
>DASYSU010000067.1:0-3974 GCA_036002925.1 Gemmatimonadaceae bacterium | reverse complement strand
CGTGAGCGACACGATCATTCGTCCGGCAAGGTCCGCCGACAGCGGTGCCCTCGGCCGACTCGGTGCGCTCCTGGTGCAGACCCATCACGACTTCGACCCAAAGCGGTTCATCGCCGTTACGCCGCAGACGGAAGCGGGATACGGAACGTTTCTCGTGTCTCAACTCGACGAGCCGAACGTCATCATTCTCGTGGGCGAGGAGGACGGCCGAGTGATCGGCTACACGTACGCCGCCGTCGAGGGTCGAGACTACATGTCGCTCCGTGGACCAGCCGGTGTGCTCTATGACATCATCGTCGATCCGGCGCATCGAGGCCGCGGGATTGGTCGTCGACTGCTCGAGGCCACACTAGCAATACTGAAAGAGCGCGGCGCGCCGCGCGCCGTGCTCTCGACGGCGGACCGGAACGAGCGCGCACAACACCTGTTCGCCGGCATCGGCTTCCGCCGGACGATGATCGAAATGACGCGGGAGCTGAGCGATTAACCTGTCACTCCGTCGTCTCGCCTTGTCGTAGCATCTTGATGAACGCCGCCACCAGCTCCGGGTCGAATTCGATTCCCGCGCGCAGCTCGAGGTACGCCTCGGCGTCCGCCGAGGACCACGCATCGCGATACGGACGGTGTGTGCGCAGCGCATCGTAGACGTCGCAGACGTGAACCAGTCGGCTGGCTAACGTGCAACCGCGACTGTAGTGGAGCGTCGGATATCCACTGCCGTTCAGCATGATGTGATGTTCGTACGCAACGACTGCGGCCAGGTCCAAGTCGCCATCGGTCTGAATGATGAGCCGCGCCCCGTCGGCCGGGTGATTGTTCATCAACAGCCGCTCCTGAGGCGAGAGCTTGCCGGGTTTCGTGAGGACCTCGAGCGGAATGCGGATCTTGCCGATGTCGTGCAACAGACCAGCGACGCCGAACAGGCGGACCTGCGCCGGGCTGCATCCAATGGCTTCGGCGAGGCCCATCGAAAGCACCGACACGTTCAGCGAGTGCGTGGTGGTATACTGATCGAATTCCTTGAGGCGTACGAGTGGCAGCACGACGTGCGCGTCGCGGTGCATCGCCACGGCAAGGGAACGAACGACCGTCTCGGCCTCGAGCAACGGGATCATGCCTCGCGACTGCGCTTCGTGCTGAAGCCAGCGCAGGGTCTCCGTTTCCTCGTCGAGCGTCACATCCAGGGTGGCGATGGTAAGCGGTGCCTCGGAGACCGTCGGCGCGGTTTGATTTTGCAGGCCGACGGCACCGAATCGCACGCCGAGCGATCGCATTTGGGACTGCTCGCTTGTATCGATCGCCGACAGCGTCAATCGCGCGAGCATCTCCTGGAGGAAGGTGTCGAACTCATCGCGACTCATGCGTCGCTCGAATTCGAGACGCTGAATTCCGGCCGCTGTGAGACGACGGCCCCAAGGCCAGCCTTTCAGGTCGCGCAACGCCTCGCGGCCGTAGATGACCTCATCGTCGAGGAAGGTGAACGACGGCCGCTGGCCACCCGACGTCAGATCGCTCAGCTGCTCGTACGACGCATCGATCGCCGACTCGCGTGAGGGGTGTCCCTCCGGGTAGAGCGTCATGACCGAGAACGCGTGCGCGAACGCGTTGAGAAACGCGATCGGCTCGCTCATGTGCCGCTCCCACGCGCGGCCTGACGAACTTGCGGATCATCAGACTGCGCCGCCGCGGTGAGCACTCCGCTCGCGCGCCCCTCGGTCGACCATTCAACGGCGAGCGCGCGGAGGGCGGCGAGAACGACGGTCGTCGTTGCCGGCAATTTCGGCTTTCCGAATAGCGTGGTACCACCGTAGACCTGCGTCAGCAACGTCTCGAGTATTTCCGGACTGCGTGAACGTCCGAGCACTTGCACGGCGAGCGTGCGTAGCTCTTCCGACGCCTTCGAGTCATTCGCGACGCGAATCACGAAACTGACCAGCTCCGGCGGACATTTGTGCTGCAGCGCCACGAGTCCGAGGCGGACGAATCGTGGGTCCGCTTCGCTGAGCGCTGTACGAAGTGCTCGTAGTCGCTCGCGTGGTATCGTGAGCTGCAGACGAATCGCCTCGTACCGCACGTGCGGGTGTGAGTGGGTTACCCACGGCACGGCCGAAAACGACGCGGGTGCCCGTCCCGATGTATGAAGCAGTACGAGCATGTTGCGCTGAACGAACCAGCGCTGGTCGTCGAGGCGCTCGATCGCGAGCGTCGCGATGTCCACGTGCGTATGCGCGAGAAGGTCGAGCAGCTTGCGTCTCGTTCGGCGACTCTCGGTGTTCGCCAGTGCATCGAGAAGAACGCGATGCGCTTCGATCGACATCGATGGACGGAGCCGATCGAGGCTGTCGAAATCAATCGGCTCGCGCGCGACCAGCCGGGCGATCGTGTCGGGATGCGACAGACGCTTCATGATCGCGTTCCAGACGGCTCCCGAATCTGAGGGCGCCGACGCGAGAAGCTCGAGAATCGGTTTGACCCGTCCTTCGTCGGCGGCGCGATCGATCGTTCGATCGAGCAAAACCCCTGCAGTGCCGACCTCGAGACTCATTTGTACGACGCGAATGAACTCCAACTCGTCGCCACTTTGATCGCGGTCGGGTCGAGGACCCGCGCCGTCAGTCGCGATGTGATGGAGCAGCCGACCGTACTCGGTCGGGTTTGGATCGGCGAGCTCCCAGCCGTGCAACAGGCGACCGACCTGCTCTCGGAGCGCCATGTGCGCCATCTCGCGCGCCGGCCCGGACCCTTCTTCCGCGTGCGTCGCGAGCTTCGAGAACATTCTGACGAGCCCTTGGGAAATCGTCTGACCGCTGGCATCGGCCGCCGCTTGAACGATGCCGAGGACCGAGTCGACGGCCATCCCGTAGGCGGCGTCGAGCACGAACGTTCGACGCTGGGTCAGGTCGCCGCCCATGTCAACGAGACGTCGCAGCGTGTCGGGCTTGAGCGCCGCAATCAGGCGCGCGGTGCGGCGACGCAGCGCCGCCGCTTCGACGCCGGACGCGGTCCGCAGCTCTCGTGCGATCTGCTGCAGGTATCCAACGATCACTTGATCGTAGGCTTCCGCGCGCCCATGCTCGTCGATCGCCCGCGCGATCGCCGCGGGCTCCGTCGGAATCGAGTCACCGTCGGACGACGCGCTCTCCTTGGTCATCGCGGCCCTCGCCAACCCGATCCATAACTCCACGGCTCGCGAGTCTTCGTCGGATTGGCGCGTGATCGGCGCATCCGCCATCAACGTGAGTCGCTCGAACGTGAGCGGATGAAGCCGAATATGAGGCCACGTGGGCAATTCGTTGGGCGGACGCAGGCCGATCGGGACGACGGCGTTGAGGTCCGCGCTCAGCTCGCGGAGCGCCTCTGCGATCTCCGCCGACGTGAGTCCGCGCGTGAAGCTGATTGCGCCGAGGTGATGCTTGTTGAGACCATCCGCGAGCCGCCGCAAGACGGGTTGCGCGGGATCGGTGGCGACGCCTTCGATGATGAGCTGGTGGCGCGCGACGCCGAACGCGATCGTCGCGCGATCTTCCATGATTCGCTCGGCTCGACGCGCCACGGCTGCCGCCGCGGGCGCGAGCGACGGGTGTTCCGGCGGGTACATCATGAATTTGTGCAGCGCGATCGAGAGCTCGACGAGCAGATCGCTGAAAGGGCGCGAGAGCGCGACGCGCTTGGAGGGCATCACACGCATTCTCGCACTGGTGCGCGGATGCGGCAAGTGACGGCGATAGGCGTCGGAGGTGCTCGCAGTTGCTTTGCTGACGGCTGTCAACGCTGAGAGCTGACGTCTACCGCTAGGCGGTAATGCTTTCCGGGTTGAGTGGCTCTTACTTGGATATGTCCCAAGGAGAGCCTGTGGCTAGCCGACGGCAACGCGCCATCGATATTGTCCTCTGGGTGTTCGCTCTATTTCTTGCCTGGGTGTTCATCAGACAGGGCTATGCAAAGTTTTCTGACTCGAGCGGCTGGGCGCGGGC
>DASYSU010000066.1:0-11344 GCA_036002925.1 Gemmatimonadaceae bacterium | reverse complement strand
TGGGAAGTCCGGCCAGCGTCGCCGCTTCGGCGAGCGTCAGCTGCGCGGCCGAATGGCCGAAGTAATGTCGCGCTCCCGCTTCGACGCCGAACCATCCGCGGCCGAGGTTGATCTGGTTGAGATAAGCCTCGAGGATTTGTTGCTTCGAATAGTGGCGCTCCATCTCTCGCGCGGCCGACTGCTCGTGCAATTTCCGCGACAGTCCCGCGGTGCCGCTGATCTCGCGGCGGTCGATAATGTCGGGATGCATGTACCCGACGAGCTGTTGCGTGATCGTGCTGGCGCCGCCGCGATTCTCGCGCAGGATCTTTCCCTTGATCGCGCCGAGCACGCCGATTACGTCGACGCCGTCGTGCTCGTAGAATCGTTGATCCTCGATCGCGACGAATGCTTGCGGCACGTACGCGGGAAGTGACTTGAGCGACACATTCGTTCGCATCTCATGACCGATCTCGCCGATCAGCGTCGAGTCGCGAGCGAATACGAGCGACGATTGCGGGAGCTGAATGATCTGCCACGCCTCGTTCGTTTTGTGCGCGCTGTCTTGCGCGCCGGCACGCGCCGCTCCGCCGACGGCGACGAGCATCGCGGCCATGACAATCGACCGAGTCCGCAACGAGTGCTCGGTCAGCAGCTGCTTCACGAAAGGACTCCGATGGGTCTGGGAGTAGTACCCGGGAACGGGCGTTGTGTTGTGTAGGACGATCGGGTGCCGCTGTTGGAACTGCAAACTACGTCGCTAGCCGCGTATCCTTCATGTAGACTATGCCTCCCCTCGTTCACCTCGCCCTCGCCCAGCTCAAGCCGCGCAAAGGCGACTACGCCGGCAATCTGGATCGCCTGCGTCCGCTATTCGCCCAGCTCGACGGACTCACGCCGCGTCCGATGGTGTTGTGTTTCGCTGAGAGCGCGCTGACCGGATACTTCCTCGAAGGCGGAGTCCGAGACAATGCAGTCACCGCCGGGACTCTTGCCGCCGACCTCGACCGAACATATCGCGCCGCCGTTCCTTCGCCGCGTCCGCTCGATATCACGATCGGATTCTACGAAATCTGGAACAACAAGCTGTATAACAGCGTGATGTACGTCACGCTCGGCGAAGGCGATGCGCGGATACGCCATGTCCACCGCAAGGTGTTCCTCCCGACCTACGGGCTGTTCGACGAGGAACGGTTCGTCGAGCGTGGACGCGAAGTCCGCGCGTTCGATACGCCATGGGGACGCGCCGGAGTGCTCGTGTGCGAGGACGCGTGGCACAGCATGACGGCGACGATCGCCGCGCTCGACGGCGCGCAGATCATTTTCGTGTGCGCCGCGCCGCCGGCCCGAGGAGCTTGGCCAAAGCCCGACGATGTTCCCGGGCCCGCGAGCGTGAGCCGTTGGGACAGATTGATTCGCGACATCGCCGACGAACACGGCATCTATGCCGTGTTGACGACGCTCGTCGGAACCGAGGGCGGCAAGGTGTTTCCCGGCGGCTCGTTCGTCGCCGGACCGAAGGGCGAGGTCCGCGGTCGCGCGCCCTTATGGGAAGACTCGATTCTCGCAGTCACGGTCGATCTGGCCGACGTCACGCGCGCTCGGGCAGACATTCCCCTCATTGCCGACCTCGAGACGATGCTGCCGCATCTGCGCGCCAGCATGGACGACGTGATGGCTGGAGTGCCCGCGCACTGCGACTACGATCCAGCATCGATCGCTCCGTCACGGCGACCCAGTCCGCCGGACGAAGCGCCTTCGTCGGGGCCACTGCCGGTCGTGCGCGTCACGTCGTCACGCGGGACTCCGCCGACTCCACTCGCAATCGATGCGGGCCTCACGGAAGAGTGGCTCGTCCAGTTCGTTCGCGACGAGATGGCTCGTCGCGACTTTCATTGCGCCGTCGTCGGCGTCTCTGGCGGCGTCGACTCCGCCGTCACCGCGTACCTCGCAGCCAAGGCACTCGGCCCAAAGAATGTCCTCGGCGTTCGAATGCCGTATCGCACGTCGAGCAAAGAGAGTCTCGAGCACGCGCAGTTGGTGATCGACGCGTTGGGCATCGACGCGCGCACGATCGACATCAGTGCCGCCGTCGACGGTTACCTCTGCAACGAACCCGACGCCGAGCATGGGCGGCGCGGCAACGTGATGGCGCGCATGCGCATGATCACGCTCTTCGACCTCGCCGCCAAACATCGCGGCATCCCGCTCGGCACCGGCAACAAGACTGAGCGGCTCTTCGGATATTTCACTTGGCACGCCGACGACTCGCCGCCGATCAACCCACTCGGCGATTTATTCAAGACGCAGGTCTGGGCGCTAGCGAAGCATCTCGGCATTCCCGACGTCATCGTAAGCAAGCCGCCGACGGCGGATCTCGTCGTCGGTCAGACCGATGAAGGCGATTTCGGAATCAGCTATGCGAAGGCCGACGAGATTTTGAATTGGCTGCTGAGCGGGTTCGCCGACGACGAGCTCGTGGCACGCGGTTTCGACGCGAACGAAGTCGCGATCGTCAAGAAGCGCGTCGCGAGCACGCATTGGAAACGTCGCTTGCCGACCGTCGCGATGCTCAGCGGCACCGCGATCGGCGAATCGTATTTGAGACCGGTGGACTACTGAGGTTGCTGGTGCTGGTGACTGGTTGCTGGTAGCGGCAGACGCAGTAACCAGCGACTAGCCACCAGCAACCTGCAACCGTCTCATGCTGCGCGCGCGTACGCCAAGCTCACCGCGCGGCGCGCGCAACGCTTCAACGCCCGATGCACTGCTCGCGCGTAGGCGATGAAGTTGAGTCCAGCCCACGGATATCGAGCGAAGAACTCGGTCGGCAACATGTCTCCCTTCTGGCGATTGCACCGCGCGCACGCCAACACGACGTTGCCCGGCACGTGTGCGCCGCCGTGCGACAGCGGGTACACGTGATCGAGCGTCGCGTAGTCGAATTCGAGCGGTGCGGCGCAGTACACGCAGCGTCGGCCGCAGTCGCGCATCGCGGCGCGCTTGATCGCTCCTTTCTGCTGCGCTGAGGGGATTTGTTTCGCGCGGCGGTTCACGCGCGGGACACGGGGGAGGGAGACACGGTGGAATTGCCGACGTCGGGACAATGTCACCTCGCTAATGAGGCAACACCCCGCAACGGGAACCTGTCCCGTGGCGGGGTGTCGCGCCGATCATCCAAGAACCGGCTACTCCGGAATTCATACGCTCGCCCCGCGCTCATGGTCGCTCAGCGACCCGCGGCGATCGACATTCTCTTCGATGTCGGATGGGACGGCGCATTGGCCTCCGGTGGGGTGCGCGATTTTTGGTCGCGCGACATACAAATGCAATCGTGCTCTTCCTGGCGCAAGAGGTGACGTTGGATTTGTTACGGCTATGCGCCGCTATCTGAAAACGGCTCATAGAGCAACTCACCATGCGCACCTTCTTGCACCCGCCAACGGTCAGGACGGCGCTCCATTGGCGCCGGCTGTGGTGGCCGTGACGGCTTCTTGGAGGACGACTCGTTGAATAACGGAACGGTAACAACGCGTTCCGCGTGGCCGTCCTCGCCGTCGGACGACGCGTCCGAGGCGTCGACGCGCATCGGATCTCGCAGCGCGGAGATAATGCGCGCCGCATATGCGTCGAGAACCGTTCGGTCGGGCATCTCCGATCCGTTGAACGGCAGCGGGATGTCGAACCCGTCGCCCTCGCGGCGCGGTATGATGTGGACGTGATAGTGCGGCTCATCCTGCCCGGCCGCCGCCCCGCTGTTCACGACGATGTTGAAGTCTTCGCACCCCGTTACATGTCGGATGGCGCCGGTCAGCCGCATCGTCACGCGGAACAGATGCAGCCCCAATTCCGGGGGTACATCGAGGAGCGACTCGTAGTGCACCCGCGGCACCACGAGAACATGCCCGTTGTTCACCGGCTGGATATCCATGAACGCGATCGCGTCACTGTCCTCGTGACAGATACTGACCTCGGCCGCGCCGTGGATGAGATCGCAGAAGGTGCAATGCATGACTCGTAGAAGAGCACGGAGAGTGCCAGGGTCGGAACACATTGGGGTGAGGCCGCTTCGCTGTGAGGCAGTCGGCGCGAAGGCCTCGCAGCCACTCACCTCAACCCGACCTCCACACTTACTTTTCAGGCATGGCCACCCAGACCCGTGCCGAGCGCAAGAGCGCCGGCAGTCTCACGCGCGATCAACTCGTCGGCGCTTACCGAACCATGCTGCTCTCACGTCGCCTCGACGACAAAGAGATCCAGCTCAAACGGCAGAACAAAATCTTCTTCCAGATCTCTGGCGCCGGACACGAAGCCATCCTCATGGCCGCCGCATTCGTGCTCCGTCCCTCATATGACTGGTTCTACACCTACTACCGCGACCGAGCACTGTGTCTCCACCTCGGCATGACCCCCGAGGAGATGTTGCTTTCGGCGGTTGGAGCGGCAAAAGATCCGAATTCGGGCGGCCGGCAGATGCCGAGCCACTGGGGCCATAAGAAGCTCAACATCGTGTCGTCGTCGTCGCCGACCGGCACACAGTTCCTCCAAGCCGTCGGTTCCGCGGAGGCGACTCTCCGCGCGTCACAACTGGGCCTGACCGACGGATTCGAGAAAGACGAAGTCGTGCTCTGCACCACCGGCGATGGAACGACCAGCGAAGGTGAGTTCTGGGAATCGCTCAACAACGCCTGCAACCTCAAGCTGCCGATCGTCTACCTCGTGGAAGACAACGGCTACGCGATCTCGGTTCCGGTCGAAGTCAATACGGCGGGCGGCAGCATTTCGAAGCTCGTCGCCGGCTTTCCGAATCTTTTCGTTCAGGAAGTCGACGGCTGCGACTTGCTCGCCAGCCATCAAGTGATGCAAAAGGCGGTCGAGTACGCGCGAAAGCGGAATGGCCCAGCCTTCGTTCACGCACACGTGATCCGTCCGTACTCGCACTCGTTGTCGGACGACGAAGTACTGTACCGGCCTCCCGAAGAGCGAGACGCCGACGCCGCGCGCGACCCGGTCACCCAATTCCCGAAGTGGCTCGTCGCCGAGGGCTACGCGACCGACGCTGACATCGCGAAAATCCAGGACGAAGTCGATGCCGAGGTGCTCGCCGCCACGGACGCGGCACTGGCCGCCGAGCAGCCGAGCCCCGAGACGATCTACGACTTCGTCTACGCCCCCGACGTCGACCCCACGAGCGAGCAGTTCGACACGGAAGACGACCCGCAGTTCTCGGGCAACGAAACGACGATGGTCGATCTGCTCAATGCCGCGATGAAGGACGAGATGCGGCGCGATCAGAAAATCCTCATCTTCGGCGAGGACGTTGCCGACGTATCTCGAGAGGAAAACCTCGGCAAGGTCAAAGGCAAGGGTGGGGTATTCAAGGTCACCTACGGCCTGCAGAAGGAGTTCGGATCGGCGCGCGTCTACAATTCGCCGCTCGCTGAGGCGACAATCGTCGGCCGCGCCATCGGCCTGGCGATTCGAGGGTTCAAGCCCGTCGTCGAAGTTCAGTTCTTCGACTACATCTGGCCGGCGTACATGCAGCTGCGCAATGAGCTCGCGACCATGCGCTGGCGATCGAACGGAGAGTTTTCGTCGGCAGTTGTCGTGCGCACCACGTATGGCGGCTACATCCGCGGAGCGATCTATCACTCCCAGACCGGCGCGTCGTTGTTCACCCACTGCCCGGGGCTTCGCGTTGTCTGCCCGGCCACGGCGCTCGACGCCAATGGACTGCTCCGCACCGCGATCCGTTGCGACGATCCGGTGATCTTCCTCGAGCACAAGCATCTCTACCGACAGACGTACAACAAGGCGGCCTATCCCGGTCCGAACTTCATGATCCCGTTCGGCAAGGCGAAGACGGTCCGTGAAGGAACGGACGTGACGATCGTGACGTATGGCGCGACGGTGCAACGCGCGTTCGCCGCGGCGAACCAGTTGGCAGAGTCGGGCTTGTCGGCGGAGGTCATCGACCTGCGTACGCTGTCCCCGTGGGATCAGGACGCCGTCTATCGATCGGTGAAAAAGACGAACCGGGTGATCGTCCTCTATGAGGACTCGATTTCCTGGGGGTACGGCGCCGAAATCGCCGCCCGGATCGCCGACGATTGTTTCGCCTGGCTCGACGCGCCCGTCAAACGAGTGGCGTCGACCGACACGTTCGTCGGGTACGCTCCGCGGCTCGAAGACGACATCCTGCCACAAATTGACGACATCAAACGGGCCTGCCAGGAAATCGTCCGATTCTGATGTGACGGGGGTCCGTTGCCCCTGTGATCCAAAGTGTTGACGCTTGGCGGCCCCGACCACAATGTTGACGTGGTCTATCTTCAATTCCGACAAGCGTTTCCCTCCTGTCGTACCATCCCCGTCGGCGTGACCGACGACTCCTCTCCTGCCTCTCGTGCGCTTTCCGCTTCGCGCCCTATCCACCCTGCTGACCGCCGTTGGCGTCGCGACGTGCTCCGACACGCCGCCGACGGCCGTCAAGCATTCGTCGCTCGGCCCAAACGGCGGAGCAGCTGGGCGCGTCGCGTTCGAGCCCGTCTTTTCGGCCGCGGCGCTGCAAATCGCCCAGCACTTGTCCGACTTCGGTCTGCACTACGATCGCGTCCGCGTCGTCCTCGTTCGACCGCCTGTCGACACGGTCAAAGACACGACGATCGCGTTCGCTCCGACGGGACCGGACATCACGTTGAACCTGACCGTCGAGGTTCGCTCGAGCGACGAAGTTTTTGACGTCGGCATCGACTACCTGAGCGCCGCAAGCGTTCTGTTTCACGGACATGGCAGAATCCGATCGCACGCACCCGACCAGCCCGCGCCAGCCCAGGACCAAGTTGCGATCGACTATGTGGGACCGGGCGCGAACGTCGCGCGGATCTCGATATCGCCGCAGACGATTACGCTTCCCACGGACCAAGCGGTCACTTTCGCCGTTTCGGCGTTCGACGCGAACAGCAATCCGGTTTCGACCGTCCCGGTGAGTTGGTCAGCCTCCGACCCTGCTGTCGCCACGATCAACAGCACCGGGTCGCTGCAAGCGGGAGGGCGGCGAGGCAATCTGGTCGTTAGCGCAGTCACGCCGACCGGAATCACCGACCGTGCGACGGTGGCCGTGGTACCGCCACCGACGTCGATCGCGCTCGTTGCCGGCGGCGGACAAACCGGCGTGGTTGGAGCGGGCTTGCCCTCGTCAGCGGTCGTACAAGTCAACGCAGAGGACGGACTCGGTGTACCTGGTGTGAGCGTCGTGTTCGCGGCGCCGCCGGGTGGCCGTGTCGGGTCGACGAGTATCATTACCGATGCGAGCGGCCGCGCCTCCACCGCACTCACGCTCGGCACGGTCGCTGGATTGCAGGTCTTCTTCGCCAGTATCGGTGAGCTTGGCGCCGCGGTGCCGGAAACGGCGGTTCCGGCCGGACCCGCGGCGATCGGAATCGTTTCGGGTAACGGCCAATCGGACACGGTTCGAAAGACGCTCGCGCCCTTGGTCGTCCGCGTGACCGATCAATTCGGCAATCCGCTCTCTGGTGTCAGCGTTGCGTGGGCTCGGGCCTCGGGTGGCGGTACGCTCGCCGGCTCCGCGTCCGCGACGAACGGCGACGGTCGGGCGACGATGACGTATACGCTCGGCAGTGTGGTTGGCAGCGAGAGTGTGACCGCGTCGGTGAGCGGTGTGGCGAGCCATGCCACCTTCACCTTCCAAGCGATCGCTCCGGCGCCTGCGACCATCGTCGCGGTTTCGGGCAATGCTCAGACGGGCCGCGTTGGCACTGCGCTCGCGGCGCCGTTCGTCGTGCAAGTTGCTGACGACGTCGGAGCTCCGGTGAACGGAGCGACGATCAACTGGGTCGCAACGAACGGAACAGTCGCGGCGACGTCTTCCAGCGACGCGAATGGACAGTCGTCGGTGGTTCTAATGCTCGGCTCTCGCGCGGGGCAGTCATCGGCAACGGCGTCGATTGCGAACGGACGCCACGTCACGTTCGTCGCGACGGCGCAACCGGGAATCGTCGCCGCGGCGATATTCTCCGGACAACCCGCGAACGGAACCGCTGGAGCAACGTTGTCCCCGGTGAGCGTTACGCTGGTCGACGCCAACGGAAACCAAACCTCCGCCGCCAACCCAGTGACGATCTCGCTCGGCAGCAACCCGGGTGGGGCGGTGCTGAGCGGAACACTGTCGCGCAACGCGTCGAACGGCGTCGCGACGTTCAACGATCTCAGACTCGACAAGGTTGGCAATGGGTACACGCTCGTTGCCTCGAGTGGAAACGTTGCGCCGATCACGAGCTTGCCGTTCAACATTGCCGCACCGCTGGTCCCAGCGCGACTGACGATCGTCGCCGGCGACGCGCAGCACGCGGCGGCGGGAAGCAGTGTGCCAATCGCGCCGTCGGTACGAGTCACCGACGAGAATGGCAATCCTGTCGCGGGCGCTTCTGTGACGTTCTCACCGAGCGACGGGGGCGAGGTCATTCCGCCGACCGCGATTGCCACCGACGCATCGGGAATCGCGACTGTGACGGCATGGATTCTTGGACCGCACCCGGGTCCGCAAACGCTGACGGCGTCATCGGCCGGACTGACCAGCGTCGTCATTAACGCGACTTCCTTCGCCGGCCCACCGGCCATGCTCGCGATAACGACACAGCCGGCAACTACGGCGGAAAGCGGGGTCGCGCTCGCGCAACAACCGGTGATCCAACTTCTGGATCATTCCGGCAACCCGACCGCCGGCAGCTTGAGTGTAAGCGTGTCGGTGAGCGCCGGGGCGTCGCTGGCCGGGACAACGAGCGTGGTTGCGGACCCGGTTACGGGAGTGGCGTCGTTCACAGATCTCAAAATCGTAGGAACCGGCACCGTGAGCCTGACCTTCTCCGCTCCGGGCGTACAGTCGGCCACGTCGGGCCCGATCACGGTGTCGAGCGCGCCATCCTCGGACGAAACGGGCGCTCCGTTCTAGCCGGTCGGGGACGCGGCAGGACGCGCCACTTCGCGCCGGCGTCATCGGGGATCGTTTCATCGCCGCTGAGTGATCGCGGTTTGAAGTCCGGTGGTAATACGAGAACGCTGTCGTCGACTTCGCGGCGCTCGATGTTCGACACTTCCGACGTTTGCTCCATCGTCGCGTTGGCGCCCTGCGAGTCCGTCATTCGACTCGCGGTCGACGTTTTGAGCGCGATCGCCGTTCCCATTCGCTTCGCCACTGAATCGACTTTTTGTGAAATCGACTTGAACATTCCGGTGAGTCCCGACCCGCCGGTGAGGCCGTTCGCTCGCAGTAGCGGATTGCGCGGTAGCCCAGGCACCGACGCGATCCAATAATCGGTCACGCTCTCGGTCGTCAGACGCTGTTGCATGACGCCGGCGTCGATCGACATCGCGAACGCGGTCGTCATGCGATAATGAATCGTCGGAATGCCGGCGACGGTATCGCCGGCGGCGATGCTATCGAGGGTCACTTTCTCGTCGGCGAGCGTCATTTTGACGCCGAGTGATTCCAGCCGCTCCATCGTCTGATTCGCCAGATTGTGCGGCAGGAGCACGAACGTCTTGCTCGCCGGATGGACGATCACGAGGTCGGTGCTGTCGAAGAGGACATAGTCGCCTTTCGCGAAAAGCGATTCGACCGTCCCTTCGACGATGTCCATTCGCCCGCGATTGGCGGCGAACACCGCCCGGCCCGTGTAGTTCTGCGCCGGCCCGGCCATGGCGCTGCCAGAACCGCCGTGCGGCGTGCTCACGACATTGATCGTGTACGCAACGGCGGGCAGACGTCCGCGCGACGGAACTTGCCCAACGAGATTCGAACCGGCGAACAACAAGCCGGCGATCGCCGTGCAAGACCGCGGCAGAGAGTTGACAGCCATGTCTCGGAGAAAAACCTGAGCGACTATTCGCGAGAGTGAACGATGCGGCCACCAACTACCGTCATCACGACTCGTGCCTGAGCGATTTCCTCTGGCGGCGTTCGCGTCAGATCACGATCGATCATCACGAAGTCGGCTAGCTTTCCGCGCTCGAGCGTTCCCTTGTCGCGCTCGTCATACGACGCGTAGGCACCACCGCTCGTATACGCGCGCAACGCGTCCTCGACGCTGATCTTCTGCTCTGGATACCATCCGCCCGGATTCGCGCCATCGAGCGTGCGACGCGTCACCGCCGCGAAAATTCCCTCGAGCGGTGTCGCCGGCGCCACGAACCAGTCGCTGCCGAACGCAAGTCGCGTGTGATGGTCGAGCAGCGATCGAAACGCGTATGTTCCTTTTCCGCGCTCGTGGCCAATCACCTTCTCGGCCCAACGTCCGTCGTCGATCGCGTGATACGGCTGCATGCTGGCGATCACGCCGAGTGGGGCGAAGCGCGACATGTCCGGAGGCGCGATGTGTTGCGCATGCTCGATTCGAAACCGACGATCACGTGCGGCGTTCTCGTGCTCGACCCGTTCATAGATGTCGAGTTGCGTGCGGATCGCGCGATCGCCGATCGCGTGAACGATCACGTGCAGTCCGGCTTTGTCCGCTCCGGACGTCCACTCGTAGAGATGCTCCGGAGTGTTCACGAACAGGCCGGTGTCACTCGGCGCGTCGGTGTATGGTGCCAGCATCGCCGCGGTGTGGGAGCCGAGTGATCCGTCGACAAACCCCTTGAGCGCGCCGATCTTGAGCCACTCGTCGCCGCGTCCGCGGCGTTTCACCGTGTCGCGGAGACGCTCCCATGTCGACAGTGGCACGGCCGCGTAAATTCGCGTCCGGAGTCGACCGGCGGCGTGCGCGCGCTCGAATACGGCCAGGTCGCTCCATGTTCCCATGTGTGTCACGGACGTGACGCCGTTGCCGGCGACGTATCGCATCGCCGCATCGAGCGCTCGATCTTCCTCCTCGGGCGACGGGTTGGGTTGGACGCGATTGATCAGCGACGTCGCGTTGTCCTTGAGGATTCCCGTCGGCTCGCCCTGCGCGTCGCGGACGATCGTCCCGCCGGCCACTTCGGGCGTCGCCTTCGTAATTCCAGCTGCTCGCAGTGCCGCGCCATTCGCGAGCGACATGTGGCCGTCGAGACGATTCACCCACACCGGATTATTCGGCGTGACGGAGTCGATCCAATCGCGCCGGGGGAGCTCGCCACCCCATTGCTCGTGATCCCAGTCGCCGTTGGTAATCCACACACCGGCTGGGAGCGTCTTTGCGAATTCGCTAATGCGGTGCACAAAATCGCGCGGTGTTTTCGCATCACGGAGTTGCACCGACGCCAAACCAAAACCGCCCTCGAGAAAATGAATGTGCGAATCGATGAATCCGGGAACAACCATCATTCCGTGCGCGTCGATGACGCGTGTCGATGGAGTGACCAGCTT
>DASYSU010000065.1:0-2107 GCA_036002925.1 Gemmatimonadaceae bacterium | reverse complement strand
CGTCGAGCGCGACCGCGACGCTGCTGAGCGGGCGTGGTGACTACAAAGGGATCGCCTTCGATCGCAGCGGGACGCAAGTCGTCTTCGTCTCCGATCGTGACGAATTTGGTCGCGGCGACAAGCCTCGCTACACCCTGTACGGCGCGACGGTGAAAGGCGGTGCTGCCCAGGCGTTGGTCACGCCCGCGCAAGTACCGACTGGCCTCCACATCGCAGACAACGGAACCATCGCGTTCACACGATCCGGCGCCGCGATCACCCTTGCCATCGCCCCGCCGGCGATCGACTCGGTGCCGGCTGACTCATTGGTCGGCAAGGCCGTGTATGATCTTTGGAATTACAAAGACCCAACGCTCCAGCCGGCGCAGAAGCTGAGCGCCTCGCGCGATCGCAATCGCTCGTTCCAAGCGGTGTACTTTCCCGCGACGAAGAAGCTGGTGCAGCTCGCCGACGACTCGATTCCGACCGTCAACGTGTCGGACGACGGGAAGGTGGCGCTCGCCAACTCGCGCGAGCATTACATGATCGAGTCGATGTGGGGTGACGGCGGCACAGACGTCTACGTCATCGAGCCGACGACGGGTGCAAAGAAACTCGTGCGGGAAAAGATCAGTGGCAACGCGCAACTCTCGCCCGACGCGAAGTACATCGCGTTCTTCGACAAGGGGCATTGGTTCACCTATAGCACGGCGACCGGCAAGACGATCGACGTCAGCGGTGCGATGAAGAACGTTCATTTAGAGAATGAGAACACCGACACGCCATCCATTCCCCCTGCGTGGGGCGTGGCGGGATGGACCAAAGGCGACAAGTCGATGCTGGTGTACGATCACTACGACATTTGGGAGCTCGACCCGAGCGGGTCCAAGGCGCCGATCGTCGTCACGGATTCGGTCGGAGTGCGCGAGCATCTGCAATTCCGTCTTGCCGAGGGTGCGGGCGGTGGCCGCGGCGGTGGACGAGGTGGACGCGGTGGCGGCGCCGGCGGCGACTCGGAGCGCGGTGTGATCGATCCCGCCGAGCCGCTGTTGCTGCGCGCCGTCAACACCGAGACCATGGCGAGCGGCTTCTATCGCGATCGACTCGGCGTCGTAAAGGCACCGGAGAAGGTGGTGATGGCCGACGTCAACTTCGGCACGCCGATCAAAGCGGCGGGGACGGAGGAGTATCTGGTCACCAAGAGCACGTTCGAGATGTTCCCCGATCTTTGGGTTGGGCCGTCACTCACGCAGCTCAACAAGATCTCGGACGCGAACCCGCAACAGAAGAATTACAACTGGGGCACCGTGGAGCTCGTCCACTGGAACAGCCTCGATGGATATCCGCTCAAGGGTTTGCTGTTCAAGCCGGAGAATTTCGATCCGAACAAGAAGTACCCGATGATCGCGTACTTCTACGAGCAGAACTCGAACACGCTGCACAATTACGTTCCGCCGAACGGACGCAACACGATCAACTACACGCACTACGTGTCGAACGGATATCTCGTCTTCGTGCCGGACATTCACTACGAGACGGGCTATCCCGGACCCAGCGCGCTCAAGTCGATCGTGCCGGGCGTCGAAGCGATCATGGCGCGCGGATACGTCGATCCCAAGGGCCTTGGCATTCAGGGCCAATCGTGGGGCGGATACCAGACGGCGTACATCATCACGCAATCGCACCTGTTCAGCGCCGCGATGGCGGGCGCGCCGGTAGCGAACATGACGAGCGCGTACGGTGGCATTCGCTGGGGCTCGGGACTCGCACGATCGTTCCAGTACGAGACGGGACAAAGCCGCATCGGCAAATCGCTGTGGGAAGCACCGCAGCTCTACATCGAAAACTCGCCGTTGTTCTGGCTCGATCGCGTGACGACGCCGTTGTTCATCATGAGCAACGACATGGACGACGCCGTGCCCTACTATCAGGGCATCGAGCTGTTCGTCGGTATGCGCCGGCTGGGCAAAGAGGCCTATCTCATCAGCTACAACAACGACGTGCACAATCCGGCGAGTCGCGCGAATCAAAAGGATATCGCGATGAAGATGCAGCAGTTCTTCGACACCAAGCTGCGCGGCGCGCCGGCGCCCGACTGGATGGTGCACGGCATTCCATACGTCGCGAA
>DASYSU010000064.1:0-17338 GCA_036002925.1 Gemmatimonadaceae bacterium | reverse complement strand
GAAAGCTCCCACCAGAGCATGATGGAAAGGCAAATCACGGCGACCACACTCAGGCGCACGATGATCACGTCGCTGAACCAATCCTTCGATCGGCCTTCCTCGAGCACGTACTGCAGCGAGGCGAGTCCGACGATCAGCAGGCTGATCCCGAGAAAATCGATTTGCTCCGGTTTGCGGCGCATTCCCGGCGGGTCGTGCAGGAACCCGCTGACGAGAAACAATGACAGTGCTCCAATCGGGATGTTGATGAAGAAGCACCAATTCCAGTTGTAGTTGTCGGTAATCCATCCTCCGAGCGTCGGACCCAACGTCGGCGCCACAATGATGCCGAGGATGAAGATCGCTTGCACCATGCCTTGCTGTTCTCGCGGGAAGATCTGGCGAAGCGTAGCCTGCGCCGTCGAGAGCAGCGCCGCACCGCCCGCCCCTTGAACCACGCGCCACAACACCAGCTCGCCGAGACTATGCGACGTTCCGCACAGGAACGACGCGATGACGAAGATGGCGATCGATACCGACAGATAGTTGCGTCGGCCAAAGACGGACGTAAAGAAAGCCGTCATGGGAAGCACGACGACGTTCGACAGGATATAGCCGGTGGCGACCCAAGCGATCTCCTGGGTCGTAGCTCCCAAGTTTCCGGCCATCTGTGGCAACGCCACGTTGATGATCGTGGTGTCGAGCACCTCCATGATCGCGGCCGTGATCAAGCCGAGGAGAATCAACCAGCGATATTGGTTGACGTCCTCGTCGTGCGCCGCTTGCTGCGCTCGACGCTGTGCGTCTTGGGTCGTTGGGGTGGCTGTCGCCATTCCAGCTCCTTACTCGTCGTGCTCTGGCGGTCTTGCTGAGCGCGTCAGGTTCCGTCAATTGCGCAAGAAGCGCGCACCGCGCTGGAGCGGGCGGCGCGCGTCTTGAATGAGCGGGAGGTGTGTCCGTGACCATTCCGAACAACGACCGACGAGACGTCTCGCCCGGGCCGACGCGCGGCCATTTCCGGATCATCTGGGACCTCATCTTCCAGATGCTCCGGTTCCTCAGGAAGCACGTGCGAAACGCGTACGCGGTATTCGGCATCTTCCTGCTGTCGGGCGCCGCCGTCGCCATTCTGCTGACGTGGGCATTCTCGGAGGTCGCCGAGCGCGTTCGCGCGGGGAGTACACAAGGGTTCGACGACGCGGTCCTTCGTTGGATGGGCGCGCACCAGTCGCCAGGCATTCAGGCCGCGATGGTGGAGGTCACCTCACTCGGCACCAGCGTGGTTGTCGCGATGATCGTGTTCATCGCCGGGCTGTTCCTTTGGCTCAACCACCACAAACACTCGGCGATTCTGCTCATTGCCGCGACGCTTGGCGGAATGGTTCTCGACGGCCTGCTCAAGATTGGCTTCAATCGGCCGCGTCCGCAGATTTTCACATGGGGAACCCATGCCTCAATGGCGTCGTTTCCGTCGGGGCATGCGATGTCGTCGACGATTGTCTATGGCACCGTCGCGTACCTGGCGGCGCGTCTTCAACAGAACGTGGCGTCGCGAATCCTGACGATGGCGATGGCGGCGTTCATCATCCTGCTCATTTGCAGCAGTCGTCTGTACCTCGGCGTTCACTACCCGTCAGACGTGGTCGCCGGCGTAATTATCGGACTCGCGTGGGCAGGGTTCTGCATGGCCGTCCTCGAGGCCGCACAGCTCTATGCGAAGCGAAACGCGCCGCAGATGCTCAAGGATGAGCGGCCAGCCCCACCGGGCGCCGCTCCTTCGTCATAGCCCACTTCGCTGGAACGCGTTTTGAATCGGTCCCGACCGAACTCGCGGGTCACGAGACACGCGAGTGTGATGGGCGAACTCTCAACAAGAGGCGACCATGGCAGCGAGGAAAAAGTCGGGTGGTCGAAAGTACGGCAAAGCAGCAAGCAAGCGCGTCGAGAGCGCGATGCGTCGCCGGAAGAAAGGCACGCTCAAGAGCGGTCGGGGCGGCAAGGGCGGCAAAGTGAAGAGCCGCAAGCAGGCAATCGCGATCGGACTGTCCGAAGCGCGCAAGAAAGGCGCGAAGGTCCCGCGCAAGAAGGGCGGCCGAAAGAAACGCGGTTGATCCCGGCGGAGTCGACCACGTAAGCAAATCGGAGCGTTCGATCATCCAATCGGTTGAGTGAGGAGATAGTGGCTCAACCGATTGGAGGATGTATGACACGTCGTGTTTTGATTTCGGCAGGACTGCTCGCGGTGGCAACAGCGACGGCAGCGTTCACGACTGCAGCAGCGGCCAAGTGGCCGCCCTGGCTCTCGATCGAATCGCCGGTCAATCCGTTCGACCCCACCGCGCGCGGCGCGGCGTTCCTCGTTCATGCCGTCTTTCGCGAAGGTCAGGCGCAGCTCTCCGACCTCACCGGCACCGCCGAGGGGCTCGTCGACGGCTCGCGGCGCAGCATTCCGCTTCGCTTCGATACGACCGGCCGCCCAGGCGTGTTCGGTGTACGGCGTCAGTGGCCGAGCGATGGAACGTGGCTGCTTCGCATCGCGTTGCAGCATACCACGGCGATCGTAACGCTCGACCGCAACGGCAGCGTCGCATCCGTCCGCGTCCCGACCGAGCTCGCGGGCGGCAACCAGCTCCCTCGCCCCGTGGGCGCAAAAGAGATTGATTCAACACTCGCCGAAGCAGCGAAGCGGTAACACATCGCATCCGGGAATGAACGCTCGCGTGCACGGACCGACCGAGGCGATGTCGGCGGTGAACGACGTCAATGCCGTGGATGACGTCGTTCGTCGCGCGCAGCACGGCGACGTCGACGCGTTCGAGTCGCTCTATCGAACGCACTCGGCCGCGATCTTTGCGCTGTGCCGGCGAATGGTCGGTACGGACGGCGAAGCGCTCGATCTCGTGCAGGACATCTTCGTTCGCGCGTGGGAGCGGTTGACGACGTTCCGTGGACAAAGCTCGCTGGCGACGTGGCTGCATCGTCTGGGTGTGAACGTCGTACTCGAGCAGCTGCGATCGTCGAAACGCGATGCGGCCCGGCTAATCGAGGGTGACGACGCGACATTCGGATCGCGGTCACCCGCAGGTCAAATCGAGGCGCGGATCGACCTCGACGCGGCGCTCGTTCAGCTTCCGGGAGGCGCACGCACTGTGTTCGTGCTTCACGATATCGAAGGCTACTCTCACGATGAGATCGCGCAGATGACGGGCATCGCGCCAGGAACGGCTCGCGCTCAACTGTGGCGCGCGCGCCGCGCTCTCATGAGGCTGCTCGACCTATGATCGACGCGCAATCGCATCTCACGGAGGAGGAACGGCATGCCCACGCCGAGGGGTCACTGCCGGCCGAGCGGGTTCCTCTCATCGAAGCGCATCTGCGTGAATGCGCGGAATGTGCCGGTGATGTCGCTCGTATCAGAACGCTCATGACGCGAATCCATGACAGCCCAGCTCCCACTGCGGCGCCGCTCGATGAGTTGTGGCCGTCGATCCGGACGCGCATTGAGGCCAGCAAGCTCGTTCCGCTGTCGCCCAACGCGATCCGGATCGAGGGTCGTCGACGCGCGCGCGGCGTCGGCGCTGCGATCATGATGGCGGCCGCGGTGGTGATTGCCGCCGTCGTATGGCGTGCGCGCGCGACTGCAGACCGCGTCGCGTCCAGTGCGTCGAGCTTGGAAACGACGTCACTCATCGCGGTCGCGGATTCTGCGCACGCCTATGAGGAGCAAGCGCAGACGCTGCTTAACCAGCTCGAGCTGCGGCGCTCGATGCTGAGGCCCGAGGCCGTTGTGGCGATCGATCACGACTTGCGCGTCGTCGATTCGGCGATCGCCGAGCTCAAGGAAGCGATCGCGCACGACCCAAACAACCCGGCGCTACGACGGCTGTTGGCGTCGTCGTACCGGCAGAAGGTTGACGTCCTCAAGCGCGTGGGTAACGCAGGATGACTATGCGACTCGCATTCGTTTCGGCTGGATTGATGATGACGGTTGCCCTCGCTACGATCGGCTCGCAGTCAGCCGATGGTCCAGTGCTTCGTGCGCGTCACGCCACGTCACGGCTTTCGCTCAAGACGATGAACCCCGCTGGCCCGGTTCGCCTCGTGGGTTGGGAGAACGATTCCATCGTCGTTCGTGGGCATGTTGCCAAGGGCGAAAAGTTCTATCTCTATGGCAATGATTCGTCGATGAAGCTCGGCTTCGACGAGCACGTCGACGGCAGGCGAAACGCACCGTGCGACATCGTCATCTACTTGCCAAAGGACAGCAAGGTGGCCGTCAAGACGGTCACTGGAGATATCACCGCAACCGACGTGTCAGGCTGGTTCTACTCGGTGTCGGGCGGAATTCGGATCGGTGGATCGGCGTCGACGATCGAGGTGCAGTCGATGAGCGGAAACGTCGATCTCAACGTCGTCACGCCCTGGGTGCACGCCAGAACCGGCGATGGAAACATGCTCGTCCGCGGCGAGCCGCAGGATGTCGACGCATCGACAATCAGTGGGACACTCAGCATTGCGAGTCCCAGCATCGTGCGCGGACAATTCGGATCTGTGTCGGGCGACGTCCACTATGCGGGCTCGCCGGTCGCCGGCGCCATCTTCGATTTCTCTAATCACAGCGGCGCAATCGATCTGCTGCTCGCGAAGTCCGTCTCCGGCGTATTCGCGCTGTCCAGCATCGTCGGAGCGATCGAGAACGGCTTCAGCGGAGTTCGACCCATTGCCTCGACGCCGCATTCGGTTCGCGTCAGCCTCGGGCGCGGCGGCGCGCAGGTCGCCGCACGCACCTTCAAGGGCACGATTCGCCTCCGACCTCAATAGCCCATGCTCGAGACGCTGATTCGCGACATTCGGTTTGCCGGGCGGAGCCTCATGCGGGCACGAGTGTTGAGCGGCGCCGCGGTGCTATCGATCGCGCTCGGCATCGTGGCGACGACCTCGGTGTTCAGCATTGTGGATGCGGCGCTCTTCCGTCCTCCGCCGCTCCCAAGCGCTGATCGCTTGGCGATGTTGTTCATTACGCGCCAACATCCGAACGAGCCGGTCGGGCGCGAGCGCTGGTCGTGGCCGCGGAGCCGGCTGTTGCGGGAACGGGCGACCTCATTCAGCCACGTCGCGAGTTTCAGTCTTTCGGTCCTCACCATCACGAGTCCCGAGAGTGAACCGGAGCCGGTGAACGCGGAGATGGTGTCATCGTCCTATTGGCCTACGCTGGAAATTCAGCCGTTCGTCGGACGCGCCTTTGTGGCGGATGAAGACGTCGGGTCCGGCGCCCACCCAGTGGCGATCATCGGCTACGATTTGTGGGAGCGTCGGTTCGGGGGCGACGGCACGATCGTCGGCAAGGCGATCGCGGTCAATGGAGTGACGCTCACCGTCGTCGGAATTGCACCGAGTGGATTCACAGGACTTTCTGGCCGCGCGCAGCTTTGGATTCCGGCAACCATGGCGCCGCGCTTGAGCTACGCCGACTACCTGGTGACGAATCAGAATTTCATCAGTGTCGTGGCGCGATTGCGCGACGGCGTCACCATGGATGGCGCGCGCGCCGAGCTCGCGCTGCTCGCGGCCGAAGCCCAGCGCGCGCAGCCGAGCGCGACGACCGTTCCGGGCACACGATTCGGCGCGACGGCAATGTCGTTGACCGAGGCGCGAATCGATCCGAGCACCCGACGACCCATGTTGCTGCTGCTTGGCGGAGTCACGTGCCTGCTGTTGTTGTCGTGCGCGAACGTCGCCGGGTTGCTGCTCGGCCGAGCGGTGTCGCGCCGTCGTGAGATCGCGATCCGCATTGCGACCGGCGCGAGTCGCGGGCGTATCGTTCGCCAACTGCTCGTCGAGTCGGGGCTGCTCGCGATGGCGGGCGGCGGCATTGCCGTGCTGCTCGCGGTTCCAATCGCCAATCGAATCGTATTTCCGCCGGCGGCGGCGCGTGGTCGCAACTTGTACGGTGCGCTGAGTGAGTTCGCGACGCCACGCACCGACTTGCGTGTGCTTTCGTTTTGCCTGGTGCTGTGCGCATTGACGACACTCGCGTTTGGCCTCTTTCCGGCATTGCGGGCGACGCTCGTCGATTTGCCGCGCGATTTGAAGGATGGTGTCGGCGCGGGGACGGGTGATGGCTCTCGACGAATTACACCGCGACAATTGATCGTCGGCGGCGAGGCGGCGCTTGCGGTCGTGTTGTTGTCGTGCGCCGGCCTGTTGGTCGCGACCTGGCGTCGCCTCGATTCGACTGACGTCGGGTTCGATCGTACGCATCTGCTCACGTTCTTGATTCGGCCGTCGGACGTCGAGTATCCCGCGCCGAAGGCGCCTGCGCTGATCGAGCGAGTGCTCGCCGAGATCGAGCGGTTGCCTGGAGTCGAGGCGGCGTCGGTCGATGGCTGCGCGCCTGTGGGCACCGGGTGCGCCAACACCACGCTCTACATCATGGGACGTCCGACGCCGACACCTGATGCTGCGCCACCCGTGCTGCGTCACTACATCGGTCCGAATCACTTTCGCGCGCTCGGCGTGCGATTGATCCGGGGACGCGTGTTCACGAACGCCGACCGCGCCGGTGCGCCGCGCGTTGCGATCATCAACGAGCTGGCAGCGAAGCGATTTTGGCCGAACGAGGATCCCATCGGCAAGCGCGTGTGGTTCGGTGGTGGCAGCAACTTCATCAGCCCGGACTCGAGCGCGGAAATCGTCGGTATCGTCGGCGACGTCGCCTATCAACCATTGGAGGAGCATCCGTTCCAGCCTGATTTCTATACGCCGTACGGGCAGTTCACGTACTCGACGCGCACGGTCCTCGTTCGGACTCGCAGCGCACCGAATGCGCTCGTTCCCGCGGTCCGACGCGCCGTGCGCGACGTCGACCCGAACCTCGCGTTATTCGAGGTGCGCACGATGGAGGAGCGAATGCATGACTCGTGGGCGCGGCTGTCGTACGAAGTACGACTGCTCGGCGCGTTCGCCGGTGTGGCGGTGTTGCTGGCCGGCATCGGGATCTTCGCGGTGATCGCGCACTCCGTCGGCGATCGACGCCGGGAGATCGGCGTTCGCGTGGCTTTGGGAGCGACGCCGGCGCAGGTCATCAGCAGCGTTGGCAAGCACGGCGCGCGGCCGGCAATTGTCGGCGTCGGTGTGGGATTGTTCGCGGCAATGCTTCTCGGCCGCGCGCTGGCTTCGGCGGTCTACGGAGTGCACGCGTTTGATCCGCCAGTCCTTGCGGTTGTCGTCGGCGTTTCGGTCGCGGTCACATTGCTGGCGACGTACTTGGCGGCGCGCCGAGCACTCGCCATTGAACCCGTCGAGGCGATGAGAGCGCTGTGATCGCGACACGCGATCGATTGCCGCGCCAATAAGTGTCAACAATTAGCCGCGGATCGGCGCGGATCAGCATCGGAACAAGTCGCGGCCGCTAGCGATGGCTTGTCACGCCGACCTGCTTGCAGTATTCGAGCACTGGACACGTCGAGCACTTTGGTCGCTGGCCCGTGCAGACGTGTTTGCCGAACGGGACGAGGAGACGATTGATCTCGATCCAGTAGCGCTTCGGAAGAATCTTCTCGAGCGCGGCCATTGTCTGCTCGGGCGAGCGCGTCGCGACGACACCCCAGCGATTGGTCACGCGGTGGACGTGGACGTCGACGCCGATGTGCGATTGGCCGCAGGCGATGCCGAGTGCGAGGCTCGCGCATTTGGGCCCCACGCCTTTGAACGACGTCAGGGTGTCGAAGTCGCACGGCAGCTTGCCGTTGAATTCCTCGACGGCGCGAGTCGCGATCGAGCGAACCGTATCGGCCTTGGCGCGATGAAATGTGCTCGCGGCGATGAGCCTGTCGATTTGAGGCACCGATAGCTTCGCTACCGCGGCGGGGGTCGACGCGCGCTCGAACAGGTCGAGCGCTGTCGGAAGTGAGACCTCGTCGCGCGTGCGAATCGAGATGATGCAGCCGACCAGCTGCTCGAACAGCGAGGCGTGTCCGCGATCGGCGAGCTCGAACATCGCCGCGTCGGCGACGGTGCTTCCCCGTAAGTGTTCTCGAATGCGTCGTAGGACGACGCCGAATCGAAAAGGTCGTTTCACCTAGGCCGCTTGAACCCGCTCAAGGAGTCGAGGCAGCGCCGTCAAGACGCGCTCGTTCCCCTCACGCAGGAGTGCGGCCAGAATGTGTTTGCAGATTCGCTCGCGCCAAAGGTGATCGCCGCAATCGCAGCGGGGATGCGAGGTCGTGTAGAGGTCGACCCAATGATCTTGGGATCCTCCCGTGACGCGATAACGGCCGAGGCCGACGCGCTCGCCGCGAAGCCCGAGGCTCCGCTCCAGTCTATCGAGATCGACGCCGCCCGCGGCGTCGAAGTCGATCTGCACTTCGATTGTCATGGTGCTGCTCCCAATCCAGGCGGTTGTGTAAGTCCAGGTCTTTGATACACCTGACGACGATCGCTGTTTCAGTGCTCAGTGCTCAGTTCTGAGTCTTCAGTGCACTCCACGAGTCTTCAGTGCTGAGTCGTTAGTCTGAGTCGTCAGTCCTAACTACCGTCGCCGTTGAGCTCACGACTGATACTGCATACCGAGGACTGACGACTTCGGTTGTCGTTCAACTCAGGACTCAAAACTGAGCACTCATGACTGCTATTTAGTGGCGTTGCCGATCACGACCATCGACCCTGTCGGTTGCGGCATGCCGCCGGCAGGCTCATCGGTCACCGCCACGGCTCGGAGCGAATCACGCGCGAGCGCGTACGTTGCCCGCACCATCGCGTCGCCGTTCGTGGGCGTGAACGTGCCAGCGCTGATCTTCGCCGTCGGCGTCACCAGCCAGAGCTGATAGGTGCGGCCAGGCTTGGGAGTCGGGAGATTATGCGCGATGAGCGTCCAGCCATTGCGCGAGCGATCCCAGAACATCATCGCGCTCGGCTCTCGCGCGGCGCTCGACGAGAGTTGCACCATCGCAACGTCGCGTCCAGTGATTCCGGCGATGAGACTGTCGCGCGACATGACGAGACTGCGGAGCGAATCGCTCGCCTGCTGCGAGCGGTGCGTGCTGGCCGTCGCGCCGACCAGCGCTTCCTTGAGATTCTCGCGGTCGCGCAGCACCGATGCCATGACGCCGATGCCGACGATCAACAGAATGCTCGCCGCAAGAGCGAGCCACTCGGCTCGACGCCACGCGAGGACGTTGATTCGCGCACGAATGGCCCGATACTCACGGGTAGATAGCTCGGGCATCCGCGCCGGCGCGAGACCGCGGACCTTTGCGTCAGCAGCCGCGCGCGCGGTGAGTCGCGAACGAATTCGCTCGCGGCTTCCGGGCACCGTTTCCGAGGAACGCGGCGAGACGAACGCGAGTTGCGAGGCGGTCGCGCGCAAAGCCTCGAGCTCGTGACGGCAACTCTCGCAGCCGTCGGCGTGCGCGAGCACCGCCTCGCGCTCGGCTGAATCGAGCGCGTCGAGCGCGGCCGCATCCAACGCGGCGAAAGCCTCTTCGTGGCTCAATTCGGGAATCATCGTGCAGCCTCATGAAGCGGGGACAACCGGTCCCGCAGCTTTTGCATTGCCAATCGCATTCGTGTCTTTACCGTACCGAGCGGTTGTCCCGTTCGTTCCGCGATTTCAGACTGACTCAGTCCTCTGAAGTACCCCAACTCGAGCGCTTCGCGTTGCTCGCGTGGCAGCTCGCCGAGCGCGGCTCTGATCGCCTGGCTGCGCTCGTTGTGCTCGACAGCGAGCGACGGATCGTTTGACGCGGTCGCGAAGCTCGCTTCGGCGACTGCGGCGAGATTCTCTCCACCGTCGGCGTCGATCGAGTCCTCGCGGCGCCGACGCGTGGCGCGAATTCGATCCAGTGCGCGGCTCCGGGCAATGGTCAGGAGCCATGTCTGCACCGATCCGCGTCCTTCCGCGAATCGATTCGCTTGTCGCCACACTTGCCAGAACGTCTCTTCAACTACGTCTTCCACGTCGTCCGCCGATTTCAACATTCGCGCGACCAGTCCGTTCACGATCGGATACCAGCGGTCGTAGAACGCGCCGAGCGCGCGCTCGTCACCCGACTGCATGCGACGAACGAGCTCGGCGTCGACATCGGCACCGCGCGAAGCAGTTGCGGCATTCGCCGCAGCGCCGGTCATAGTCGACTCGCTCGCCATCGATGAAGGGTACGGCTCGGACGAGGTGACGGATTCATCGCGACGAATGTACTGGTCGCCGGGGACGGTCGCAAAGGAAGCACCTCCGTGCGTCTGCAGCGATGGCCTCGCTAGTTTCCGTCTCCGTGGCCCACGACCCGTACGCCGCACTGCGAGTCAAGAACTACCGATGGTTCATCGTTTCGCTGCTGACGATGACCATCTCGTCGCAGATTCAGGGCGTCGTGGTCGCTTGGCAGATCTACGACATCACCCACGATCCGTTGTCTCTCGGGCTCATGGGCTTGGCGGAGGCATTGCCGTTCATCGGCATGTCGCTTTACGCGGGCCATGTCGCGGATCTGTTAAACCGGCACCGTGTGGCGATCGCGTCGCTGAGCGTACTGCTCGCATGCTCGGTGGCCCTACTCGTGTTCAACCTGATCCCGGGCTTCCTACACGATCACGGTGCGTGGCCATTCTACGGCGTGATCTTCGTGAGCGGGATCGCACGCGCCTTCTTACAGCCGGCGCGCAACGCACTCGGCGCCGAGATCGTCGACCGCTCTTTGTACGCGAATGCCGTGGCCTGGCGCAGCTCCACGTGGCAAACCGCGGCGGTCGTCGGGCCGGCGCTCGGCGGATTGATTTACGGTTTCACGTCGCCGCGGGTCGCATACGTCGCTGACGCGGTCATGATGGCGATCGCCGTGCTGACCTTTTCGTCGATTACATACGCCGCTCGGGGAGAGGCCAATGAACCCGAGTCAATCGGCGAGAGTTTGCGATCCGGGTTGCGATTCGTGTTTCGCGAGTCGGTACTTCTGTCGGCGCTCACGCTCGACTTGTTCTCCGTGTTGCTTGGCGGCGCAGAGGCACTGTTGCCGGTGTTCGCCGATCAGATCCTCCACGTCGGCCCGCAGGGCCTCGGCATTTTGCGCGCGGCGCCGGCGGCTGGTGCTGTAGTCGCATCGGTCTACCTCGCGCATCGTCCGCCGTTCAAACGCGCAGGTCGAACGTTGCTCTACGCCGTTGCAACGTTCGCTCTCTGCATCGTTGGGTTTGGTGTCTCGCGGAGCTTTCTCCTCTCGGCGGTTCTCCTGGCGATTAGCGGAATGGCGGACAATGTGAGCGTGCTCATTCGCTCGACGTTGCTGCAGGTCCTGACTCCAACGCATCTGCTCGGACGTGTGTCGTCGGTGAACTCGATCTTCGTCGGATCGTCGAACGAGTTGGGCGCATTCGAGTCGGGCGTGGCGGCGAAGCTATTGGGAACAGTGACGTCGGTGGTTCTCGGCGGGCTGGCGTCGCTTGGAGTGGTGGTCGGGATCGGCGTCACTGTTCCGCGGCTCAGGCGGTTGAGGAGGATCGATGACGCAGGGTTGAGGGTGGAGGGCTGATGGTCGAAGTCGACGAATGGTGGTTTTGGCCCCTAAAATGCGGGCCTTGAACGAGTTGACAGACGTCGCCTCGAACGCATGGCAAGCACGGCGAGATCAACGATTTCGCGCTGAGATCGATTTTTTCTGCAAAACGTTCTGGAAAGTTTGCGTGTTTTGCATGAATTGAAGTACATTTGGGACTTCACTAGAGCACCTTGAACTCCTATCCTGAGGCCGATCAGCACATGTCCGCGTCCAGCCTGTCGCCGCGCAAGACGGTTCTTCGCGAAATCACCGAACGCGACGTACGCGCGCCGTCCGGGGCGAGCGAAAACGGCACGTCGCCGCGCATATCCGAGTTCTTCGGCGTCAACACGTTCGGTGTGCGTCAAATGCGCGACAAGCTGCCGCGCGACACATATGCCAAGCTCCTCGACGCGGTGCGTCATGGGAAAAAGCTGGACGTGGAGGTCGCGCCGCGCGTGGCGCAGGCGATCAAGGAATGGGCAATCGGTCGCGGAGCGACACACTTCACGCATTGGTTCCAGCCGCAGACCGGCCTGACGGCCGAGAAGCACGACGCGTTCTTGTCCTTCGACGATGGCCAGCCGATGGAAGTGTTCGGCGCGTCGCAGCTCATTCAGAGCGAGCCCGACGCGTCGAGCTTCCCGTCCGGCGGCCTACGCGCGACGTGGGAAGCGCGCGGCTACACCGCGTGGAATCCGGCGAGTCCCGTCTTCATCGCCGAATGGGCCGGCGTGAAGACACTGTGTATTCCGTCGGTCTTCGTTGGCTACAACGGTGAGGCGTTGGACGAGATGACGCCGCTGCTCCGAAGCTCCGACGCGCTCTCGATGAAGGCGATCGAGCTGCTCGAGCTGCTGGGCGATCGGAGCGCGTACCGCGTGTACACGACGCTCGGACCGGAGCAGGAGTATTTCCTCATCGACCGCGCGCACTTCGCGTTGCGACCGGACCTCGTCATGGCCGGACGGACGCTGATCGGCGCGCCGCCGCCGCGCGGGCAGCAACTCGAGGATCACTACTTCGGCGGAATCCCGGAGCGCATTCAGGCGTGCATCGCCGAAGTCGAATACGAGCTCTATCGACTCGGCGTGCCGATCGTGACGCGACACAACGAGGTCGCGCCGAGTCAGTTCGAGATGGCGCCGCGGTTCGAGGAGACGGACGTCGCGGTGGACCACAACCAGCTTGTGATGGCGACGCTGCGTCGCGTCGCGCTGCGACACGGCCTGCAGGCCGTGCTGCACGAGAAACCGTTCGCAGGCATTAACGGATCGGGGAAGCACTGCAATTGGTCAATGTCGATCGCGGCCGACAATCCCGAGCTCGATGGTCAGAACTTGCTCAAGCCAGGGCAAACGCCGCATCAGAACGTTCGCTTCCTTGTCTTCTTGGCGGCGGTGCTCCACGCCGTGCACAAGCACGCCGGCTTGCTTCGCGCGGGCATTGGTACGTCGGGCAACGAGCATCGGCTCGGCGCGAATGAAGCGCCACCGGCGATCATCTCCATCTTCATGGGGCAGATGCTGACGCACGTGATCGAGTCGATCGCGTCGGGCAAGACGGCGACCAGCGCCGAGCAGGAGATGATCAAGCTGGGTGTCGCGCGACTGCCGGAGATCGAGAAGGACAACACGGATCGCAACCGGACGTCGCCGTTCGCTTTTACCGGAAACAAGTTCGAGTTTCGCGCCGTCGGCTCGTCGCAGTCGATCGCGTTCCCCATCGTCTTGCTCAACGCGGCAGTCGCCGAAGCAATTGGTGAGATCACGACCGCGCTCAAAGCGGAGCTCAAGAAAACGAAGAAAGTCGACGATGCGGTGCTCAAGGTCGTGCGCCCGATCTTCAAAGACACGGCTGCCGTTCGGTTCGAGGGAAACAACTACTCCGAGGACTGGGTGAAGGAAGCTGCCAAGCGCGGCTTGCTCAATCTTCGTCGCACGCCCGAAGCGCTCGCGCAACTCGTCACGAAGCAGTCACGCAAGCTGCTCACGTCGCTCGGCATCTTGAATGACACCGAGCTTGACTCGCGGTATCACGTTCGGCTCGAGCGATACATCAAGGACATGTTGATCGAGCTGCACACGATGCGTGAGATCGTCGACACGTTCGTGCTGCCGGCCGCCTTCGATTACTCGGGTGGGCTTGCGGCGTCAGCGGCTCAGGCCAAAGCCGCCGGGATCAAGTCCATTCCGCAGGTCGAGGCGGCGAACTCGATCGGGACGTTGATCGCCGATCTACAGAAGCATCGCAAGGCACTCGGCGCCGTGATCGACAAAGCGGAAGGCATGCATGACGATCTCGCAAAACAGGCGCAGTTGCTGACGTCGGCTGGTGCTGACGCGATGGCGGGCGCTCGCGCCTGCTGCGATGCGCTCGAGGTGGCGGTGAGCGACGAGTGCTGGCCGCTGCCCAAGTATCGGGAGATGCTGTTCCCGGTCTGACTTCACAGGGAACGTGGACATCGCGATTCGTATGACCGTCGCGATGCCGAAGGTGAGCTCCAGCGGTACGCTGTGCGCTATTAACAAGGAGCCGTGAGCTTGCGTCGAGTGCAGCTCACGGCTCCTTGCTTTCGACTCATCGCCTACGGCTGGGGCATCGCCTCGCCGGCGAGCTGCGGACCATTTGTCTCCACCGACTTCAGCACGTCACGCCACGCGAACTTCTTTCCGCTGCCGCGAACGTAGTAGTCCATCCACGCCATCTCGGCCACGGCTTTGAGGTACTGGTTGCGCACGTCCGGGATTCCGTGCGTGTTGCCTGGATACACCCAGAATTCGTTCGGCACGCCGAGTTTGGAGAGCGCCATGTGCATCTCTTCGCTCTGCGGGCGAGGCACGCGTGGGTCACCGTCGACGACGTGGATGAAGATCGGCGTCTTGGCGTTCTTTACCGTGGCGATGGGCGACTGCTTCCACCAGTTCTGATATTCCGTCGGCGTGTCCCAGTACATCTTGTCGCCGACGTACCACTGGCGAAGCCGCTGCGTGTCGCTCTGGGACCACATCGAGATCCAATTCGCCACGCCAGCGCCCGAGCTGATCGCCTTGAAGCGATTCGTGTGCGTTTCGATCCAGTTGGAATAGTGGCCGCCCGCACTCCAGCCCAACGCGCCCATCTGCGTGCTGTCGACCATCCCCTTGGCGATGAGATTGTCGACGCCCGTCATGATATCCTGATAACCCTTCGTGAAATAGTCGCCCGCCGTCTCGGTTTTGAACTTGTCGCCGTACTGCGTGGACGCGCGGTAGTTCGGCATGAGCACCATATAGCCGGCGCCGGCGTACACCTGCGCGCCGTACCCGCCGTTGAAACTCAGCATGTCGGCCGCGGCGGGTCCGCCGTGGATCGCGACGATCAGCGGATACTTCTTTCCGGGTTGATAACCGACCGGCTTGAGCAACACCCCGCCGATCATCGTGCCGTCGGTCGACTTCCACGTGATTTCTTCCTCTTCGCCGAGCTGAACGTCGCTGCGCACCCACGCATTGGGATCAGTGAGCTTGACCCACTTCGCCTGGTTGCCGATATCGGCGAGCGACGCAACGGTGTACGTCGACGGCGGCGACTTGGGATCGGCGTAGGTGATCAGATAGCGACCCGATTCTTGGTCGCGCGACACGGAGATCGTGCCGTGCACGTCGGTGAGTTGCTTTACGTCGCCGGTCTCCGTCGAGATGGCAAAGAACTGCGTCGTGGCGCGTTTGCCAGTGCCGAAGTAGATCGTGTCGCCCTTGGCCGACCAGAACGACGATTCGCTGCCGTCGCCACCACCACCACGGCCGCCCCCAACTCGAACCTCGAGATCGAGCTTGGAGCCGATCTTTCTGAACGGCGCGCCGGGCTGATCGACCGCTCGAAGATAGATTTTCTGGTTGTGCTCGAACTTGAAATCGTCGGGCGCCGAGAACGCGAGCATCTTGCTGTCGGGCGAGAAGCTCACGGACCCTTCGCTGACGATGTCGTTCTTCGTGAGGCGCTCGATGTTCCCACTCGCGACGTTCAGCAGATACAGATCTGCATAGTCGTTTTGCTCGAGATTGCCACGCTCATAACGATTCGTCGACATGCCATGGAACGCGATCCATTTGCCGTCGGGTGAGATCGTCGGATTCGCGACGCTGTAATGATCGTCAGTGGTGAGCCGGCGCTCTTGGCGGGTGTCGAGATCGAAGACCCAGAGACTCTGCAGCGACGACTGCGGCTCGCGCGGACGCACGGTGAACTGCTTCTCGGTGCGTAGGCGATCATCGCGGTCGATCGAATCCGGCGTGACGAAGAAGATCTTTCTACCGTCGGGACCGAACTGCCACGTACCAACGCCGGTCGCATGACGCGTGAGCTGCGTCGGCCGCGCAATGTCTCCCCACAGGTCGCCGATGGCGAGCGCGTAGATCTGCTCGTCGCCCTGGCGGCCGGCCGTGTAGACTATCGACTTGCCGTCCTTGGTGAACGAGAAATTCGACACGCCTTCGCGCCCGTCAGTCACCCGTTTGGCCTCGCCGCCGTCGAGTCGCATGACGTAGAGCTGGTTGCGCGTATTGCCGCCCGGCGCGGCTGGACCGCCTCGTCCGCCCGTCGCTCCCGCGGCGCCGGTCGGCGCATCGCGATCGGAGAGAAACGCGATGAAGGCACCGTCGCGCGACCACTTGGGGCTCGTCTCATTCTTGTCTTTCGTGAATGTGAGTTGCCGCGCGCTCGGCACGCCGCGATCGACCGCGACCATGTAGAGATCGGTTTGTCGGCGCGCTTGATTCCAGTCCGGAACGCTGAGCGCGTAGAGGAGGGAGCGCCCGTCCGGACTGAGATCGAAGCCGCTCGTCTGACGCATGTTTTGCGCGTCGAGGAATGTCATCGATCGCTGTGTCTGAGCGCCGGCGACCGTCGCGCCGAAGATGAGCGCCACGATGGCGCCACGAGGAAATGGGGTGCGAATCACTAAAATCTCCGATGGGGCTTGCTCTATAATGCCATGGTGCGCGGCCAGGCGCGAGTTGACTCGGGCGCCTGATTCGGCCGGCTTGCAGACGCGTTCTTCTGGCGGCGAACGTGGCCGGCGCTAGTATACTCGTCGACCGATCCGCCCAAGGCCTCACCATGAATGATGACATCTCCCGTCGCGATTGGCTCAAGACGGTCGGCGCGGTCGGCGCTGGTGCGCTCGTGCCTTTGGGCGCACTCGAGACGGACACTTCGTCGCCAGAGCCTTCGCCCATCGTCCCGGCGGCGGGCGTCCACGCAACGGGCGACATCGTCGAGCTGACGTCGACGAGCGAGATCTTCATCCCGCCGCGCGGCCGCGGCTTCATGAAGTTCAGCTTCGATTTTCCAGAACCATCCGTCGTTTTCGGCGACCTGCGCTTCGGCTTCCTGGTCTTTACCGACGAGAACACATACGGACTCGACCGGACCAAGCTGCGCGCCGAAGGGACTGACGACGAGCTCCGAATGACGTGCGACGGATTCGTGTGGGCCGGCGGTCAGGAGCGCGCTCCGGGAAAACTGATCGCGACGCTCAAGCGAGTCGGACCGATGATCGAGTGGGACACGGTGGTCGAGATGGATCGCCCGATCAAGGCGGTGACGTCGATCGTGCGCGGAATCCCGCGAGGCCAGGTCTCGTTCGGCGCGGGACAATTCTCCGATGCTCGAGATAACGAGATGCTCGCCGGATATCCGTTTGGCGGCGGCGATCTACACGGTCCGGGCTCGGCAAACGGCATGAGCACGCCGCTCCTGATGATCCAG
The DNA here is from genome assembly GCA_036002925.1 of Gemmatimonadaceae bacterium. GTDB lineage: Bacteria > Gemmatimonadota > Gemmatimonadetes > Gemmatimonadales > Gemmatimonadaceae > JAQBQB01. The sequence continues at coordinate 77 of DASYSU010000064.1, read as the reverse complement.
CCGGCGTCGGGCGACATCGTGTTCGTCTCGTCGCTCGACGATCGCGTCAGGCCGAAACGGTTTTATCTCGCCCCGGG